>NZ_QBUY01000149.1 GCF_003121405.1 Paraburkholderia sp. C35 | reverse complement strand
ATTAGCGGTGTTAGCCCGCTTTCTTTGCTTACTTTCTTTGCGGCGGCAAAGAAAGTAAGTGCCGCCCCGCACAGGGGCAACGCATGAAGAACCACTAACAAACCGCGGATGCCAACAAAAAAACCACCACAACAAACTCAAACCCAAAAACCCAAAAAAAAACGGCGCCGCAGGCAAAAAACCGCCTCCGACGCCATCGATCAAGCACAAGCTACGCAGCAAAAAAACCACCGCCTAGCCCGCAGGGCAAACTCAAACCTGCACTGAATCAGCCACTTCCTTGAAGTCTTCGATCTGATCGAAGTTCATGTACTGATAGATCTTGTCGCCATTAGCGTTAAGCACACCCATATCAGCCATGTACTCTTCCTTGGTCGGAATCTTGCCCAGACGCGAGCAGATCGCCGCCAGTTCCGCCGAGCCAAGATACACATTCGTGTTCTTGCCCAGACGGTTCGGGAAGTTACGCGTCGACGTCGACATCACCGTCGCGCCTTCACGCACCTGCGCCTGGTTACCCATGCACAGCGAGCAGCCCGGCATCTCGGTACGCGCACCCGCCGTACCAAACACGCCGTAGTGGCCTTCTTCCGTCAACTGCTTCTGGTCCATCTTGGTCGGCGGAGCAACCCACAGCTTCACGGGAATATCGCGCTTGCCTTCCAGCAGCTTCGACGCTGCGCGGAAGTGACCAATGTTCGTCATGCACGAACCAATGAACACTTCGTCGATCTTCGCACCCGCCACGTCCGACAGCGTCTTCACATCATCCGGGTCGTTCGGGCAGGCAACGATCGGCTCGTGGATGTCGGCCAGATCGATTTCGATCACGGCTGCGTACTCCGCGTCCGCATCCGGTTGCAGCAGTTGCGGATCGGCCAGCCACGCTTCCATCGCCTTGATACGGCGTTGCAGGCTGCGCGGGTCCTGGTAGCCCTGCGCGATCATCCACTTCAGCAGCGTGATGTTGCTGTTGAGGTACTCGATGATCGGTTCCTTGTTCAGGTGCACCGTGCAACCCGCTGCCGAACGCTCAGCCGATGCATCCGACAGTTCGAACGCCTGCTCGACCTTCAGATCCGGCAGACCTTCGATTTCGAGAATGCGGCCCGAGAAAATGTTCTTCTTGCCTTGCTTGGCAACCGTCAGCGAACCTTCCTTGATCGCCCACAGCGGGATCGCGTTGACGAGGTCGCGCAGCGTGACGCCCGGCTGCATCTTGCCCTTGAAGCGGACCAGCACCGATTCCGGCATGTCCAGCGGCATCGTGCCCGTAGCTGCCGCGAAGGCGACCAGGCCCGAACCCGCCGGGAAGCTGATGCCGATCGGGAAACGCGTGTGCGAGTCGCCGCCCGTGCCGACCGTGTCAGGCAACAGCATGCGGTTCAGCCACGAGTGGATCACGCCGTCGCCCGGACGCAGCGCGATACCGCCACGATTGCTGATGAAGTTCGGCAGCGTCTGGTGCGTCTTCACGTCCACCGGCTTCGGATACGCCGCCGTGTGGCAGAACGATTGCATCACGAGATCAGCCGAGAAGCCGAGGCAAGCCAGATCCTTCAGCTCGTCGCGCGTCATCGGGCCGGTAGTGTCCTGCGAGCCAACCGAGGTCATCTTCGGTTCGCAGTACGTGCCCGGACGGACGCCCTGGCCTTCCGGCAGGCCGCATGCACGGCCAACCATCTTCTGCGCCAGCGAGAAGCCCTTGCCGCTGTCGGCAGGTTGTTGCGGCAGACGGAACAGCGTGGACGGCGCCAGACCCAGCGCTTCACGTGCCTTGGCCGTCAGGCCACGGCCGATGATCAGCGGAATGCGGCCGCCGGCGCGCACTTCGTCGAACAGCACGTCGGACTTGACCTGGAACTCGGCGATCACGGCGCCGTTCTTCAGTGCCTTGCCTTCGTACGGGCGCAGTTCGACCACGTCGCCCATTTCCATTTGCGACACGTCGAGTTCGATGGGGAGCGCGCCTGCATCTTCCATTGTGTTGTAGAAGATCGGGGCGATCTTGCTGCCCAGACACACGCCGCCGAAACGCTTGTTCGGGATGAAGGGGATGTCTTCGCCCGTGAACCACAGCACCGAGTTGGTCGCCGACTTGCGCGACGAACCCGTGCCGACCACGTCGCCGACGTAGGCGACCAGGTGGCCCTTTTCCTTCAGCGATTCGATGAACTTGATCGGGCCGCGCTTGCCGTCTTCTTCCGGCGTGATGCCAGGGCGCGCGTTCTTCAGCATCGCCAGTGCGTGCAGCGGGATGTCCGGGCGCGTGGTGGCGTCGGGAGCCGGCGAGAGATCGTCGGTGTTGGTTTCGCCCGTCACCTTGAAGACGGTGATGGTCAGGCTTTGCGGCACTTCCGGACGGCTCGTGAACCATTCGGCGTCGGCCCAGCTTTTCAGCACAGCCACTGCGTTGGCGTTGCCCTTGTCGGCGAGTTCCTTGACGTCGTGGAACTGGTCGAACATCAGCAGGGTTTTCTTCAGTGCGTCGGCGGCCACGGTGCCCACTTCGGCGTCCGACAGCAGTTCGATCAGCGGAGCGATGTTGTAGCCGCCCAGCATCGTGCCGAGCAGTTCGGTGGCGCGGGCGCGCGAGATCAGCGCGCAGGCGGTGTCGCCTTTGGCCACGGCAGCCAGGAAGCCTGCCTTCACGCGGGCCGCTTCGTCCACGCCAGCCGGCACGCGGTTGGTGATCAGGTCGACGAGCGTCTGCTCTTCGCCAGCGGGCGGATTGGTCAGCAGTTCCACCAGCTCGGCGGTCTGCTGGGCCGTCAGCGGCAGGGGAGGAATACCGAGCGCGGCGCGCGCGGCTACATGAGCACGAAAGTTTTCAAGCATGGGAGACCTGCTGGTATTGCGTTTCAGGGGATGGCTTTTTCAGGCACGCCGAAGCTGCTCCGGGCACTGCTTTGATCGCGATTTTAATTGTTATGCCCTCGAACGTCAAATGTCTTATGTCTTATATAAGAGTTGAAAGTGCCAGATGGACGGCAGCGCGGAAGCTTGCCGACGCGCGCCGCTGCGCCCGCTCGGGGCAAGACAGGATCAGCCGATGAGCTTGCGTTCGCGCATCCAGTCGAGCACGACGGCGGCGATCTGATCGCTGTTGTCGTCGGCCATCAACGCGTGGCTATTGCCGGCGATGCCGCGCGCGGGCAGGTCGATCCATTGCGCGTCCACGCCGGCGGCGATCAGGGACTCGTACCATCGACGCACATTGGGCAGCGAGTTGACCCAGAACGCGTGCTGGGTCAGGAAATCGCCCCACACAAACAGATGGGGAATGCCGCGCAGGGCGGCGGGATCGCGCAATGCCGGGTCGGGCGCACCCGATGGCTCCAGCGCGATCACGGCCTTGACCCGATCCGGCGCATTCAGTGCAGCGTTGAGTCCGAAATTGCCGCCCTGGCTATGGGTCAGCACGATGCTGCTGTCGAGGCGGCCAATCAGCGCATCGTAGGCATGCTGGGTGAGCGCGTCGTTGCATCCCCAGCGCGGCACGAACTGGTTCATGAACGCTTCCATTTGCGCGACGGGAAAGCGCTGCGCCGCGTGATGGCGACGCAGCGCCGGATCGATATGCCAGGAGCCGGACGGTCCGAAGCGGAAGGTTTCTTCCCACGCTTCGCGCGCCGTGCGGAAGTATGGCGCTTCCGGATAGATCTCTGGATAAGGCGCCCACGACGCCCGGCCTCGCTCGACGGCATCGGACACGAACACGTCGAAGCCCGCGCGCAGGAAGAACATCTGCCAGCCCGGCCGCCCGTCGGGCGTCGTTTCCCAGTTGACGCCGCTCATGCCGCCGCCATGCCAGAGCAACAGGGGATGCCGGCTGCGGGGCTGGGCGAGTTTCACGTACTGCACGTACATCTGGCCAATGACCATCTCGCCGTTGGGATCGATGGGATGCACGGCACCTTGCGCCGTGCTGACCCGTTGCCGCAGCGGCATGCCCGTCAGCGAAACCATATGGCCGCCGACATGAAAGCTGCCGATATCCCGCACCTGCAGGGGAGCGTCGCCCGATGAGGCCGCGCCGGTACTGCTGTCGATCGAATTCATGGGGTGTCCTTGCGCAAGCAACGGTTGCGTGGCGGATTGCGTGATCCTGGAAGCCGCCGCCTGGAGCGGCACGGTCGACTATGCCCTTGCCGGGTTAGCTGCAAATTAACAGCGTAGTCGGGCAGCGCATGCAGGGCGTGGAAAAACCGTCCTACACTGCTTCAGGACATCATTCACGGCATCAATAAAGGTCAACGGACGGGAAGTTCACGCATGTCTGCCGGCGCCCCTTTCCATCTGCGTCTCGCGACAGAAATCAACGGCTGGCCGCTGTTGCGCGCAGCCGTTGGCCTGCTGCCGTTCTTCCTGCTGGCGCTGGCGACGGGCAACGAGCTGTGGATCAAGGCGTCGCTGCTGACCGTCGCAACGATGATCGCCGAAGACAAGCTCGCGCTGCGGCCAGCGGGCGTGCTGGCGCACGGACTCGCGGTGATCGGCGGAAGCTGGCTGTTGCTGCTTGCCGAGCGGGTGCCGGCGCTGTTCGTCGTCGCTTGCATGCTGCTTGCGGCGGGCGTGATCCTCGTTGCGTCGCGCGGCGAGCGATTGCGCGCGCTCGGCACGTGGACCTTCGTGCCCGTGCTGATCCTCGCCAACGAACTGCATGGCGGCCGCAGCGTCGATGCGTTGATGCGCGCAGTGCCCGCGTCCCTGCCGTATCTGCTCGCCGCGCTGGTGCCGGCGCTGGTGTCGGCGTATCGCCGTTCGCGCGGCAAGGCCGCGGCACGCTGGTCCAATCTCGACGATTTCGGTCTCCGCGCGCCCTATGGTGAAGACCTGATCGCGATGGTCGCAAGCGTCGGCATCACGGCGCTGCTGGTCGAGTACCGTCACCTGCAGCACGCGCAATGGGTGATCTGGGGCGCGGCGAGCATCGTCACGGGCGCAGTCGAAACGGCGCGGACCAAACTGCAGCACCGGGCCTTCGGGGTGATCGTCGGTGTGCCGATCGGCGTTCTGCTCGGGGAATTCGTGGTGCCGCATTCGAGCATGGCCGTCACGCTCGCGACACTGGCGGTATTTCTGACGCTGGTCGCGTTTCAGCGCTACGTGGTGGCGTACTTCTTCCGCTGTGTGTTCGTCTCGCTGGCGATCATGCTCGCGAACCAGTCCGTCGCCGATGCGTTCGAACGGCTCACGCACGTGCTCACGGGCGGTATCGTCGGGCTTGCCTGCGTGCTCGGCGTGCATCTGGCCGCGCGCCGCCTGTCGCGTTCGCGTTGAGGTAAAGCGCGGCGCTGCGCATGTTATACCCGGCTTCCGGGATGCGGCCCGCAATGGCATGATTGCCGTACCGGCAGGCTGGCAGGGCATGTCTTCCGTCCCGTTGCCTGCGACGGCGCGGGCAGTAGCGTCCGTGCATGGCAACCCGTTGGCGCAGCACTGGCTCGGAGGTCGTCTATGTCCGTCTTTCTCGAAGTCGAGCACATCACCACCTATCGCTACAACAAGCCGGTGGAGTTTTCGCCGCACCGCGTGATGTTCCGGCCACGCGCCGCGCACGACATCCGCGTGCTGTCGGCCACGCTCGAAGCGTCGCCGCACAGCACTCAGTACTGGCTGCAAGACGTGTTTTCGAATTCGGTCGCGGTCGTCGAACCCAGGGTGCCCGCCGACGTGCTGACGCTCCACGCGCGCTTCGTGATCGAGCATTTCGGCGTCAAGAATCTGGAGTTGCCCCTGGCGCCCGAGGCCGAGAACTATCCGTTCCAGTATTCGCTCGAGGATCGGCTCGACCTGTCGCCTTTCCTGCCGCCGCAATATCCGGACGATCAGCCTCTGCTGCACGACTGGGTTGCGCAGTTTCTGCCGCGCCGCGGCACGATTCACACGCGCGATATTCTCGCCAACATCAACGCGGCGATCCGCAGCGATTTCCAGTATCAGTCGCGCGATGCCGTCGGCACGCAGCGTCCGTCCGAGACATTGAAATTGCGCTGCGGCACCTGCCGCGATTTCGCGTTGCTGATGATGGAAGTGATGCGAGGCCTCGGCCTGGCGGCGCGCTTCGTGTCGGGTTATCTCTACGACCAGACGCTCGACACATCGGCACCGCCCGTTGTGCGCAATACGGCGCTGCAACAGGGCGCGAAGCAGATCGAGAGCCGCGACGAACCGCTCGTGGTCGGTGCCGGCGCGACGCACGCATGGCTGCATGTCTATTTGCCGGGCGCGGGCTGGGTGCCATACGACCCGACTAATTCGCTCGTCGGCGGCACGGACCTGATCCGGGTGGCGTTCACGCGCACGCCTGAGCAGGCCGCGCCGGTGGCCGGTTCGTGGTTCGGCGCCGCGCAGGATTTTGTCGGCATGGACGTCAGCGTCAGCGTGCGACGGATCGGGCAGCCGATCGAGGCGGTGTCTGCGGACGCGTGTCCGTCGTGAGGGCGCACGGGCGCAAGTAGTAAAGGACGACTTCCTTCGAGGCGACGATGATCAAGACCATCGCTCTAGTTTTATTGCTCGTCATGGCGGGGTGCACGACTTCAAGCGCACCCTCATCCGGTCAGACAGATCAGGGGCGTCTGGAAGTACCTCACACGAACCCGAAAATGGATGGGCCGCCGGGCTATTGAAAACAGAAATCGGCCAGCGTATCTGGAACTAAATAGTTTTGCCGACGCTATTCATCGGATGAATAAACCGGAAAACACGCGCAACCCTCAAAAGGACGAAAAGAGGCCTAAAAAAAGGCCTATTCGTGGTGTAACGGCTATACGTGATCGATAGAATTTTCGTTAGAATCGTCCGCGTCCGAAACTCTGTCGGATCGCTTTTCTAACATCGGATTCCCGGTTAATTCAGCATGACACGGCTTGCACGGCACTACGTCCCAGAACAACCGCAGCACGTTATCTTGCAGGGGCTCAAAGGGCCCGCATTCCTCGACGAAGGAGACTACCTTTATTTTCTCGCCTGCCTGGCAGACGCTGCGCGCGTCGCCGATCTGGCAGTGCACGCGTGGGTGCTGATGCCCGACGCGGTTCAGTTCCTCGTCACACCTTCCTACGAGTCGAGCGTGGCCATGGCGATGCAGGCCGTCTGCCGCCGCTACGTCGAAACCTTCAATCGCCGTCACGGACGCCGCGGCATGATGTGGCGCGGCGCGTATCACGCCACCGTGATCGAGCCGGACCGGTATTTCATGCTCGCGAGCAAGGTCATCGATCACGCGCCGGTGCGCAGTCATCTCGTGGCAGAGCCGGGAAATTACCCGTGGTCGAGTTACACGCATCACGTTGGACGGCGTGTCGATGGCTTCATCAAGGACCATCCGCTCTATGCTGCACTCGGCACGACGCCGGGCGAGCGTCAGCAGGCTTATTGCAATCTGGCTGCGCAGCCTCTCGATGAAGGCGAAGTCGATCACCTGATGCAATCGACGCTCAACGGCTGGGTTCTCGGCAGCGCCGCGTATTGCGAATGGGCAGCGCAGACAGCCAACCGGCGCCTGATGCCGCTGCTGTTGCGTGACAAGCCGGTGAAGGTCCGCACCTCGCGCGCATTATCCAGGGTCGGCTGATCGACAGAAAACGGGCAAGTGGCGGCGCTGGCTAAACGCCAGGCATCGCCGCGACCTGTGCGGCCGCGGCTTTCGCCGATTGCGGGTTCTGGCCGGTCATCAGCGCCGGTCCGCGCTCACAGCCAGGTGCCGCCCTGACGTTCCGTTGGCTCTTGAGAAAGCGCGTCGAAATCGTGAATCCAGTCGAGATGATGCAGCAGGCTCTCGCGGTCGCGAAGGCGGGCGTTGCGTGCCTGTGCCTCGGGCCCGTCGGGCAGGTGCAGCACGTCTGCCGTCGTGATCGACGCGAACTGCACCTTGCGCGTGCGGCCGCGCCGCAGCCGTTCGTACGCCTCCTGCGCCTCGCGCCAGCGTCCCGCGCCCGCCTTGGCCAGTTGTGCGGCCAGCACTACGGCATCTTCGATCGACTGATTTGCGCCCTGGCCGTGATGGGGCACGAGTGCGTGCGCAGCGTCGCCGATCAACGTCACGCGACCCTTGCTCCAGCGCCCGAGCGGCGGGCGATGGAACAGTCCCCAGCGCTGGCTGATGGGCACGGCGGTGATCATCTGCACCACGGCGGGATGCCAGCCCTTGAAGAGACGCAACTGCTCGCCCTCGCTAGCCGGCGTGACCCAGTCGCGCGACGGCCACGGCGATGGATGTCGCTCGACGAGCAGAAAGTTCTGATCGCCCTTGTCGCCGATCGGATAGTGAAGCAGATGGCCTTGTGGTCCGACCCAGAACTGGATGGCTTCGGGATCGGGCAGCAGATCCATGCTTGCGGCCTGCACCACGCCACGGAAACCCGAGCAGCCTGAGTAAAGCGCGTCGTCATAGCCGAGCATCCAGCGCCGTGTGATCGAGCGTGCGCCGTCCGCGCCGATCACCAGATCGGCGTAGACCTGCTGGCCGTTGGCGAAGCTCAAGCTGACGTGATCGGCATGCTGCACGAGATTGGTCAGCCGATGACTGAGATGGATGCGCTCGGCCCCAACCGCGCCCGACAGCACAGCCTGCAGATCCGCACGATGCACACCCCAATACGCGCCGCCAAACTGCTGCCGATAACTCGGTTCGCCGCGATGCTGTCCGATCACTTCGCCGCTGCGGCCGTCGCGATAGATCAGCGCGGGGATTTCGGCGCACACCGCGTCGAAGGCGGCGCGCAAACCCATGCGCTCGTAAAACCGCGTCGCATTCGCCGACAGTGCGACTGCCGCGCCGACTTCGCGAAGCTCATCGGTTTGCTCGTACAGGTGTGCATCGATGCCATGTTCGCGCAGCGCGAGTGCGAGCGTGAGGCCACCGATGCCAGCACCGATGATGGCGATCTTCAGATCCAGCTGTTCCATGCTTGTCTCCAATATTCAGACTATGCGTTCGAGTCGGCACGAATCGCATGCGTAGATGAAGCCGGATGCGTGCGTCGTGTCTTGTCTGAATTCTCGGCAGTGGCGGTGCATCTCACAATAAAATGGAGTGAATCTGCATCATCACTGAAATCAATGAGCGGGAGATGCACGCATCATGAACCTGAGCGAAGTCGATCTCAATCTGCTGCTGCTGTTTCAACGGTTGATGCAGGAGGGGCGCGTATCGACCGTGGCCGAGCAGATGAACATGAGCCAGCCCGGCGTCAGCAACGCGCTCGCCAAGTTGCGTCGGCGTCTCGGTGATCCGCTGTTCGTGCGCGGGCCGGGTGGCGTGGTGCCGACGCCGTTCGCGCTGCGTCTGGCTGAACCGGTGGCACAAGCGCTCGCGATCCTGCACACGGCGCTCAACCCCGAGACGGGTTTCGATCCGCTGCATGTCACGCGCACGATAACGATCGGCATGACCGATATTGGCGAAGTCGTGTTTCTTCCGGCGCTGGTCGAACGACTGTCGCGCGAGGCGCCTGGCATCACACTCAATACCGTGCGCGACACCAGTGTGAATCTGGGCAACGAGATGGCCGAAGGCCGCGTCGAACTTGCCATCGGCTTGCTGCCGCAACTCAAGGGCGGTTTCTATCAACGCCGCCTGTTCGATCAGCGCTACGTGTGCCTGTTCAGGCGAGGGCACGAACTCGAAACGAAGCCGCTCACGCTCGCTGCGTGGCGTGATGCCGAGCATCTGGTGGTGATGTCCGCCGGAACCGGACACGGTCAGGTCGACGAGTGGCTGAAGCGGCGCGGCGTGGAGCGGCGGGTGCGATTGACGGTGCCGCATTTCATGAGCGTCGGCTATATCCTGCAACGCACCGATCTGATTGCCACGGTGCCGGAACGGCTCGCCTTGCAACTGGCCGAGCCGTTCTCACTGAGCCTGCGCGCGCTGCCCTCGACCTTGCCGGCTGCACCCATTCACCTGCTCTGGCATGCACGAGTCCATCAGGACGAGGGCAACCGCTGGCTGCGCGGGATGGTGACCGACCTGTTCGCAGATTCGACTGTGCAGACGCGCAGAACCCGGTCCCCGCGCAAAGGCGGGTAGACCGTGCGTCATGAAGGACAGCGGGTTAGTTTCGCGCTCGTTCGCGTGCCAGCAGTTCCTGTTTCATCGCGAGCGCGTCGCTATTGTCGCGCTGCAACGAAAGCGCCCAGAACACGCCCGAGCGGGCCATACGCAGATCGTTTTTCTCCAGCCCGGTGCGTGCTCGCGCGAGCGCAATGGCCAGCAGTCGCTGATTTTTACTGCTGCCTTCGATTCGCGCGGTGCCACTGGCTGCGTACGGTGCCTGAGCAGTCTGCGGTATCGCGGCTGGAGATGGTGTCACCTCTGGTGCAGCCGTCGATGTGTTTGCGTTCTTCGGCTCGATTGCAGCCTGTTCATTGGCAGTGGATGCCGTGCGTTGTCCGGACGGCGTCGTGCCAGCCGGCGTGATACTGCCTTGCACGGTGTTCGACGCGCCTTGCTGTTCGCCTCCCGCGAGTTCGTCCTGCCGATGCATGACCATCAAGGTGGCCGTAATCGCCACGACGGCCACGAGCGTCACCACGACGCCCGCTGTCAGGCCGCGACGGCTGGCAATGCGCAGAGACAGCGAAGGCTTCCGCGCGCCTGGCGCGGGTTTGGCTGGCCCAGCCGCAACTTTCGGACGTGACGCCCACAATCGACTGCCGAAGGAGCGCTTTGCTTGCGCGCCGCATCGCGGACAGAAGTTCACAGGTTCAGACAACGTGCCGCCACAACGCGCGCACGTCGTCGGAAAAAGCGGGCCACGAGCGGTTTGAGCGCCCATCATCAAATGTCCCCCCCGGGAATGAGTGCAGAAACATTGCTTGCATGTATCGATCGTCGCGATGGCCACGCGCACCGTGTCATCTGTCACACACGCCATACGTCATAAGGTAGGACGAATCGATACGAAGCTGGCAATCAATCAATATCGGTCAGCCGGGGAGCAGCGTCAACCCGCCAGTCGGACTTCCGTCAGCATGTATCGGTCAATTTTTAGTCGTACAAGGTCATGCAGGCCGCGATTCTGGACGAAACGTCGATTTCCTGCGCGCAAGTGGCGGTTGCGTGGGTCACACAGGCTGTGGATTTCACATGGTGGTGTCGACGCGGAGATCGATCGATGGCGCGTACGTGCACTTATTTTCGGGTCATCACAGTTAGTTAGCAATGCTACATTCACTCGCTGGGCGCGTTGTATTCAGTGCCTGATTATCTCTATGCCCACTCTATCTGAATTGACTAGTCGATTAAAGATTGAATCGATTTTTGCATTCATCTCTCTCCATCTTTTGAGAAATGTTCTCAGCTATTGCAGTGAGTTTCACCACTGCTTTAAAGCCTGATCGTGATTCGCGTTCTCAAACTTTGAGCTAAACGAAAGCGCAAGGTCATCTTCAGGACGCATTCTGTCGGCACATTACATCGCTGTTATAGCTGGTAATTCAAAAGGAACATTTCAGCGAGGTGCACATGAATCGTCTTGCCAGGTGGATGGGTACGTGCGTGGTCACTGCATCGTCAATTGCTTCGCCATTGCTCGCGCATGCAGATAACGATAATCGACATGATCGCGATGAACATCACAAGAAGATCAGTCACGTTTTGCTGATCAGCGTGGACGGTTTGCACGAGCAGGACGTCGCGCGTTGTCTGTCTGGCAATACGTGCCCGAATCTTGCGTCGCTGGCGAAGTCGGGTACGACTTATACAAACGCCTATACACCTGGACTATCCGATTCATTTCCGGGTCTCGCTGCATTGGTGACGGGTGGTTCGCCGAAATCGGCCGGCCTTTTCTATGATGTGTCGTATGACCGGACGCTGTACGCGCCATCGGATACGACGTGCACGGGCAAACAGGGATGGAATGTCGTTTTCGATGAAACGACGGGGATCGACGCGGAAAACGGTGGGGCGCTGACGCATCTGAATGGCGGGGGTGCCTTCAATCCGCAGGCTATTCCGCATGCAAAAATCAACGGCGCGTGCATACCCGTCTATCCGCATAACTATGTGAAGACCAATACGATCTTCGAAGTCGTGAAGCAGAACATGCATGCCTCGCGCACGGCATGGGCCGACAAGCACGCATGGGGTTATGACTGGTTGAATGGCCCATCGGGAAAGGGCGTTGATGATCTGTCGCGCACCGAGATCAATTCAATCGATCCTGCCACGGGCACGAACTATACGGACGTGTACACGCATACTGAAACCTTCGACAACCTGCACGTCCAGTCGATCATTCACGAGATAGACGGCAAGGATTCGACGGGTAGCGTCAACGCCGATGTGCCGGCGCTGTTCGGCACCAACTTCCAGACCTTGAGCGTTGCACAGAAGGCACCTGTCGCTTCGGGCGGCGGTTATCTCGACGCGAGCTTTACGCCCGGAAAAGACGTGGCCGATGCGATCAGCTACGTCGACGATGCGCTAGGCAAGATGGTCGCCGAACTGAAGGCGCGCAATCTGGCCGACTCGACGCTGATCGTGGTCACTGCAAAACACGGCCAGTCACCCACGGATCATACGAAGCTCGTCAAGAACGGCGATACGCTGACCAGTCTGCTCGAAGCGAACAACTATCTGGACCATGACGGGAAGTTCGGCCAGGCGAGCACGACGTCAGGCAATCTGAACGACGGAACCGGTCTGGTGGGAACCGGCTTTGTGCAAACCGACGATGTCGGCCTGATCTGGCTGCGCGATCAAAGTCAGCTGAATCAGGTGGTCGCGACGCTCAAGGCCAATCTCAGCTGCAATGCGCCTGGTATCTGCGCAGATGGACCGCAAGCGTACATCCTGACGGGGCAGCGCCTGGCATCGTGGTTCGGCAATCCGGCGAATGGCCGCACGCCCGACATCATCGTGCAGCCGAACCCCGGTGTGATCTATACGTCGAGTAAATCGAAGGACGAAGAGCACGGCGGCAACGCGCCCGACGATAGCCACCTCGGTCTGATCGTCGCGTATCCGGACGGGCATCACCATGAACGGCAGATCGATCGCCGCGTGAGCACCACGCAGGTCGCACCGACGATCCTGCGGGCGTTGGGGCTCGAGCCGGAACTGCTGCAATCGGTGCGTCTGGAAGGGACGCGGCCGTTGCCTGAGGGTAACCAGGAGCAGTGACGGCGGTAGCGCAGCGTTTCCCTTGGCGCTTGCTTTCAGGCGCCGAGGGATCTGAAAAGTAACCGTTGGCCCCGCGTTGTCTTTCGCGTCAAGTCTTCGCGAGCCAGCCAGACGATAGTGGTTATCGCGACATTCCGCGCGCGTCGATCGCCCAGATCGCTTCTACGCGATCGGCGCGAAAGCAGACGTAGTTGTCGTAGAGGTTGGCTGTTGGATCGCAGTGCCCCGGCGGCAGCAGAAGCCGTTGTCCAACCAGCCCGGCAGTGTGTTCGTCAGGATTGTCTTTGACTGAAAGCATGCCGTGCTCGTCGTTTGCGCCGACGTATTCCAGTGTCGGACCATGCGACCCTAGCGCCCAGCGAGTATGCCGCGGCAGCCCTGAATCGACGGCCAGTCCTTTTAGCCCGACGTCACACACAGCCATGCCAGGGCGATTCGCGCTCATGACGGTAGACAGAATGTAGAGGCTTTGGCGAAACTGCAGCGAACCCGTCCATTCGATACCGCCGTAGTCCCCGTCCATGAAAATATATGAGCCGGGCTGAATCTCGGTGTAGATGCCGGACGTCACGTCGAACTCGACGGTTCCGGTTCCCCCTCCCGTGACGACACCACAACCGATTCCTCTCACATCCAGTGCGCGGACGAATTCGGTGGTGATGTCCGCTGCACGATTTGCAGCATATTTGCGCGCGGTCCAGTCGGCGATATGCTGCGCGCCGCCGTGGTACGCCTGAAGGCCGGCAAAGCGCAATGCCGATTGCGACGCGATGGCATCGACGAGTTCCAGCAGTGCATCGACGGAGATCACGCCACAGCGGTGCTGCCCGGCATCGACTTCCGGCAGGACATCGATCTTCACGCCAGCTTTGGCGGCCGCTGTACCTAATGCGTTGACCTGGTCTACGGAATCCACGCACACGCTAAGCGCCGTATGCGAAGCAAGCTCGACGGCCATTGCGATCTTGTCGGCGCCGACAAATTCGTTACTGATGTGAATACTGGCAATACCTGCAGCGGCGAATGGATATGCCTCGCTGAGCTTCTGACAGCAGACACCCACGGCACCGGCATCGATCTGTCGTTGCGCGATGGCACTCGATTTATGAGCTTTTGCATGCGGACGCAGCGCGATCTGATGCGAGGCGGCCAATGTGGCCATTGTCCGGATGTTCGTGTCGAACGTGTCGAGATCGATGAGCAGCGAAGGCGTACTCACGGATGACAAGGTATCGCCCACGCGCGCGGCGGGTGGAGGAGTAAGCGTCATTGGCACTCTCGTGGCGGGTCTGGAGGTTGGCTGGGCGGGTGCTACATCATAGTCGCTTCGCTGTTGAGGTGACGGCGACGTCAGTTTCCACACTGGCAAACGTCATCGAAGTGCATCGACCATTGGAATGGTGGCTCTTTGTGTTTCGTCTGCAGCAACGATTGATGCGCGTTACCTGCATGCTGCCAAAATTTGTCTGCGAATTCGTGGCGAATGCGAGGTACACCGCATGTACAGGAGCATACTGAGCCGTTGCAAAGATCGATTTGACATGGAGTTTGCTCAACCAGACCGCGGAGGCAGCCGTGATACTCAACAAAGAACAACTTGCCGTCATGATGAAAGGAGACTGCACGATTAACACGATCCCTGAAAAATGGACCCAAAGGGGTGGAACGTGTGGAATCTACGCGTTGGATGGTGCATTCAAGATGCGTGGCCATCACGCTGCTGTGCCTCGAAGATCTGACGTAGACGGGCCGTATACGACGTCGCTCAGACAGATTGCCAAGAAGATGAACGTCACGAAGATCGGCGAGTTGAACGATGTCGAGCACATCAGCACGCTTGCAATGCAGACGGGTTACTCAGCAGGCGAGGTAAAAACATTTACTAATGCCGATGAGCTTTGGGCAATCGTGACGATGGCCATCAAGAACAAGGGCGCAGTCGTGATGCCGTTTTTGTGTCGGGATGACACGGGTGATCTCAGTCAATCGGGTGGATTCGCGCATTACTGTCTGCTGTTCGGTTTCGGAAAGCAATTTTCGGTGAGACAGGTCTACGCGGCGAACTATGGCTTGTATCAGCTATGGTCTATCGAGAGCCTGCTTGAATCGAACTTTGCGATTCGAGACTGGGAGAAGCAGCAGTGGACCAAGGTCATGCTGTGGATCAAGGGGGCAAATGAAAAGGACTTTTCTCCTTATAGGCCGGAGTGGATCCGCCAGTCAGATATGCATGAATCGCTCGACGCGTACGCAACGGCATATAACGAGGCACACTTTCAACTCGGTATTGAGACAAAGGATGCGACCGTTCACGAGTGGAAACCAGGCCCGCAACACAAATCGAAAAATCAGCAGACTGCAGCGAAGATGTGCGTGATGAAGTCCACGACCATCCCGCAAGCCGATATGACGAAGACGATGAAAGGAAAGTGCTTCGTGGTTTGAGTCGAGGGCAAGACTTATCGCGCGAACGCATCCTCCTGACGCTCGCTACACTTATTCCGATGCCTCACGCCGGGGCATCTCCTCCGTCACCACCGCCGCCTTCTCCAGAAAATTCGCCGTCTTCGCAGGCGTCGACTCAATGCGCGACGCCAGCACGAGGCGAATCGAAATAGGCTTGCCGAGCGCGTCGACATACACGACACCTTCGACCCGTATCTGACACACGGAAGCAGGCACCAGCGAGACACCAAACTCCGCCGCCACCAGATTCACCACCGACGACAACTGCGGCGCCTGTTGCCCCGCGATCGGCTCGAACCCGGCCTCGCGGCACGCACCGACGATCACATCATGCAACGTAGGACTCGCTTCACGCGGCAGCATGACAAACGGATCATCGGCCAGTTCGGCCAGCGCGATCTTGCGTTTCTTCGCCAGCCGATGCGTGGCGGGCAGCACGATTTTCATCGGCTCGGTGGCGATGTGGTGGAACTGCACGCCAGCGGGCGACTGACTGCCCAGCCGCACGAACGCAACATCGACGCGCCCATCGTCGAGATACGCGAGCAACTGCGCTGTGTTACCTTCGGTCAGCGTGAGCGTGACATTCGGATAAGCCTGCCGATACGCACGAATCAGCTTCGACACGACAGGGTTGAACGCCGCCGAACCGGTAAAGCCGATGTTGAACTGCCCGATCTCGCCACGCCCGGCGCTCTGCGCCTTTTCGACGGCGAGGCGCGTGTCGTGCAGGATGCGCTTGGCGTCGGCGGCGAAAGCCTCGCCGGCCTCCGTCAGCACGACACCGTGCCCCGTGCGGCGAAACAGGCGCACGCCCAGTTCGTCTTCGAGCGCGTGAATCTGCTGGCTGAGCGGCGGCTGGCCGATGCCAAGCCGCTCGGCCGCACGCGTGACGTTGCGCTCTTCGGCAACGGCGAGAAAGTAGCGGATATGGCGAAGTTCCATCTGATATTCTGCAAAAGCTATTTCAGAAAGATGCGATAGATATTGGACAGTATAACGGTACCGCGACAAAATATCGCTATCGCGCGGTCCGCCGCCCCTGGAAGTCTCCCCGGAACAGGTCCCCCGAATCGTCAAGAGGAGAAACGCAGGACGCGTCGCGCCTGTGGTGGCGAGCGGCTATGCCGTCGTTGTTTCCTTTGATGAGCCGAAAGGGGTCTATCTACTGTGGCTGACACATTGAAAAAACCGAGGCCGGAATACCGGAACATCGGTATCGGGCAGATATTGACGGCGTACCGTCTTCCTTTGGCGGGTCG
>NZ_QBUY01000148.1 GCF_003121405.1 Paraburkholderia sp. C35 | reverse complement strand
TGCCTACTTTTCTTTGCCGCGGCAAAGAAAAGTAGGTGCCGCCCCGCACAGGGGCAACACTAGCAGACCACTAACAACACGCGGACGCCACCACCATAAAAGACCACCAACCACCACTACAAACAAAAAAAAGGCCACCCCCAAAAGAGCAGCCTTCGGCAAAAAACAAAAAACAAAAAAACAAAAAAACCTAAACCTTAATCATCCAGCAAAGACAAATCCCGAACAGCACCTTTATCCGCCGACATAACAAGCTTCGCATAAGCCTTCAGCGCAGCTGAAACCTTCCGCGGACGCGGATTAACCGGCTTCCACCCCTTGGCATTCTGCTCTTCACGCCGACGAGCGAGTTCGTCATCCGACAACAACACATCGATCGTGCGATTCGGAATGTCGATACGGATCTTGTCGCCATCACGCACAAGCCCAATCGCGCCACCCGCCGCAGCTTCCGGCGAGCAATGCCCGATCGACAAGCCCGATGTGCCACCCGAAAAACGCCCATCCGTCAGCAGCGCGCAAGCCTTGCCAAGTCCCTTCGACTTGATATAGCTCGTCGGATACAGCATCTCCTGCATCCCAGGCCCACCCTTGGGCCCTTCATAACGCACGATCACGACATCGCCTGCCTTGACCTTGTCGTTCAGGATGTTCTCAACCGCTTCATCCTGCGACTCGGTAACGTGCGCCGTGCCTTCGAACACCAGAATGCTCTCGTCGACACCCGCCGTCTTCACCACGCAACCGTCCAGCGCAATATTGCCCGTCAGCACGGCAAGACCGCCTTCCTTCGAGAAAGCATGTTCATACGAACGGATGCAACCTTCCGCGCGATCGAGATCGAGGCTCGGCCAGCGCGTGTTCTGGCTGAACGCGACTTGCGTGGGGACGCCAGCAGGACCTGCCATGTAGAACGTCTTCACGGCTTCGTCGTCGGTACGCACGATGTCCCAGGCGTTGAGCGCTTCCTTCATGGAAGGCGCGTGCACCGTCGGCACATCCGTATGCAGCTTGCCGGCACGATCGAGTTCGCCCAGGATGGCCATGATGCCGCCCGCGCGATGCACGTCTTCGATGTGGTACTTGTTCGTGTTCGGCGCCACCTTGCACAGCTGCGGCACGATGCGCGACATACGGTCGATGTCCTTCATCGTGAAGTCGATTTCCGCTTCACGCGCGATAGCGAGCAAGTGCAGGATCGTGTTGGTCGAGCCACCCATCGCGATGTCCAGCGTCATCGCGTTTTCGAAGGCCTTGAAGCCGACGGAACGCGGCAGCACGCGCTCGTCTTCCTGCTCGTAATACTGGCGCGCCAGTTCGACGATGCGGTTGCCCGCGCGCTTGAACAGTTGCTCGCGGTCGGCGTGCGTCGCGACCACCGTGCCGTTGCCCGGCAGCGACAGGCCCAACGCTTCCGTCAGACAGTTCATCGAGTTGGCCGTGAACATGCCCGAGCACGAACCGCAGGTCGGGCATGCCGAGCGTTCCACTTCGGCGACGTCGGCGTCCGAGTACGATTGATCGGCGGCGATCACCATCGCGTCCACGAGGTCGAGCTTCTTGAACTCGATCGTGCCCGTCTTCGGATTCGCCAGGCGCGTCTTGCCCGCTTCCATCGGGCCGCCCGACACGAAGATCACAGGGATGTTCAGGCGCATCGCGGCCATCAGCATGCCCGGCGTGATCTTGTCGCAGTTCGAGATGCACACCATCGCATCGGCGCAGTGCGCGTTGACCATGTATTCGACCGAATCCGCGATGATGTCGCGGCTCGGCAGTGAATAAAGCATGCCGTCGTGGCCCATCGCAATGCCGTCGTCGACGGCGATGGTGTTGAATTCTTTGGCGACGCCGCCCGCCGCTTCGATTTCACGCGCGACGAGTTGGCCGAGGTCTTTCAGGTGCACGTGTCCGGGAACGAACTGCGTGAACGAATTGACCACCGCGATGATCGGCTTCGAAAAGTCTTCGTCTTTCATGCCGGTGGCGCGCCACAGCGAGCGCGCACCTGCCATGTTGCGGCCGGCGGTGGAGGTTTTGGAACGGTATGCGGGCATCGTGGTTGTGGGTGAAATATCGCAGAGAGAAAGCGGGCCGCGGGAATATTGGCCCTTCTTGCGCCCGTGCGAACAACCTCGTGAGTCGCGCCCTGGGCAAACCGCGATTATCCCACAGCGCCTTTGGGCGCGTGGGAATCCCAAAACGTGGAAAACCAGCCCTGCCTCAAGGCGCGTAGCGCGTAAAGACGTAGTCGCGGTCCTTTACCCGCGCCGAATGACAGGCAAAGCAGGTCTGATGCTGCGCGAGATCGGCGGGCTGGCCGTTGATGAAACGACCGAAGCCCCAGCCGCCCGTCGACGCATAGCGCTTCGAATCCTTCACCATCACCTGCACCGTGGTCGGCTGGCCCGGCACCGTCGCCGATTCGAAATCGGGCGACTGCTTGCGCTTGTACGCGAGCTTCACGAGGATCGTGCCGTCCGGGTACGGCTGCGTCGAGCTTTCGATCGCCTTGATCGCGGCGGGATTGCCGAGCACCACGCGCAGCTCGTCGAGCGGCGCGCCCTCTTCCGCCGGGGCGATCATCTGCCACTTGCGGTAGCCGTCGGGAATCGTCACGCCGTAAATCGGCGAGGCCGGTTTGGCCGAGGTGGCAGATTCGGCAATCGCCTGATCCGCCGATACGGCGGCGAGCAGCAGCGCCGCGCTAAGGACGGCAGATGCGGTTCTGAAAGGTCGCACTGGAAGACTCCTTCGTCGCCGGATCAGAAACGCGCGACGTCGATGATCGCATCGGCGAACGCCTTCGGCGCTTCCTGCGGCAGGTTGTGCCCCACGCCGCCGCCGATGTTCCGGTGCGCATACTTGCCCGTGAACTTCTTCGCGTACGCAGACGGGTCGGGATGCGGCGCACCGTTCGCGTCGCCTTCCATCGTGATGGTCGGTACCGAAATCGCGGGCGCTGCGGCGAGGCGCTTCTCCAGATCATCGTACTTCGCTTCGCCGCGCGACAGGCCCAAACGCCAGCGATAGTTGTCGATCACGATGGCAACGTGGGCCGGATTGGCGAACGATTCCGCCGTGCGATCGAAGGTGGCGTCGTCGAAATTCCACTTCGGCGACGCCAGTTGCCAGATCAGCTTGTTGAAGTCGTGACGGTTCGCATCGTAGCCGGCATAGCCGCGCTCGGTCGCGAAGTAGAACTGATACCACCAGGCAAATTCGGCCTTCGGCGGCAGCGGCGCGCGGTTCGCCTGCTGGCTGCCGATCAGATAGCCGCTCACCGACACCAGTGCCTTGACCCGCTCCGGCCACAACGCGGCGATGATGTCCACCGTGCGCGCACCCCAGTCGAAGCCGCCCAGAATCGCCTTGTCGATTTTCAGCGCATCCATCAGCGCGATGATGTCGACGGCGATCACCGACTGCTGGCCGTTACGCGGCGTGTCCGCCGAGAGGAAACGCGTGCTGCCGTAGCCGCGCAGATACGGCATGATCACGCGATAACCCGCTGCGGCGAGCAGCGGCGCGACTTCGGCGAAGCTGTAGATGTCGTACGGCCAGCCATGCAGCAGGATCACGGCGGGACCGTTTTGCGGACCTGCTTCGGCATAGCCGATGTTCAGCGTGCCCGCGTTGATCTGCCTGATCGTATCGAACGAAGCGACGCGGCCGCCCGTTTTCGTCGCGCTGGTCTGCGTGCTGGTTTGCGCATTGGCCAGGCTGCTCAGGCCCAGTTCCAGCAGGCCGATGCCCGCAACGGTCGTCCCGAGCAGACGACGGCGCCGAGTATTGATCTGATCCGACATGTTTCTTTTCCTCAGGTAACAGTTGCTGTGAAGACATCTGCGCGCCCGTGCCGAATGCGCAGCCTGTTGATGGAGGTATTAAACATGCCGGACGTATCTGCGGTGTGTCCGCAAAGTGCCCCAATGCGTCGTTATGTATCAGACGGCGGCGCAGATACATTGCGATACAAATGGACCGCATAGCGGAAATCCGATGGCGACATTCCATACTGCCGCCTGAACAGCCGGCTGAAATGCGCCGCCGTGGCAAAGCCACACTGCCACGCAATGTCCTGAATCGCGTGGTCGTGCGCGCCGCCTGTTTGCAGCAGCAGCGCCGCGCGTTCGAGCCGCGCCTGCCACACGTAGCGCATCAGCGATGTGCCCTTCACACGAAACAGCCGCTGCAGATGCTGCGGAGAAACATGCACACCGGAAGCAATCGCGGCGACATCGAGGCCCGCTTCGCCGAGATGGCTGTCGATGTAACGCTTCGCCTGATGAATCAACGCTTCGGGACAGCGTCGTCTCGATTGCGCGCCGGGTTCGATCATCGAGAACTGGATCAGCTCCAGCAATTGATCGCCCATCATATGCTGCGCAATCGCACTCGGCGCCGTGGATTGCTGCGTGATGCACTGAATGAGATCGCAGGTCGCGCGTACATCGGGCGAGCGCGCATCGCCCACCAGCAGCGCCGCACCCGGCCGCTGCACGCCGCGCTCACGCAGACGTTCTTTCGGCACACGCAGCACCGTCAGTTGCGCGCGCTCCGGGAACACTTCGGCAAACGGATAGACAGGGTCGATGATGAACATGCTGCCCGCGTCGAAACGTTGCATGCCGTCGCGCCATCGTACGTGCACATGTCCGGCCGTGACCAGTTTCACGAACAGCCAGCCGCCCTGCCACGACGGCAATTCTTCACCGACGGGCGATAGCGTCTGCATCGCGAGGTCGGCAAGCGACACGCCCACTTCACAGAGCCGCCAGCTTCTGACGCTCGAATCGAGCGACTGGCGCGGATCGAACGCGCAACGCAACCCGTGACTGTTGAGCATGATGTGCGACCATCGCTCGCCTGCGCTCAGACCGGTATCGAAAGTGATCTCGTGCGTGTCGAAGTGCATCAAAACGTCCCATGAATCAAACGGACGGTCACGGCAGGTCCGCGACGCGAATGTGCGCAACGGCACTCCGCGCCTGTCAGCCTGCTACGCCGCCGCCGGCATCAGTACTGCCCTGGTTTCGAGGAATGCCTCCAGCCCCTCGCGGCCGCCTTCGCGGCCCACTCCTGATAGCTTGAAACCGCCGAACGGCACATTGGCCGCCAGTTCGACGCCATTGATCCCGATGTGACCCGCGCGCATCCGGCTCGCGAGCGCATACGCCTGCTCGACGTCGCGCCCATAGACGGAACCGCTCAGGCCATACGGCGTGTCGTTGGCGATGCGCACGGCGTCGTCGATGCCGTCGTAGGGAAGAATCGACACGACCGCGCCGAAGATCTCCTGCTGCGCAATCGTCATAGGCGAGCTCACCTGACTGAAAACGGTCGGCTCGACAAAATAGCCCTTTTTGAAGCCACCGTTGCCCGTACCGCCGAGCACGAGACGCGCGCCTTCTTCCATGCCACGCTCGATGTAGCCGCGCACGCGATCGCGCTGCACCGCGTTCAGCAGCGGGCCGATACGCGTGTCCGCGTCATGCGGATCACCCACTTTCAGCTTCGCGATGATCGCCGCGTACGCGTCCACCACTTCGTCGTGCCGCGCTTTCGGCACCAGAATGCGGGTCTGCGCGAAACAGATTTGCCCGGAAAACGGCATCGTGAACGGTGTCAACGCGGCCAGCGCCGAAGGCAGATCGACATCGTCGAGCAGTACTGCTGCGGACTTGCCGCCAAGTTCCAGCGTGACACGCGCGAGCCGTTCGGCTGCCGTGCGCGCGATCCATTGCCCCGTCGCCACGCTGCCCGTGAAGCTGATCTTGTCGACATCGCGCGATTGCACCAGTTGCGCGCCTTCGTCGCGGCCCGCTGTGATGACGTTCAGCGCACCGGGCGGAAGGCCCGCGGCCGCTGCGCATTCGGCGATGATCAGCGCATCCAGCGGACTTTCCAGCGGCGACTTGACGACCACCGTGCAGCCCGCTGCTAGTGCCGCAGCGATCTTGTGCGACACGATCGGGAAGGTTGCATTCCACGGCGCAATCAATGCAGCGACGCCGACAGGTTCGCGGCGCACGCGCGCGTGGCCGCGCCGCGTCGGACGCCTGTCCTCGAATTCGTAGCTTTCGGCCAGCGATGCAAAGAACTCGAAACGCGTGATGCCTGCAGGCAGCAGGCCGTTAGCGAACGTAATCGGCGCGCCGACCTGCTCCGTCCACAATTGCGCGAGCAGCGGCAAGCGCTGGCGGATTTCTTCCGTCAAACGCTTCAGATACACGCTGCGCTCGGCGCCCGACATCTTTGGCCACGGACCGCTATCGAATGCACGGCGAGCCGCAGCGACCGCACGTTCGACATCGACGGAATCCGCGAGCGGCACCGACATGAACGGCTCTTCCGTAGCGGGAGAAATCAGCACGTGACGCGCATCGGAATGACTCTGCACCCATTCGCCGTCGATAAAAAACCGACTGCGGACATTCGACGATAGTGCTGCTATGTACTCACTCATGTTCTTTCCGGTTAAAGATCTCATACAGTGAAAAGGTTCCGATGACAGCACGTTGCAAGCTGTGCACAGCATCGTCAAAACCGCGAGCTTTCAGTGTAGTGATCTCACTCCTCCGGAAATTGTCCAGCACCATTCGATTGCTTGTCCAGGACGCGCTTTATGACCTCATTCTGGTTATAGCCTGGATATCGCGCGTGAATATGTCGGAATGTATCCGCTGCAATGGTGGATACAAAACGTTGCAAAGAAATTGATAGCTCGCTGACAGCACGCGAATGCGCGTTGCAGACAAGCCAAATGCGCTTGACAGACAAGCTGTCCGGCACGCTCAAGCGATAGAGTTTGCAGTTCTCTTCAGTTAATCCGCTTAGCGATAGCAATGCAGTGCATGGATCTTCCACTCGTTCTTCCCGACATGCTTCCCCAACTCTGGTCTTTCGCCTTACGCCTGACCGAAAGCGAATATGAAGCGGAAGAACTGGTTCATCGGGCCTGCGTGCGCGCACTCGACGACACCCCTGCCTTACCGCGCGATGCGTCACACCTCGATCAGATGTACTCGATCATCTATTCACTCTGGCGCAGGCAGCAGCCGGCACACGCAAGACAGCGCAATGCAGCGAAGCAACTCCCCCAATACTCACATCAGTGGCGCTAAACGAATGCGCGCGGAATAGATCCGCATAGTGAAGCGTTGTTGAGAAGTGCACGGGACATTCAACACCATGGCACTTCACTTTCAATCGGAGTACGAGTTCATTCGTGCTTCGTTACGGTATCGAGAGAACATGTCATCTTTCTCAAGAATGCTGCTCGTCTATGACGGAACAGCCGAAGCTCAAGCCGCATTGAATCGCTGCTCGCAATTGTCGTTAGCCTTGTCCGCGCAGGTCGATGTGGTGTCCGTCGTCGATTCCGTCGGCGCAAATGCGATCTGTGCAGGGCTGCTGTCGGACATCGCTTGCACCAGCATGGAACAACTCGCACGCCATGCGCTCGATGCCGCGGTCGGACATCTGGCAAGTCTGGGCGTCACTGCATATGGACATCTGAAGTACGGCCGCCCCGCCGATGTGATTTCCTTGCACGTCGCGGCCTTCCATGCCGATATCGTCGTGATCGGCCATCGCGTGCAAAAAGGAATCGGGCGCTGGTGGGGCGAACGCCCCGTTCATCTCGATCTCGCCGAGCGCTTGCGTGGCTCGGCTATCGTCGCGGTCACGGCACCGCTCGCGTGATGCGTCACGCGAACGGAAGCCGTCCCGCACGTTCACACGACAGGATCGACGGGCGCAGGCGGTACGCCGCGCGCTTCGATTGCTTCGCCTGCGAGCAGGCACAGATCCTCGCGATAATGCGCGGCGACGATCTGCACGCCGACGGGCACGCCGTTCACCAGTTGCGTCGTGACAGCGAGACCCGGCAGGCCCATTGCGGGCAACGCGCGCATGGTCAACTGCGCTTCCCACACGCGATCGAAGCCTTCTGCGCCGCGCTGATCGAGATCGTCAGGGAAAGGCAATTCGCCCGATACCGGCATCAGCACGACAGCATACTGATCGAGGAACAGACGCCACTGACGCACCAGCGTCGTGCGTCGCACCAACGAACGGCTGATCACATCGGCGGGTAGATCGCGCACCTTCAGGCGCGCCGCCGCGACCACGGCAGCCGCGCCGGGATCGCCGTCGCGCGCGACGGAATCGGCAAGCGCATCGAAACCGTCACCGAGCCACAGACGTTCCTGCAACTGCCCGGCTTCGCGGATCGACGGCACATCGTCGATTTCTTCGACGTGCCAGCCCGCGTCGGCCAGACGGCGGGCCGCGTCGCGCAATGCATCCTCGACTTCCTTCGCGATCTCGAGTCCGCCAGGGCGCAGGCAGAGCGCTGCGCGCAACGGCACCGCGCGCCCTTCCAGCGGCATCGGCACATACCAGGGATCGCGCAGGTCCGGTGCGGCCAGCGCGTGCAAGCCGAGCCGCAGATCTTCGATGGTGCGCGCAATCGGCCCCGCAGCCGACATCAGTTGCGCGCCGATCGCGCGTTCCGGCGACGACGCGTTGAATGCCGGCACGCGCCCGAGGCTTGGCCTGAGTCCGTGCACGCCGCACGCATAGGCGGGATAGCGGACCGATCCGCCGATATCGGTGCCCAGCGCGATGTGCCCGATGCCCGCCGTGACGGCCGCCGCCGCGCCGCCCGACGATCCACCCGGCGTGAGCGACGCATCGCGCGGATTCAAGGTGCGGCCGTGCACCTGATTCGATGTGAACCAGCGCAGTGCGAAGGTGGGCGAGTTGGTGCGGCCGAGCAGCACCGCGCCCGCCTTCGAGAGATTGTCGACGGCGGGACTGCTGGCTTCGGCGATCAGGTTTTCCTGCAAACGCGTGCCGTTAGTGGTCGCAAAGCCCGCCTGGTCCACGTTGATCTTCACCGTGACGGGCACGCCCGCGAGCGGCCCCGGATCGTCGCCGCGCGCGATCACGCGGTCGATCTCGTCCGCCTGCTGCAACACCCATTCCGGCTTGTGCGCAACGATGGCGTTGATGACGGGATTCACGGCATCGAGCCGTTCGAGCGCGGACTGCGCCGCTTCGCGTGCAGAGACTTCACGGCTGCGAACCCGCTTTGCAAGCTCGGCCGCGGACAAACGCCATAGTTCACTCATGGTGTCCTCGATAGAAATACAGACCCGTCACAACGACATGGCTCACGCAGCGGACAGCCCGGCGTGCGCGTCGAGCGTTGCGGCGAGAATCATCTGGTGCCGGTTGGACGGCACGTGGAAATCATGCGCGCGCGGGCGGAACACTGCATCGCCACGGCTGATCGCGCGACCTGTCAGCGCACACACGGCGGCATCGCGCGCGAGTCCGCTGCGCCAGATCTGTTCAGTGTAACGGCCCGTGCACGGATCGCTCCAGGAGACGCTGATCGTGCAAGACGACAGCCGTTCCTCGACCACGATATGCGCGGGCCGCGGCGGCACGTCGACGGGCAGATCGGCGGCGGGCGACGGCAAGCTGATACGCAGCTTCTTCAGCGCTGCATAACGGCTGGTCGTGCACGCGTCGCGCTGTTCTGCGGACGGATCCAGCACATTCAGCAACGTGCGAATCACAACATTGTCTTTGTATAGCGCGCTCATCGACTCTTCTCCCGTCACTGTCGCGGCCATGAATTGAAAACGCCCCTATTCCGGCGATGGCAGCGGCTTTCACGGACCCATGTCCGCACGGCCGCCCGCCATCATCGCCATCCCGCGATCAGCCGCCGCCTTGCTGGCGCAGCGTCAGCTTGCTGGCGACTGCCGTCACGCCGTGCACCTGCTTCGCCGTATCGACGGCAAGGCGGTCCTGATCTTCGCTCGACACCTGCCCTGCCAGCGTCACCTGGCCCGTCTTCGCATTGCCGAATGCGGTGATCGACGTGTCTTCCAGACCCTTGGTCTTCGAGAGCGTCTTTTGCACCGTCTTCGAGAATGCGCGATTGGCGGCGCGGATCGACTTCTTCGTCGTGGGGGCTTGCGTGGCGGTTGCGGCGGTTGCGGCCGCTGCATCCGTTGCAGATGCAACCGTATCGGCGGCGAACGCCTGCATGCCGGAGAAAGCGACAACGGCTGCGAGGCCGCTGTTGATCATGAGTTGGCGAAGCTTCATTGTCTTGTCCTTGTCGTTGTCTAAATGGAACTGCAGGCTGCCCGATGTCGTCGCATCGACGCCTGCCAAGGATTAGAAGCGCTGAATGTATCGTCTGTTTTTCCTCGACGTATCCAAATGTATCGGGATGACAGTTGCCTTGCACCGCGATGCCGCTGCATCGGCGTTATTCCTGTCCGAGCGCGCGGCCGATCCATGTCTCCAGTTCGCCCGCATCGATCGGCTTTTCGATCATGCAGAGCGCCGCGCCCGCGCCCACGCGTTCGCGCATGCGGGCCGTGGCGAACGCGGTGATGAAGATGGTGGGAATGTGAATGCCTTGGTGCCCGAGCGTGTCGAGCAGTTCGATGCCGTCCATGCCGGGCATCTGCACGTCGCAGACTAGGCAACGCGTGCGCGCGAGCGCGTCTGAGGCAAGCAGTTCTGCGCCGGATGCGAAAGCCCGCGCTTCCCATCCGAATGAGCGCACCAGACTGCTGGTCGCGGCGCGCACGAGGGGATCGTCGTCGACGATGGCTATTAGCCCGTTATTGTGCTGTGACAAGGACACTCTCACTGATGGCCCGGCAAGCGAATGAGCGGATCCCAAACTTGCCCGGCAGATTCAGCATAGAGCGCGCCCTACGCGCTCACCATCATATGATCGTATATGGCCCCGATTACTCCCGCTTACCGCCGTCACCGCCTTGCGGCGCGTGACTAGCGCGGCGTCTGGACGATGCCGAGCGCTTCCATCTTGCGCATCAGTTCGGCGACGGAGCGCGCGTTCATCTTGCGCATTGCCTGGCCGCGATGAATCTTGGCCGTGATCTCGGCGATACCCATGTTCGCGGCGATCTGCTTGTTCAGCAAACCCGTTGCGACGTGTTGCAGCACTTCACGCTCGCGCGGCGTGAGCGAATCCCACGCGGTACGCATGGTGTGCAGCGAACGATCCGATTCGAGACGCCGCGCGTCGCGCTCCAGCGCGGCGATCACGGCGTCAATCATGTCCTGGTCGCGGAACGGCTTGGCGAGGAAATCCATCGCGCCGGCTTTCATCGCCTGCACGGACATGGCGATGTCGCCATAACCCGTCATGAAGATAATGGGCATATGCAGGCGCCCCTCTTCGCTCAAGGTCTGCTGCAAGGCCAGTCCGCTCTGCCCGCGCAGCCGCACGTCGAGCACGAGACAGGAAGGAATGGACGGCTTGTCGGCGGCGAGGAATGCTTCCGTCGACGGGTACGCTCGCACATCGAGACCGATCGAACGCAATAGTCCCGAGAGCGCACCGCGCACGAGTTCATCGTCGTCGACGATATGAACGAGGCGCGCATCGGTTTGAGAGGAAGCTGTCTGGGCGGGCGTTGATCTCGACATCGTTGCTTTGTGCTGTTTCTTATGACGCGGATGGCCGCTGTACTGGAGCGGCCGACCATGGTAACAAATGCGTACACAACAATCCACGACGCGCATCTGCATGCGCGCGGCAATCATACGATCGTATGCGGTGACGCACTCCCGAGACGCGGCAAAGTGAAGGTCGCGCGCGTGCCTTGCACGTCGCGCGGCGAAAGGGTTAACGTGCCGCCGTGGGCTTCGACAATCGAATTGCAGATGGCGAGGCCCATGCCCATGCCGTTCTCCTTGGTGGTAAACAGCGGCTCGAGCAGGCGCTCCGCAATCTGCGGATCGATACCACTGCCCTTGTCTTCCACCGAAACACAAACCGGCGCGCCCTCATCTGCCGTGCAGATCAGCCTCAGCTTGCGCTCGTCGTGCGCGAGCGACACCATCGCTTCGGCGCCGTTCGTCAGCAGATTGATCGCGACCTGCTGCAACTGGATGCGGTCGCCCCGCACCTGCACCGCACAGTCGAGGCCGCGCAGTTCGAGTGTGATCTGCATCGCTTCGAGTTGCCCTGCGACGAGCGCCGCCGCTTCACGCAGCGCCTCGTTCAGATCGAGCGTCGCGAATTGCGGCTCGGCTCTCCGTGCTTTCGCGCGCAGCCCGTGGATGATCGCGCGCGCCCGCGTCGCGCTCAGGCTGATATGCGTGAGCATGTCGCGCGCTTCGCCGATTTCGGGCGGCTCGCGATTCAGCCAGCGCAATGCGGCGCTCGCCGAGGTATCGACGGCGGCAAGCGGCTGTCCGACTTCATGCACGATCGACGCCACCAGTTCGCCCATCGCCTTCAGACGGCTGGCACGCTCCAGGTCGCCTAGCGCGTTGCGCAACTGGTCTTCGGCTTTCGCGCGCTGCCGGTTCTGTTCAAACAGTTCTTCGTAAAGACGCGCGTTTTCGAGCGCAAACGCTGCCTGCGACGCGACGACTTCGAGCAGCGCCGCTTTCGCCGATGTGAACACATTCGCCGCGAGATTGTTCTCCAGATAGAGCACGCCGACGAGCATCGCGTAACGCATCAGCGGCACGCACAACACTGAGCGCGGACGTTGACGACGCACGTAGCCGTCCTGCGCATAGGCAGGCGAATCGCAGACATCGTCGAGCACGAGCTTTTCCTGCGTACGCGCGACGGCATGCACGATCGAAACGGGCAAGGTATCCGACGAAAACACAGCGGCCTCATGCGACACGACGATCGCGCCGCCGAGCACATGCGCACGCGCGGGCACGCGCCACACGCCACGCTGCAACAGCACGAGCGCGCCCTGATCGGCACCCGCGCTTTCGAGTGCCGTGCGCAACAGCGTTTCGACCAGACGCGCGGGCACGATGTTGCTGGCGAGCGCATTGGAAATGCGCAGCACGGCCTGCACGTCGAGTTCCTGAAGACGGCTCGCGCCCGGTGCACCGCTGTCGGTGCCGAAGCTATCCGGATAGTCGGCCTGCAGTTGACGCACCTTGGCCGTCGCACCCCAACGCTGCCACGCGCCGCGTGCGTGATTCAAATACGCCTGCGCCGGCACCTCTTCTCCGCGCGCGGCATGAAAGCGCGCCGCCAGTTCGGCGGCGTAGGCTTCGACCTGCGTGAAGCCATGGCGGCGCGCGTGCGAGACGGCCTTCGCGTAGGCCTCGCTCGCTTCATGCGGTACCCCCGCCACGCGCGCGTATTCGGCGCGCACCAGTTCGCGCCGCGCGACGAAGTTCATCGGGCATGCGCTGGCCCATTCGTCGAGCTGCTCCATGTGCCGCCGCAACGCCGCTTGCTGTCCGGCATCGCGCGCGGGCAACGCAAGCAAGGTCAGCGCGCCGTAGTACGGCAACTCGGCGCGCTCCGCGAACGAACGCGCGAAGTTCGAACAGGCATCGGCGCGACGTCGCGATTCGACGGCATCGGCGAGATCGCCGAACAGCAGCGCGCGCTGCATCCGGTACCCCCAGTAGGCGAGATCCACCAGCGTGACAGGCGCGCCTTCGACGGGAACGGGCGGCGGCTCTTCGAGCGGGTCCGGCACGCCGTCCTGCAGCGCCGTCACGAATGCCCTCTTGGCCAGAAAAGAGTTGATGACCAGCCGGAAGTTGGCGTCGCGCACCAGCGCGAGACCTCGCGTTACCGTCGCGCGGACGTCGCCGAGGAACTCGCCCGCGAACAGCATGCCCGTGACCTGGTTGCTCGGGCAATACATCGCGAACGTGTGGTCGCCGCTCTCCACCGCAAAATCGAACGCTCGACGGATATAGTCGCGGCCGCGTCGCGCAGGCAGCGACCACGGCACGACGAAGGTGCCGAACACCATATAGACACGCGCCCGATAACGCGCCAGCCCGCGTTCGTCGACCAGATGCAGCGCGAGTTCGCCGAACGGCAGCGCGGCGCCGTGGTCGCCGTAACGCGCGGCGAAGATCTGGTGCATGCACGTGTACACGTTGGCGGACGCATCCGAGTGACCATGCTCGATGCCGAGATTCACGGCGCGCAGCAGCATCAGATCGACGAGATCCTGGTCCGTGTAGAGCGCGGGCGGAATCAGGTCGACGAAGATGTCGGTGATCGCACGCCGCAACGGATCGGCGACGATCGGCAAGCCGCGCAGGGCTTCAATGCCGTGCTCGTCGAGCCAGCCGCGCAAGCGCGCGTATTCCCGGTCGACATCGGCGGCGCTGGGATGCAACGGCACGTCGATGCCCGCCTTGCGCAGAAACGCGAGTCCCACCTCCAGCGCGAGGTCATAGCGGCCGAGTGTTGTATAGAGCGCCGCGCGCAGACGCGCGAGATCCGCGCCGAAGATATCGTCGCCCGCCACGGCTTCAAGGGCCGACAGACGCGCCTCGGCAGGTTCGAGCGCACCCGTCATGAACTCGGCCTCGCCGCACAGCATGCGGGCCGTGAGGCCGTCTTCTGTCGCGTCGTCGTCGCCGAGAAAATCGAGTGCCGCGCGGAACAGGCCGAGTGCCGAATGGTGCGCGGTGGCCGCTTTCGCCTGACGTCCCGCATCGAGATTGAGCCGTGCGAACGCGAGCCGCTCGTCGACGTCCGTGACGGCGGGCCGCGCGAGATTGACCTGCGCGGCCAGCGTGAACACGTCGGCCTGTGCGGTGCGCGCGGCGAGCATGCGGCGCGCGATCTGCAGATGCAGCGGTGCGCGCTCGTGGTTCGGTATCGACGCATAGGCGGCTTCGCGGATGCGGTCGTGCCAGAACACCCAGTCCGCGCCATCGCGATAGACGCTGCCCGCATCGAGCGCGGCCTGCAAACCCTGCGCAGCGTCGGCCTCGGACAATGCCGACGCGACCGCCAGCGCAGCATCCGACGCGCGATCGCCAAGACAGGCCAGCACGCGCAACGCGCATTGCCCCGGCAGGGGCAACTGTTCGAGCTTGTGCGTCAGCAGTTCGACGACGTTGTCCGCACCGCGATGGCTCATGATGCGTTCGAGATGCCAGCCCCAGGCGCCCGCTTCGAGGTCGTATTCGAGCGCACCTTCATCGGCCAGCACGCGCAGCAGGTGACGCACGAAGAACGGATTGCGCCCGGTCTTGCGGCCGATCTCGGCGGCCAGCGGGGCCAACGCCTGAGTATCCCGATGCAGCGCCAGCGCGATCAGTTCGCTCAGCGCGTGCTCATCCAATGGTCCAAGATCGATGCGCAGCGCGTCGCGCCATTGCGCGAGCGGACCGACACGCAACGGATGGTCCGCGCCGACTTCGTTGCCTCTGAATGCGCCTATAAACAGCAGCGGCGTTTGCGCGTGCTGCTTCAACAGGCGTTCGAGTACATGCAGCGTGCCGACATCCGCCCACTGAAGATCGTCGAGCAGCAGCACGAGTGGCCGTGACGCCGTCGCGAAGCAGGCGATCAGACGCGCCAGGCCTTGCAGCACGCGCTCGCGTTCGAGCGAGGGCTGCGGGTCCGGTGCTTCGCCGATGCCCGGCTGCGAACCGAGCACGGCGGTCAGCGTAGGCAGCAGGCCCGCGAGCGTGCGGCCCACCGGCCCGGTGGCCTCGCGGATACGGTTGCGCCACTGCGCGAACTCGTCGTCGGCGCAGCCCAGCACGTATTGCAGCAATGGTTCCAGTGCCTGCACGAGGATGGCATAGGGCCGTGCGCGGCGGCCCTCTTCGCTCTTGCCCGCGGCGAGCAGCGGCGCGTCGTGGCGACGGACGCGCGCTACGGCTTCCTGCAGCAAGGTGGACTTGCCGATGCCCGACACGCCCGCGACCCACGCGACGCGCGCCGTGCCGCTATCGGCGACGCATCGGTAGAGTGCTGTCAATGCATCGATTTCCTGATCGCGGCCAAACACGCCGTCGGCGCGCTGCAACGATTGCAGTGCAGCGTGCGTATCGAGCGCAAACGATGGGATATGGCCCAGGCGATCGAAGAGATCGTCACAGCGGCGCAGATCGGCGAGCAGACTTGCGGCATTGGCGTAGCGTTGGCCGGGCGCTTTCTCCAGCAGCTTCATCAGCAGGGCCGAGAGTTGCGGTGGCACCTGTGGGTCGAGATCGGCGGGTGGACGCGGGCGATGCGTGGCGTGCGCATGGACGCGCGCGGCGGCATCGGTTGCGTTCTCGAATGGGGCGACGCCCGTCAGCAGTTCATAGAGGATGCAGCCAAGCGAATAGAGGTCGGCCCGCTCATCGACCCGCACGTTCATGCGGGCACCGAGTTCGGGTGCCATATAGATGAAGCTCGCTTCGCCCCATTCGAAATCGGCGTCGGGCAGCGCAGTCATGTCGTTGAGCAAGCACGAAGCGAAGCCAAATCCCACAAGGTGGGCACGTCCATTGTCATCGACGAGGAAACTGCCGGGTGTCAGCGCGCGATGGATAACGCCTGCTGCGTGCATTTCGCTGGTTGCCGTCGCAAGGCTCACGGCTAGGGCGAAGTATGTTTTCAGGTCGGTGCGATATGGCTGATCGGTGCGCGTTTCTGTGCTCAGGGCTGTGCCGCCTGGATCGGCGAGGATCAGCACGGCGCCCGTGCCGTGCGGTTGCATGTCGAGTGGTACTGCGCACCATGCCTTGTGCAAGTGATGTCGGAGCGCGTATTCGCGTTGCAATGCCGCCGTGCTGGCAGGGGTCGTGTTGTCGCGGCCTACGACCAGCACCGATGTGGCGTCTGTGGCTACGGCACGCTGTAGTTTTTGCGCTCCCGCGCTTAGGTCAATGAAGTTCCTGCTCGTGAGGTCGATCATGCAGTGTCGGCGCGGCGGGTGGAGTGACGGGCACGGTACTGTAACTTGTCAGGTTCCTGGGTATGTTTTTATGTGATGGGTGGCTCATGTTTTTTGGTTTTTTTTGTTTTTATGGTTGGTTTTTTGTGGGCTTGTGCTGAACATTGCGGTTTGTGTTTGTGCTTTTTTGTTTGATGGCATCCGCTTTTTGTTAGTGGTTCTTCATGCGTTGCCCCTGTGCGGGGCGGCACCTACTTTTCTTTGCCGCCGCAAAGAA
>NZ_QBUY01000147.1 GCF_003121405.1 Paraburkholderia sp. C35 | reverse complement strand
CGGAAGATCGTCGGCAGCGTCAGAGGTGTATAAGACACAGATGCGGGTGGGGCCGATGGGGGTGTCGTTTGAACAATTGCAGGAGCAGCGAGGTAGTCATCGCGCATTAAGTGCGGTCTGATCGCGAGATTCTCAGCCAGTACGATTGCACGGTCTCACGTGTCGTAAATCGTCGATCGTGCAATGACACGGTTCGTGCCGCGAGGACAGCGGCACAGCACGATATCGCCGTCTCGCACGCCGTGTGTGCCTCCCATTCCCCAGTTTTGCGCGGTGCCATAGATTGGACCGTTCTGTCCGCAGCGTGGGCAGGACGCGAGTCCCATGTGGCGCGCAATCGGCCGTCCACCATCGAGCATCGTTGTATCGCCATCGAGAACCCGGCCGCCTGTGGTGGTCAGGTTTCCTTTGAGCGCGATCATTTTTGCCATGCATTTTCTCCGCAATTTGATGTGCATTTGCAACCGATTGACGATAGCGATATAACATGCAGTACGAAATGAAATCGTAAATAGTTGCAAAGAATGACAAAAAGCAACGAATGAATAAATAGTAGGATACCTACGCTTTAAATCTATTCTTACTCGTCGTAATCTCCTTGCGCTACTCGACAACGGTGCAGGCGCGTCGATCGCGCGTTCGCCGCAATCGGGCAGTCTCATGGTGCCGGGTTACGACGGAGAAGAAGATCGATGGCAAGCCTGTTGGATGAAGGGCGCGACTATGCGCAGGACGTAAAGACGACGACGGGGCGTCAGGCGTACTTTCTGGAAGTCCCCGGTGTTGCTAGCGCTGCCGGTTTGTCGGTAGTTTCGTTCGAGGCAACGGCGGCAATGGGGGCGCCGACCAGTATCCGCATACAGTTCACCCATCCAGAGAAACTCGGACGTCAGGCATATCTGAATCGCGATGCGACTTTTCTGATCGAGCCATTGTCCGACACGCCGCGTCGCTTTTCCGGATTCATTGCTGCGTTCTCGATACTGAACATTACGAAGGACTTCACGCGCTATGAGATCGTCGTGAAGTCCCATCTGGCGCGGCTTGATGCAGTTACCACCAGTCAGATTTACCAGCACCAGACCACGCCTCAGATCATCGAATCCGTGTTGCGCAGGCACGGGCTGAAGGGGCACCAGTTTTCGTTTCGCCTGCGCGGCCAGTATCCGCAGCACCTGTTCCGCTTCCAGTACCGGATGAACGATCTCGCGTACATCCAGATGCTGATGCAGAAAGCGGGCATCTACTGCTATGTCATCGAGACCGAGCACGGCGATCAGATCGTGTTCGGCGATGATATTGATCACTACATCTACGATCCGAAACTGGAGCTGCGCTACCGTGAGAACGCGGGACTCGAGGCGGCAGTCGAATCGGTACATGCGTTGCAGACTCGTACCAGCACGGTTCCACAAGCCTTTCAGGTAGCCGATTACAACCCCGAGCGGGCGTGGGAGCGTTTCAGGGACGAGGGAAACATCGCGCCACAGGATCCGACTACCTACGGGCAGCCGTATATCTATGGCACGCATCACCTCGATCAGGCCGGCGCAAAGTGGGAGGCCGAGCTTCGTCACGAGGCCGCGATTGCGTGGCAGGTGATATTCGAGGGTGAGAGCAATGTGCTGTCGCTGCAGCCGGGTCGCATCATGCAGATCGACGAGATGCTACCCGATGCGCCCGATGGCCAGGTCGTTATCGAAATCACGCACCGGGGCGCACGCGATACGGCTTACACGAATACGTTTCGCGCGATTCCATCGGATCGCCGTTTCCGGCTGAAGCTGGATGAGTCGGCGTGGCCGACGATTGCGGGTACGCTCTCTGCGCGCGTGACCTCGCCTGACAGATACAAGTACGCGTACTTGACGGCTGCCGGTTACTACACCGTACGCTTCGACGTGGACTTCGCGACATGGCCCGCAGGTGGCGAGAGCGTGCCGTTGCGGCTGGCAAAGCCGTTTGCCGGAGCATTGCAGACAGGTTTCCATTTTCCCGCGCTCGACGGCACCGAAGCGGTAATCGGCTTTCGTGACGGCGACCCCGATAAGCCTTACATCGCCGCCTTCCATCACCACAGCCAGGCGGTGGACCACGTGACGAGCGACCGGCGCTGGCTATCGCGCAACGTGATCCGCACGCAGTCGAACAACAAGCTGCGCATGGAGGACTGGGAAGGACAGGAAGGTATCAAGCTGTCGACAGAGCACTCGGGCAAATCGCAGCTGAACCTGGGTCATCTGGTCAATCAGCGGCTCGAACAGCGTGGCGAAGGCTTCGAACTGCGCACGTCGGGCTATGGCGCGATTCGCGCGGGAAAAGGCCAATACATCACGTCCCACGACCAGCCTGCCGCAAGCGGTCAGCAGATGGACATGCAGGAGACCATCGCGCAACTCGAGCGTGCACTCGAACTGGCCCGAGCGCTGGCGGACGCCGCACGCAGCGCAAGGGCGATTCCTGCCGATACCGACGCGCAACAGCAGGTCAAGGACGAACTCGACGGCCTGAAACAGCCAGGCTTGCTTGCAAGCGCCCCCGCATCGGTGGGGATAGTCGCCGGGCGCGACGTCCAGGTTGTGGCGCAGGGCAACATCAACGCAGTGTCAGGAAAGAACGCCGATATTAGCGTGGCGAAGCGCTTCACCGTGGCAGCCGGCGAGATTGTGTCGATGTTCTCGCAGAAACTTGGAATCAGGCTGTTCGCGGCGAAGGGGCCGGTGGACATGCAGGCGCAGAGCGATGCGATGTCGATGCTGGCGGACAAGGATCTGACGGTGGCGAGCGTCAACGGTACGGTACGCGTCAGCGCAAAGAAGGAGCTCGTTCTCGAAAGCGGCGGCGGGTTCATCCAGTTGAAGGACGGCAACATCACGCTCGGTGGTCCATTGGATCTCCTTCTGAAGGTCATCACGATCCAGAAGCAGGGCGCGGTATCAATGAAGAACACTCCGACGCTGCCCCAAGGCGCTGGCTCGATTCCTGAGAGTCGTGCCGATCACTACTCCAACTGACGGCAACACATAAGAACAGACGATGGCCAGATCTCGCAGTCATTCACCCCATTCCGCCGCGCCGGCTACGCCGGCCACCCCGTTGCCACAGTGGTGCGCCCTTAACTGGAATTTCCCGTTTGCGCCCGCCAGTGGCAATTCAATCGATCCGAATACGTGGTTCAAGGCTCTGGCCAGTAGCGATGGCGGGTTCTTTCCACTCGGCGCCAACGGCATGTTTCATGGTGGCGTACATTTCGATGCGGGCACGGGCGCGCTGCTCAAACAGGGCGACGGTGTACGGGCCATTGCCGATGGCGAAGTCGTTGCGTACCGGCTGGACTCGGTCTATCCCGAACTGACCTATCCGACCACACCGCCTCGCTTCGCACTGTATTCGACAGGATTTGTGCTGATACGTCACAAACTGGTGCTACCGCCGGAGCCTGCTAGCTCAGGCATGTCGTCGACTGTTTCGCCGGCTTCGGGTGCGTCCGCGGCCACCGTTAGCAGTCCGCCAGCGTACCAGGCACCTCACGACGAGGTGCTGGAGTTCTACAGCTTGTACATGCATCAGCTCGACTGGGCAGGTTATCGGGCGGTGCAGCCACAGAGCGGCACGACTTCGGCACAGCCGATCCGTACGCTTCCGTTCTGGCAGGGAGACCGGCATTTTCGGGTCGGTGATAAGGCTGGCGGCAGTCAGACACCAGCTGCCCGGCGCAATACGCCGTTTCGCTTCGATCTGGCGTCGTCCGATTCGCAGAGAGCCGTATCCGGTAGCGACGTGCAGTTCCTGAGCAATGCTGCCGGTCCTTCGCCGGATAGCCTCGGCGTACTTGCTCCCTATGTGGACAGCAAGGTGCGGTACACGGCTCCCCTCGCCACTGCGGCAGACGCTGCCGATACGCCGGAAATCGCCCACGGAATCCGCATTCTTGATCGAGTCAATGGAACCGCAATTGGTCTGTTGCCACGCGGTGGGGAATTGAGCATCGCGGGTAGCGCTGTGAAAGGTTGGGCGCAGATAGCGAAGATTCTCAAGGGGACGCCGGCTGCGAACGTGGTGGGTGAGACACCCGACTCGCGCGCATCCACAGGCTGGGTAAATCTCGACGAACTCGACGTTGTCATCGATCCCAAGCCGCTCGACGCGGTCGTCGTTCTCGACAAGCCATATCCCGTCAAGGCGGGGGAGGTAGTGGGGTACGTGGGCGAGTACCAGAGTTCGGCGCAATCGCAGGTGCTGCCTCCGAAGCCGGCTCATCCTCTGCTTCACGTCGAAGTGTTCACGGGATCCCAGATCGAGCGTTTTATCGATAAGAGCCGGGAGCGTGCGAAGAAGCTGCCAGAAAGTGGGAAAACGCTGCTGGTGATCGGGGAGGGGGCGAAGCTGGTGAAATGTTCTGATCCCGAGAGCAACACGCAGTTGACGGGGCTCACGCTTGTGCTCGCGAAGGGCGATCCGGGTAAAGGGTGCTGGGCCAAGGTGCAGCCCACCAGGTCTGTGTCGCAGTCTGCCTCGCGCGGACACGGCCGCGCGTCTCGCGTTAGCAAGACTCCTGTCGGCAGTCCTGTCTGGGTCGAGCGACAGTATGCAGGCAAGGTTGCAGGAGCGGTGATCTATACGTGGCCGGATTTCCCGCTAAAGCCCGGCGTTGCACAGGGATCGGCCGTCGCTTATCAGCAGGTACTTGCGCGGGCGCAGCTTGACCAGTTGCCTGATCACGCAAAAGCATCGGACGACCAGGAGAAGGGCGGCACGCAATGGTGGTCGATTGCCGCAGGCAGCGCTGACGGATCGACGATCGTCGGCTGGGTGTGTGAGAAGGCGCATCCTGACACGCAATGGCAAAGTCCGTGGGCATGGCCTGGCTTCGATACGGTCGATACGACCAGTGTTCCGTTGCTCGATCTGTACCGGCGCAATCTTTTCGAGGCCAGGCAGTTGCTTGCTGGCGAAGAGGAGGAATTTAGCGTCGTGGCAGCAACCGTGAACGCGGGTTTGCTGATCGGCAAGCTGGAGGAGGCGGCCATGCGCCAGGGGAGAGGCAATGGGAACGTGAAGCCTGCCGATCTTAAGCGCGCGTTGACGGTCCCTTGGCTCGCTGGTGCGATCTCGCATCTGATCGTCCGGTACGAGAGCGAATGGGGCGGCGAGATGAGCAAGTGGAGTCAGTTGTCGAGCCTGATGGGCGATGGAAAGTACATCTGGCAGACGGAGCTTGAGCGGATCAAGAAGCTGCAGTGGTGGGAGAGCGTGAGGGCGGTGGAGGGTTTTCCTGCGAGTCCGGATGTGTGGCACGTTCATCCGATTGGGATGATTGGGAATTTCTTCAAGTCCGCTAGCAGTCTTGATGAGCTAATTCGGAAAATTGGCGACATCATTTCTGGGGGAGAGGGGGGATATGAGTCTTATAACTCCGGAACCAAGGATGTACCTAATGGAAAGGTCGGACACTCCTATATGAACCCTCCTTCCGGTACGGTCACAGGGAAGACCGTCGATGAAATTATCGGAACGGACTCTCTCTCAGGTACGAATCCAAATCGGTTTTTTGCAACCGGTAAATATCAAACGGTGATTTCTACTTTACGGTCGGCAAAGGCAGCTTTGCACTTGTCTGGCAATGAAAGATACGACGCAGACATGCAGGAGAGAGTTTTCAAAGAGTATCTGCTAGCTAAAGCGGGTGGAGGCGCGCTCGCTAACTTTATCAAGAACGGCGTTGGAACACCGGACGATGCACAATATGCCGCCGCCAAGGAGTGGGCGTCAATTGCTACGCCGAGTGGTTTCAAAATTATGAACGGCCAAATATCTGATGGAACGTTGTCCTATTATCACTCAAATGCAAATATTGCAATCGACACATCAACAAATCAGCTTCGATCCATTTTACGGTCTTTGGGCGGGGATGGCACACATTAGAGTCAAAAATTTTTAAGCAGATTATTGAATTAATTTTTCGAGTGGAAAATATAAATGAAGTTTAAGGCAAATTTAGTCAAGATTTCAATTGCATTTAATATTTTAACGCCGGTTTATGGGTATGCGCATGAGCGAATTTATTCAAATGAATTCGATCGATGCAGCAAGCAAGCGGATAACTCAGATGCGAAATTCAAATGTGTTAACGCCGAAATACTGTTGCAGAAAAAACGTTTAAATTCCGCCTACGCAAAATTAATTAAAAATCTCACTCCGGAAGAGCAGGTGAACTTCGATAGGGTTCAACGTGAGTGGATTGTTTGGCGGAATGATAATTACAATTTCCTCGCTGAGCATGTTTCAGGCGAATACATTACAACGAGAGTGACGAGTCTCGATTTCTTATTGAATTCTATTTACGATAGGGTGAATGAAATAGAAATGATAATGGATGAAATGGGAGTGGGCGATTCCGGAATTAAGTAACGTTTGCATAATTGGTGAATTTTGCTGATTTCATAGTAAATGGTTAGCAATTTTATTGATTGATGTTCGTAAATCGAATTGATGAATTCGGTCAATCTACTTGATGGTCAGATAAAGAAATTTTGTTATGAAAATATTGCAACCAATCGTCATGTTTTCCCTTGCTGTCGGGATTTTGAGTTCTTACGCTACAGCTCACCCCGACGAGCCGAAGTTTGCCGATTATCGCGTTGCAATTTTTCGAGGCGATACGAAAGTGCCTGGCTACTATAAAAGAACAGGAAACGATTGGTATGATGAGATGGGGAAAATGGTAGCCGCTCCAGAAGTGAATTTCGCAGGCAAATATCACATTGGAGTTCATAGCTGTGGGATGGGGTGCCGGTACTACACTCTCTCGGATCTTTCGAATGGGATTGATTCTAATGCGCTCGATATTTTTTCGAATGACGTGCGATCTAAAAGTACTTCGAACACAGAGAACTACATCGTTGATCTGGCGAGTAAATCTGATAGCAAAATGCTCATTGCTCAATATCATATCCAACAATCGGCGTCATTCAAGGAGAAATGCAGGCAGAAAGTTTTTACTTTGAGTGACGACGGCAAAATGGTCATTCCTGTGGCCACGTATGGGACTCAATGCAAGATAATTCACTGAGCATTTACGCGGTAGCCGTCCAGCTCGGCACATGCAGCAGCTATTTGTTCTGCTGCGATAGCATCTCGCGCACACGAGAAGCGTTGGCAAATGTGCAACGTCGCTCGCGGGTGGTTCCTATCTAACGGCTGGGCATTTAAGAAAATGACGAATCGAACGTTCAGCAATGATCGAGCGTTAGGTGATCGTCGGTATCCATCGCACAGCAAAAAATTACAGGTCTCCAAGTTGCCGCCTCATGCCCTGGCCTATCCCAAAACTCATAAATACCGACCGACCCAAAGCACTTCCACTACGCGCCTGGCTACCGGCACTGACAGCAACAGCGCTTGGCATCGCAGGCGCCGTGCTATTGCTCTGGCCGCACGGAAAACCCACACAAGGATTCCAGTTCTGGGCGCTGTTCGTTGGCGCTCCGCTGGTGACCTGTGCTCTCGTATCAGGTATCCGGCTGGATCGATGGGAACGTGAGCAGACAATCGCTGAGGAAACCGAACGTGAACAAGCGCGGATCATGTCCCTTTGGCACGAATGGTGCCGTCGTCACATCCGGGTGATGGCCGCTCTGGCCATCTTGCCGATAACACTTCGCACAGACGAGTTGAGCGACGCGGATATCGATCTACCCGTGAACACAGAGCGAGCGAAATCCCTTCAACTGCCCAACGAAGAAGCGGCGTCTTGCAGACGCGAAGAACTGCTCGGCCGTATCGTCGGCGGCTTGCACACCGCGCTTGTCGACAGGCGGTCGATGCCGGTGAGATTGTTACTTGACGACGCTTCGCTTGCGTTATCAGACGCGTGGAAGAATGCGGCCGTCAACGCGTTTGCCAGGATCATGCCGGGCGGTCATTTCAACATCGAGATCGAGCACGCGGCGGGTTGCGCGCAGTGGCTTGAGCAGCAGATCGAACGTGACGCCGCAACGCCGCTACTCATCATTGCCGCGCAACTCTGGCCTGACGGTGAATCAGAGCACAGCTTTAGCGAGAGCGCTGCGGCTCTTCTGATTGATCCTGCCGCCGAGCAGGCAGGTTATATCTTCCGGCCGATGATTAGCAATCGCGACATGGTCGAAGCCGATCTGGCGCAGTTGATGGAAATGCAGGTTGAGCCCGACAGCCCCACGCACGTCTGGTTCACCGGCTGCGACGATGAGTCCGTCCTCATCACGTCGGCGCTGAGTCCCGATCCCAAAGTGCCGGTAATAGAACGGAATCTCGATGCCATCGTGGGCAAGCCTGGCTCGGCGAGCAGCTGGATTGCACTCGCCGCCGCCTTCGAATCTGCACAGGGATCCCAGCCGCATCTTGTTGCATGGCGTGAATTGAACGAAGAGCCTTTGAATCTTTGCATGATCGCTCCAGCGCAGCTTCGTCCATCGCATGAGGAAATACAAAGTTGATGCTGAAGAAACACATGCTGGGCCGGGTTTTCATCTGCGCCGCTATCATCGCCATTGTTGTTGGTCTGATCGCATTCACCGTTGATCCGAAGTCGCTGGCAGACTGGCTCGCACGGTATCAGCGCGTGCTCATGGGTGCGGTCTTGCGGATTGCTGTCGCGCTCCCGTTCGTCCTCCAACGTCGCAAGCAGATTCGGCTCGCTTTGCAGCAGGCGTCGAAAGATCAGGGAATCGAGCCGCCTGTATCAACCGACAAGGCTTCACAAGCGACGGAAAAAGTCGCCGCACGGGCCTTCGCATGGGCACAGGACCTGCGCTTCCAGTTGCAGCGTACTCGATGGTTTCGCTGGGCGTACGCTCATCCTTGGCTGCTCGTCACGGGCGATGACGCAGCCATCCGCTCGCTGCTGCCGGAACTTGCGGAAAGAGGGTGGCTCACGACGGATGATGCCGTGCTGCTATGGGGCGGGACGGGAGCAGATGGACGGCGTGACGAGCCCTGGTTGCGCGCGATCCGTCGTTTGCGTCGTGCCCGCCCAGTCGATGCAATCGTGTTCGCACTTGACGGCACGCAGCCAATCCCCGATTTTGCGCGTGGAAATCCGGGATCCGGTGTGCAGGTCGCTCACATTGTGGAAGTGCTGAAATGGTCTGCTCCCGTGTATGTGCTTGATCTGGCTGATCTCAAGGCCGCGGCGTCAGGTGACGTGCCACTCGTTGGCTGTGAGCTTCCGAACAGTGTCAGCGCAGACGGGATCAGTTCTGCGCTTCATGCACTCAACGCCCGTCTAGTGAACCTCGGCGTCGCGCAGATGAGTGGCGATGAACCTGACGCGTACACGGGGCATATCTCCCAATACCTCGACAGCCGCATCGCGCCGCTATCGAACTGGATCGCGGGCATCAATGCACGTCAGCGTCGAGCAGTTGGCGTACGCGGCGTTTTCTTTGCTGGCCGCCCGCAAGCAGGCATCACAGAACCCGGCTCTTCCCTCTGGTCCCACCTCGCCACCGACGCCCTCCGCACGGGCGGTCACCGCGTCGGGCTGCACCCCATCACGGTCTTTTCGACGATCGCGTTCGGCGCACTCGCCCTCTGGACGACCGGCATGCTGGCCTCAGCCGCCACCAACGCCCATGATCTTGTCCTCACGAGCAGTGCAGTAAAAGACCTGAACGCCGCACAAGACCCGACAACCCGCCTGAGCACGCTGCTCACCCTCCAGCAACGCATCGACCTGTACGAACAACGGGTAAATGGCCACGTCCCGCTCTTCACCCGCTTCGGCCTGAACCACGACGCACAAGCCCTCGCCGCGATCTGGAAGCCATACTCACGCGCGGCCCGCGACACCCTGATCACGCCCGTGCAGCAAAACCTCGAAGCGCAACTCATCGATCTGAACCAGATGCCGACCACGCAACTCGACGACCAGACGAGCCAGCTTGCGCAGGACGGTCATAAAGCACTGAAGACGTATCTGATGATGGCCGAACCCGCGCACGCCGATCCGTCGTTCATGACGCCCTTGCTGCCGCGCTACTGGAGCACCAATGCCGATCTCCCCGCAGGCGAAAAGCTCGATCTCTCGCAACGCCTGCTCGCCTTCTACGCAGCCCACCTGAAACAGCATCCGGACTGGCACATCGACGCCCGCGATGCCCTCGTCAGCGGCTCGCGTCAGACGCTACTCGCCGTAATCGGCGTGAAGAACTCGGAAGACACGATCTATCAGGACATCCTCGCATCGACGGGCAAGAAGTACCCGGACCAGACGCTCGCCACCCTGACAGAAGGCACCGATACACGCGGCCTGTTCCGCACAACATCCTCGGTGCCGGGCGTCTTCACGCGCGAGGCATGGGAAGGCACGATCGCCCCCGCCATCGACGATGCCGCGAAACACAACGGCACCGCCAGCGACTGGGTGCTCGCAGGAGCCAGCCACTCCAATAGCACGCAGCAGACCGCCATCTCGCCCGAAGCGCTCAAGGCCGCGCTCACGTCTCGCTACTTCGCCGACTATGCCGAACACTGGCAGGCGTTCATGAACTCGATCCTGTGGGAAAGCGCATCTTCGATGCCCGCCGCCATCGGCCAGCTAAAGGCCATGGCCGATGCACGTCAGTCGCCGCTGATCGCGCTGTTGAAGTCGCTCGAATATCAAGGTGGGGCCGGTGCGCAGCAAGCTTCGCTGTCCGACACGCTCGTCACGAAGGCGCAGAACATCTTTAGCAGCGGCAGCAAGGCTGACGTGCCGTTAGCCGCACGCCCTGACCCCGCCGGACCGCTCGGCCCGTCGTTCGGCCCGGTGCTACGCCTCGTCGCAATGAGCACCGCCGACGCACCGGCAAACACCAAGGCAGCGGCACAAACCGCCAGCTACAGCGACCTGAGCCTGCAACGCTATCTGGAACGCGTCACCACGTTGCGGCTGCGCCTGCAGCAGATCGGCGACAGCCCCGACGCCGACGCGCAAGCGAGGCAGGTCGCACAGACCCTTTTCCAGGGCAAAGGCTCGGAACTCGCCGACACGCAGTCCTATGCGCGCCTGGTCTCAGCAAGTCTCGGCGCGCAATGGGCCGGAATGGGCGACGCGCTGTTCGTGCGGCCCGTCGCGCAGGCGCTGCAGACCGTCCTGCAACCCGCGCAGGCAAGTCTCAACGAAGCCTGGCAGCAGAGCATCGTGTCGGCGTGGAACCGATCGTTTGCGGGGCGCTATCCGTTCGCCAATACGGCCAACGACGCCTCACTGCCCGAACTCGCCCGTTTCCTGCGCCCGCAGGGCGGGCTGATCGCCGCGTTTCTCGCCAGCCAGCTCGCTGGTGTGCTGGAGTTGCAGGGCGATCAATGGGTGCCTGTCAGCACGGCAGGCACGTCGCTCGTCGTCGATCCGTCGTTCCTCACGGCCGTCAACACGCTGCAGCGCATCGCCGGGCATCTCCTGGTGCAGGGCGAGCCGCAATATCGCTTCGAGTTCAAGCCGGTGCCGTCGCCGGGTGTCACGGATACGCTGCTCACCGTCGATGGCCAGAAGCTGCACTATTTCAACCAGCAGGAAATCTGGCAGCCACTGAACTGGCCATCCGGCGATCCCCTGAAAACGGGTACGCGCCTCGAATGGCAGACGGAGAAGGCCGGCACGAACCGAAGCCTCGAATACGAGGGCCGCTGGGCATTCGTGCGCATGCTCGAGCGCGCGCGCGTCGAACCCATCGACAGCGCGACGTACATGCTGACCTGGCAGGCATCGCCTTACGTGCGGGAGATTCGTCCTGCTGCCGCGAAGTCCGCGAGCGATCCCGTCTACGACATCGACACGCTCATCGCCCAGGAGCCCGGCAAGCTGGCGCCGGGCAGCGATACGCACGCGCTGGGCTACGTGATGCGCACCGACGTAGGCAAGGGGCCGCTCGAACTGCTCGCGCTGAGAGGTTTCGTATTGCCTTCGCGCATTTTCGTGAGCCGGACGTCAGGCGCGGCGAGTGTCGCGAAAGACAGTGGCCCGCCGCCTCTGCCGAAGTCGGCACTCGAAGCCGCGAAACGCGCAGCCATGCCGCTGCCGCAAAGCTGAACCCGCACAACGCCCGACAGTACGATGAAACTCTCCAATCTGCTCGACGCGCTTTTTGGCACGCGCGCCTTACAAAATCGGAGCACCTATGAGGCGTGCTCTCTTTCCGCAGCCGGAACGCTGAATGCCGTTGCCAGCATGGCGCAGGCAGAAAGGCTCGGGTGGCGGAAACCCGGCAACCTTGCGCGGACGCGCTCTTTGCGGCGAAATATCGGCATCTGCCATCTCACGCGCTTGAAATCATGCTCTCCTTCGATACCGACGGCTACCGCTTCAACCTTCGCGCCGTCGCCGTCATCACGACAGCCGATCATGTTCTCCTGCATAGGCTCGAAGGCGACGAGTACTGGTCGCTGCCGGGTGGCCGCGTCGAGGCAGGCGAGGACGCTGCCACAACCGTCGCACGTGAGATGCGTGAAGAACTCGCTCTTTCCGTCGAGGTCGGGCCACTGCTGTGGATCGTGGAAAATTTTTTCACGGGCGGCGGGCAACCGCATCACGAAGTCGGCCTGTATTTCGCCACCGAAGTGCCACCCGACGCGCGCATTCTCGACCTCCACGCACGTCACATCGGCGACGAGCAGGGCAGCAAGCTCGAATTCGCGTGGTTCAACCGGCGCGCGCTGGCGGATATCGACGTGCGCCCGGTATTTCTGCGCGATGCGCTTGCGCAAAGCCCGCTTCAGTTTGCGCACGTCGTCAATCGCGAAACATCGCGATAGGTCACGCTAAATCACGAGAGCGCGCCTTCCGCTCGCACCAGCCGATCACGGTCATCACGCCGACGTCGCATCCATCCTCGTCTACCCGTACTAGCCCTGGTGGGCGCCGGAAGCCTCACGCCGAAGCCATCGCATTTACCGCGAATCCTTGCCTGGCGCGCGTCAGAGACCATCTGTACGCCATTGTTCGCATTTCGCAAATGACGTATTCGGCCGTCGTCGCATTCTTTCTTCGTGGCAGCAGGAACATTCTTCGTGCATCGGCGCAGCCGTCGCCGTCGACATTGCCATAGGAGACAAGCATGAGATCGAACCAGTGGGACGTGTCCTACGAATGGAAAGCTGTGACGCTGCTCGCCCTCGGGTTCGGGCTGGTGGGCCTCGACCGTTGGCTGATCGCGCCGCTGTTTCCGCCCATCATGAAGGACCTGCATCTGACCGCGCAGGACGTCGGCAACTGCATCGGCATCCTGGGACTTTCGTGGGGCGTATTTGCCGCGCTGATGGGCGGGATTTCCGACCGCTTCGGCCGCCGCAAGGTGCTGATTCCCGCGATCATCGCGTTCTCGCTGCTGTCGGGGTTCTCCGGTGTGGCCGGCGGACTTGCCAGTCTGCTGGCAGTGCGCGCGCTGATGGGCATCGCGGAAGGGTCGTTCTGCCCGACGAGCTTCGCCGCCACGGCCGACGCTTCGCATCCCAAGCGCCGCGGCTTCAATCTCGGCCTTCAGCAAAGCGGATTCGCGCTGTTCGGGCTGGCGCTTTCGCCCATCATCGCGACACAGTTGCTCGATGTGATGTCATGGCGCTGGGTGTTCGCGCTCGTTTCCGTGCCTGGGCTGATTCTCGGCTTGCTGATGTATCGCGTGATCCGTGAGCCGAAGAGTGCGTCTGAATCCGTGTCGAACGGCTCGCCCGCCAAGACCACGGAGCAGGCGCCACGCGGCAGCTGGCGCGACGTGCTGAAGAGCCGGAATATCCCCGTCGCGATGGTGGCGCTGTTCTGCGCGATGACGGGTGTCTTCGTGCTGGGCGCGATGCTGCCGCTCTATCTCACCGAGTACCTGGCGCTCGATACGCAACGTATGGGGATCGTCGTGTCGGCGATTGGCTTTGGTGGCTTCGTCGGCCAGTTCGGCTTGCCGGGTTTGTCGGATCTGGTGGGACGGCGTTTTGCGAGTGTCGTCGGCTTCGCAGGCACGGCCGTGATGCTCTATGTGTTCCGTGGCCTCGGCGCGCAGCCGGTTGCGTTGTTCGCTGTGCTGTTCGTCGCGGCGTTTTTCACGCTCGGTCTGGTCTCGCTGCTGTCCGGGCCAGTTGCGACGGAAGCGGCGCCCGCCGGCATGGTGTCGACGGCAATCGGGATCGTGGTGGGCGCGGGCGAGATCTTCGGCGGCGGGATAGCGCCGGCGATTGCAGGCTTCGTGGCGACGCACTTCGGCATTCAGAACATTCTGTGGCTGCCGATCTGCGCCGTTGTGCTGGGCATCGGCGTGAGCCTGCTGCTCAAAGAGACGGCGCCCGCGATTTTGCGTCGCCGCGGCGCATCGACGGTCGATTTCCCAGCGGCTGAACAGTTCGAATAAAAGCTCGCGAACGTATTCCCCGTACGGCGTGCGCTTTCGAAAGAAGGCGCACGCCGTTCGCGCATCCACGGATGTCCCCGCAGCCCCGCCCGTTGTCGGCACGTATAAACTGACGTGCTACATACGATGACAAGGGCGCGGCGTGGATCGTTTTCTGAGTATCGAGGCCTTCGTGCGGGTTGCGGAAACCAGCAGCTTTGCCGAGGCGGCGCGACAACTCGGCGTGACCAGTTCGGTCGTGACGACCCGCATCCAGCAACTGGAGCGCTTCGTCAACGCGCCGTTGTTCCATCGCAGCACGCGGCACGTGCGGCTGTCCGAAGTCGGCGAGGCGTTCTATCGCGAGTGTGCAGAGGTGGTCGGGCGCGTCAACGATCTGACCGATCAGATGCGTGAGTTGCGCGCGACGCCCACCGGACGGCTGCGCATCCAGATGCTGCCGGGTCTGGCGCTCGGTCACTTCGGCGCGGTGCTGGGCGAGTTCAACCGGCGCTATCCCGGCATCCAGCTCGACATTATCGTGAACGACCGCGTGGTGGATCCCATCGAAGAGGGCTTCGATGTCGCGTTCCAGATTTTCCCGGCCATCTCCGAGTCGCTGATCGAGCGGCGTCTTTTTACCGTGAGGCGGCTCTTTTGCGCGGCGCCGTCGTACATCGAAGCGCACGGTGCGCCGCAACATCCACGCGATCTTCTGCAGCACACGACAGCGCTCTATTCGGGCTATCCATCGCGCAATCACTGGACGATGGCGCGCGGCGATGAAGTCTTCGAAATGGAACTGCCCGGCATGATCCGCTCGAACTCCGTGCATCTGCTGCGCGACTATGCGCTCACGGGCGGCGGCGTCGTGTGCCTGCCGACGCTGGTGGCGAGTGCGCCGCTGCTCGATGGCACGCTCGTGCCCGTGCTGGCCGACTATGCGCTGTCGCCGCTGAACTTTGCGGCGGTGTATCCCGCGACGCAGCGTCAGGCGCTCAAGGTCAAGGCGCTGGTCGAGTTTCTGGCCGAGTGGCTCGGCGATGAGCCTGGCTGGGACGTGCCGCTGATCGAGCGTGGATGGGTGCGATAGCGGCGACGGCGAAGGTGCGACCCACACGGATGCTGGTCGGTCGGATGATGCTTTCGTAAACCTTGATATGCAGCTTACATTTTCCTAAAGTGAAGCTGGTCATCGCGCACCCGCATGCGGGCTCGTGCGCTGTGAGCTTGCGCGCGGCGTCGATGAACGCAAGCGATGTTCACAATAAACATAGGCATGCTAACGGATGATTGGATGGCTGGAAATGGAAGCAGGAGAGCACGATGATCGATGGTTCCGAGGTTCGGCAAGCAGGATTCAAGGGGCAACTCATTCAACCGGGAGACCCGGACTACGACGACGCGCGGGCGGTCTTCAACGCATCCATTGATCGGCGCCCTGTCCTGATAGCGCGCTGCGTCGATGCGAGTGATGTGGCTGCGATCGTAGCGCTTGGGAGAGATCGCAAGCTACCGCTTGCCGTGCGCAGCACCGGTCATAACGTCGCCGGATATGGCGTATGCGATGACGGCATCGTGATCGATCTATCCCCGATGAAAGCGATTGCCGTTGATCCCTCGGCGCACACGGTGCAGGTGGAAAGCGGCTGCAACTGGGGCGAAGTCAACGATGCACTCCAGCCGCATGGCCTCGCAGCCACGGGAGGTTTCGTGTCGATTACGGGCGTGGCGGGACTGACGCTGGGTGGAGGACTCGGCTGGCTGGTCCGCAAGCACGGGCTCGCGCTCGACAATCTTCTGAGCGCCGAAGTCGTACTCGCCGATGGCCGGATCGTCACGGCCAGCAGCCACGAAAACGAAGATCTGTTCTGGGCGATACGTGGCGGTGGAGGCAACTTCGGCGTGGTGACGTCGTTCGAGTTCAAGGTGCATCCGGCGGGAACCGTGCTTGCCGGTATCGTGCTGCATCCTGCTGGCGCCGCAGCGGGAGCGATCCGCAGATGGCGGGATCTCGAAGCAAGCGCCCCGGAAGAATCGACGCTGGGCGCACTGCTGTTTCACATGCCTGACGATCCCTCGCTGCCTGAGCCGATGCGTGGCGCGCCCGTCGTGGGCCTTGGCGGGGTCTACGCGGGCGCTGTGGAGGCGGGCGAGCGTGCGTTGCAGGCATTGCGCGAGTATGGGCCGCCGCTGGTCGACAAGTTCGCGCCGACGCCCTACAACGAAGCGCAGCGCATGGCGGACTTTTTGTGGCCGCCGGGCCTGCGGAGCTACTGGAAATCAGGCTATCTGAAGGCGCTCGACGATGCGGCTATCGATATCGTGGTCGATCGTTTTTCGCGAGTTCCGTCGAAGCGGACGGTGATTGTGTTCGAGAGTTATGGGAATAGTGCGTGGAGTCGTGTTCCTGAATCGGCTACCGCGTTTGGGCATCGAGACTGGCCTTGGAATATTGTGGTGACGTCGGCATGGTCTGATGCAGAGCAGAGTGAGCGGAATATTGCGTGGACGCGGGAACTGTTCGATGCGCTTGGGCCGTATCGGGCGCCAGGCGCGTATGTCAATTATCTCGGCGGTGATGAAGGGGCGGCCGGGCTGGTGGCCGCATACGGGGATAAGCTTGGGCGGCTTGCCGTGATTAAGGGGATCTACGATCCTGAGAATGTGTTTCGGTTGAATCAGAATGTTGAGCCTGTGGGGTAGGGGTTTGGGTTTGGGGTTTGGCTTTTGGGTTTTGCTTTTGCAGGCATCCGCGTTTTGTTAGTGGCGCTTCTTGCGTTGCCCCTGTGCGGGGCGGCACCTACTTTTCTTTGCAGCGGCAAAGAAAAGTAGGCAAAAGAAAGCC
>NZ_QBUY01000146.1 GCF_003121405.1 Paraburkholderia sp. C35 | reverse complement strand
GTTAGCCCGCTTTCTTTGCTTACTTTCTTTGCGGCGGCAAAGAAAGTAAGTGCCGCCCCGCACAGGGGCAACGCGAGAAGCAGGCAAACCAAATCGCGGATGCCAACGAAAGCGAAGCCCAAACCAAATCCAAAACCAAAACCAAACCAAACCAAACCAAAAACCAACCAGCAAACCCCATACCACCACTGTAAGCCAATCCACAACAACATGGCAAAACCGCCATTTTGGCGCCATGAATTCGTTGGCCCTAACCAACTAGCATGTCACCCAGGCTGCCACATATCGCTCAGCAAAAAGACCGACACAGCAACCTCTCGTCACGCTCGCGCTACTCCCGGATACCAACATCTCTTATGTGGATCGTCAATCTCGCATTGAAGCGGCCGTACACGTTCATCGTGATGGCCATCCTGATCGTGCTGGCGACGCCATTCGTGCTGTTCACCACGCCCGTCGACGTGCTGCCCGAGATCAACATCCCCGTGGTCAGCATCATCTGGAACTACACGGGGCTGTCGGCCGAAGACATGGCCAACCGCATCACGTCCGTCAACGAACGCAGTCTCACCACCACCGTCAACGACATCGAGCACATCGAGTCGCAATCGCTGGCAGGCATCGCCATCATCAAGCTGTTTCTGCAGCCCAACGCGAATATCCAGACGGCCATTGCACAGACGGTCGCCGTCGAGCAGGCGCAGCTCAAGCAGATGCCGCCCGGCGCGACACCGCCGCTTGTCATCAGCTATTCGGCGTCGAGCATTCCCGTGGTGCAACTCGGTCTCTCTAGCCCGCGTCTGTCCGAACAGGAACTGAACGATACCGCGCTCAACTTCCTGCGCCCGCAACTCGTGACGATTCCAGGCGCGGCGGTGCCGTATCCGTATGGCGGCAAGAGCCGCCTGATTTCCGTCGATCTCGACACGCGCGCGCTGCTCGCCAAAGGGCTGACACCGCTCGACGTGGTCAACGCCGTGAACGCGCAAAACCTGATCCTGCCGACGGGCACCGCAAAAATCGGACCGAAGGAATACACGATCAACATGAACGGCTCGCCGACCACCGTCGCGGGCCTGAACGACATTCCTGTGCGCACCGTCAACGGCGCGACGACCTATCTGAGCGAAGTGGCGCACGTGCGCGACGGCTTTTCGCCGCAAACCAACGTCGTGCGCGAAAACGGCCGGCGCGGTGTGCTGATCTCGATTCTGAAAACCGGCAGCGCGTCGACGCTTTCCATCGTCAACACGCTATATGGTTTGTTGCCGGGCGCGCAGGCCGCGTTGCCGGCCGATCTGAAAGTCACGGCACTGTTCGATCAATCGGTGTTCGTGAAAGCGGCGATTCGCGGCGTGGTCCGCGAGGCCGTGATCGCAGCCGCGCTGACCGCCGCGATGATCCTGCTCTTTCTCGGCAACTGGCGCAGCACCTGCATCATCGCCATTTCGATTCCGCTGTCCATTCTCACTTCGCTGATCGCACTGCACGCGCTCGGGCAGACCATCAACATCATGACGCTCGGCGGCCTCGCGCTCGCGGTCGGTATCCTCGTGGACGACGCGACCGTCACCATCGAGAACATCGAGCGGCATCTGCATATGGGTACGAACCTGCACGATGCGATTCTCGATGGTGCCGGCGAAATCGCTGTGCCTGCGTTGGTGTCCACGCTCTGTATCTGTATCGTGTTCGTGCCGATGTTCTTTCTGACGGGCGTCGCGCGCTATCTGTTCGTGCCGCTCGCGGAAGCGGTGGTGTTCGCGATGCTCGCTTCGTACGTGCTGTCGCGCACGCTGGTGCCGACGCTCGCCATGTTGCTGATGGGCCACGCGCACAAGCGCGATCCGCATGCGCAGCCCAACGTCTTCATGCGCATGTATCACCGTTTCGATCGCGGCTTCGAGACGATGCGCGCGGCGTACATCATGGTGCTCAGCAGTCTGCTGGTGCGGCGCAGGCTGTTCGGCACGCTGTTTCTCGGCTTCTGCGTGGTGTCGTTGGGTCTCGCGTTCGTGCTCGGCGAAGACTTCTTCCCGCGCGTCGATGCAGGCCAGATCCGACTGCATATGCGCGCACCGACAGGCACGCGGATCGAAGAAACGGCACGGCTTGCCGATCAGGTCGAGAAGGTGGTGCGCGAAGTCATTCCATCCGATGAACTCGGCACCGTGCTCGACAATCTCGGCCTGCCATATAGCGGTATCAATCTTTCGTACAGCAATGCAGGGACCATCGGCACGCTCGACGGCGAGATCCTGCTCGCGCTCAACGAAGATCACAAACCGAGCCTCGACTATATCGACCGTTTGCGCGCCTTGTTGACACAGCGTTTTCCCGGCACGGAGTTCTTCTTTCACCCGGCGGACATCGTCACGCAGATTCTCAACTTCGGCTTGCCCGCCGCTGTCGATGTGCAGATTGTCGGCGCGAATCAGGAAGGCAATCTGGATATCGCGCGCAAGCTGCTCAAGCAGATCCGCACGATTCCGGGCGCCGTCGATGCGCACATCCAGCAAAAGCTCGATGAGCCTGTCATCAATCTGCAGATGGACCGCACGCGCCTGCAGCAGTTGAATCTGAACGCGAACAACGTCGCGCAGAACGTGCTGATCTCGCTGTCGGGCAGCACGCAGACCTCGCCGGGATTCTGGTTCAATCCGCGTAACGGCGTCGAGTACAACCTCGCGGTGCAGACGCCGCAATACCAGATCTCATCTGTGGATCAACTGCTGCGCACGCCCGTGTCGGCCACGTCGACAGGCCCGACGCAACTGCTCGGCAACCTCGTGCAGGTTTCGCCGCAGAACCAGTTCGCGATGGTCACGCACTACAACATCCGGCCTGTGATCGACGTGTTTGTCAGCGTGGAAGGCAGCGATCTCGGCAGCGTGGACCGGCAGGTCGAAAAGCTCGTCGATCAGGCACGCGCAACCTTGCCGCGCGGCAGCCAGATCGCCATACGCGGCCAGGTCCAGACCATGCGCACGTCGTACTTCGGCCTCGGCATTGGCGTGGCGATGGCAATCGTGCTGGTCTATCTGCTGATCGTCGTGAACTTCCAGTCGTGGATCGATCCCCTCATCATCATCAGTGCGTTGCCGGCTGCGCTGGCGGGCATCGTGTGGATGCTGTTCCTGACGGGCACGCATCTGAGCGTCCCTGCGCTGACGGGCGCCATCATGACGATGGGCGTCGCGACGGCGAACAGTATCCTGATGGTCTCGTTTGCGCGGCAACGCCTGACGGCAGGCGCGCCGCCGCTCACGGCCGCGCTGGAAGCAGGCGCGAGCCGGATCAGACCGGTGCTGATGACCGCCTTCGCGATGATCATCGGCATGGTGCCGATGGCGCTCGGACTCGGCGAAGGCGCCGAGCAGAACGCCCCGCTCGGACGCGCGGTGATCGGCGGCCTGCTGTTCGCCACGGTTTCGACACTTTTCTTCGTGCCGCTGCTGTTCGCGGGGATTCATAGCCGGCTTGCGCATCGCAAGGCCGGACGTGAACACGGCGACTCACAGCGCGGTGACGCACATGAACGACACGACCGTGACGACAAGCACGGACACAGCCCGAACACGGACGATCGAGATGACTGAAAAAACGCACTCTTCGCTAGCCATCCCCGCGCGTGAGACCCCGGACGGGCACGCGTTGCCGCCACGCCATCGCGAATGGCGGCGCGCGAAGATCGCGGTCGTGATCGTGCTGATCCTGCTGGCCATCGGCGCGTTGCGCACGGTGGTCGCGAACATCCTGCAAAGCCGCTCGGTGGCGCAGACGACGCAACAAAACGCGAAGGAATACGTCAATGTGGTGACGCCGAAGGCGACCGACGGCACGGCAGGCGTGACGGTGTTGCCGGGCACGCTGCGCGGCTATGTGGAATCGCCCATCTTTGCGCGCGCGACGGGGTATCTGCTGCACTGGTACGCCGATATCGGCACCCGCGTTCAGGAAGGGCAGTTGCTCGCCGTGCTCGATACGCCTGAAATCGATCAGGAGCTCGCACAAGCGGTTGCGCAGCACGATCAGATCCAGTCAAGCCTCGGCCTTGCCAAAAGCTCGTATGAGCGCTGGCAGCAACTGCGTCAGCGCGACGCCGTCTCGCAACAGGAACTCGACGAACGGCAAAGCACCTATTCGCAGGATGTCGCCAATCTCGCCGCAGCCGAAGCCAACGTAAAACGGCTGCGTCAGCTGGAAAGCTTCAAGCGCATCGTCGCGCCGTTCGCGGGCGTGGTGACGCAGCGCAATGTCGATGTCGGCGATCTGATCGACGCGGGCAGCGGCACCAGCCGCGCGCTGTTCGCACTCGCGCAGTCGGACCCGCTGCGCGTGTTCGTGCAATTGCCGCAGGCTTACGCGCAGAACATCAAGGTCGGCGAGGACGTGGTCGTCACGCAGGCCGAGTTGCCCGGCCAGCAGTTTCACGGCCAGATCACGCATATTTCCGGCGCTATCGACGTGCCCACGCGTTCGTTGCAGGTCGAAGTGACGCTGCGCAATCCCGATGGCAAGCTGCGGCCAGGCGCGTATGTGCAGGTCGCCTTGCCATCGGGTGCGCGCGCGCAACTGACGGTGCCGGGCAACGCGCTGCTGTTCCGTGCGGAAGGGCCGCGCGTGGCAGTCGTCGATAGCGACGGTGTCGTGCATTTGCGCAAGGTGCAGATTGCGCAAGACCTCGGCCAGACACTCGAAATCGAAAGCGGTGTCGAGCCGAACGACCGCGTGATCATCAATCCGAGCGATTCGATCGAAGACGGCGATCATGTCGTCGTGACGCAGCCGCAGTCGCCGTCTCAAACGCAAGCCCAGGCCAAGGGCAAGGCGGCGTCGTGAGCGCGCTCATTCATACCGCGAGGGCGGGCACACTGGCGCTGGTGGCCACGCTGTGCGCATGCACCGTCGGTCCCGACTACAAGGCGCCGCTGTCGGATGCGCCGCCCACCTGGCGCACGGATTCATACTGGCGTCTCGCCGAGCCTTCGCATGCGCCGCTTGCGCCGGACTGGTGGAAGACTTTCAGCGACGCCACGCTCGATACGCTCGAAACCCAGGCGCTCGCGCAAAACCAGACGCTCGCCGCCGCCAGCGCGCACTACGCGCAAGCGCGCGCCACGCTCGCCAACACGCGTGCGCAGCTGATTCCCGAAGTCGATCTGTCGGCGTCGGCAGCGCGCCAGCGCATTTCGGCAAACCGGCCGCTGACCAACTATTCGACGCCGAGCCAGTCGACGGTGCAGAACGATCTGCAGATCGGCCCGACCATCAATTACGACGTCGATCTGTTCGGCCGCATTCGCCGTCAGGTGGAAGGCGCGCGGGCTTCGGCGGAACAGTCGCGCGACGATCTCGCCAACGCGCGTCTCGTGCTCACCACCGATCTCGCCACCGATTATTTCTCGCTGCGCGAACTCGACGCTGAAATCGACGTGTTGAACCGCTCGGTCGATCTTCAGCAGAAAGCGCTCGACTACGTGACGACGGAACACGATCTCGGCTCGGTGTCGGGCCTCGACGTGTTGCAGCAGAAGTCGCTGCTCGATCAGACGCGCGTGCAGGCGCAACTGCTCGTCACGCAGCGCGAGCAGTTCGCACATGCAATCGCCGCGCTGGTCGCGGTGCCGGCGCCGCAGTTCTCGATCGAGCCGAAGGTGGTCGAGTATCCCGTGCCCGCCATTCCCCTCGGCGTGCCGAGCGATGTGTTGCAGCGGCGGCCCGATATCGCATCGGCGGAACGCGCGATGGCTGCGGCGAACGCGCAGATCGGCGTCGCGAAAGCGGCGTTCTTCCCGAGTCTCACGCTGACGCCGGGCATCGGCTGGCAAAGCACCGATTTCGCCAGCCTGCTGAGCGCGCCGAGCCTGATGTGGTCGCTCGGCACGGCGCTGAGCCAGGTGGTGTTCGACGGCGGCCGCCGTGCGGCCAATGTCGATTTCGCCAGCGAAGGCTACGTGGCCGCGCAGGCCAACTACCGGCAGGCCGTGCTCACCGCGTTCCAGCAGGTACAGGACGGCATCACGGGGCTGTCCGTGCTCGACCGCGCCTCAGCGCAATCGCACGATGCCGTGGCCGATGCGCAGCGCCTGCTGTCGCTCGCCAACGATCGCTACTCGGGCGGTCTCGTCGCCTATCTCGACGTGATCACGGCGCAGCAATCGCTCTTGACCAGCCAGCGCCAGGACGTGCAGATCCACGGCCAGCAGATGACGACGTCCGTCGCGCTGGTGAAGGCGCTGGGCGGCGGCTGGGACGTGCAGCAGGGCAATCAGGCCGATGTGCAGCGCATGCCTGACGGCACGGCGAAAGATGCATCGAACGATACGGGTACGACAGGTGCGCGAGCGCCGAATTGAAATCAGACGGTAAAGGCGGGCTGAACACGTTTGAAAAGCCTACTTATAATGAAGAGGACAATACAAAGGAGCGCCCATGAAGCTGCTCATCGTGGAGGATGAATTCAAGGTCGTCGATTACCTGCGCCGTGGGTTGACGGAGCAGGGCTGGGTTGTCGACGTCGCGCTGGACGGCGAAGAAGGTCTGCATCTCGCGTCCGAGTTCGATTACGACATCATCGTGCTCGACGTGATGCTGCCCAAGCGCGACGGCCTGAGCGTGCTCAAGGCGTTGCGCATGCGCAAGTCCACGCCCGTCATCATGCTGACCGCGCGCGATCACGTGAACGACCGCGTGCGCGGCCTGCGCGAAGGCGCCGACGATTACCTGACCAAGCCGTTCTCGTTTCTCGAACTGGTCGAGCGGCTGCATGCGCTCGCACGGCGCACGCGGGTGCAGGAATCGACCTTGATCTGCGTCGGCGATCTGTATGTGGATCTGATCGGCAGGCGCGCGACGCGCGGCGGCATGCGGCTCGATCTGACCGCGAAAGAATTCCAGTTGCTCAGCGTGCTCGCGCGCCGGCAGGGCGATATCCTGTCGAAAGCGATGATCACGGAACTCGTCTGGGACGTGAACTTCGACAGCCACACCAACGTCGTCGAAACGGCGATCAAGCGGCTGCGCGCGAAGCTCGACGGACCTTTTTCGACCAAACTGCTGCACACCATGCGCGGCATGGGCTATGTGCTCGAAGTGCGAGAGGAAGCGGAGGCAACATGATGCGCCCGACCCGTTCCATCGCGCGGCGTCTTGCGTTGCTGTTCGCGCTCGTCGCGCTTTCGGTTTTTACGCTGGTGGACACGGGGTTGTTCCTCGTGCTGCGCTCGCAACTCGAACAGCGCCTGCGAGATTCGCTCGATAGCCGGACGGAAGTGGCGCGCATCATCGTGCATCACGCGATCAACAAGGACAAATGGCGCATCGCGCAAGAAAAGCTGGGTGACATGACGCCGCGCGACGGCACCAGTTTCTATTCGATTTCGAGCGCGACGCCGCTTTTCAATTACGGGCATCCCGTGTCGGGCATCACTGCGCAACGGTGGCGCGGCGAATACGCACGCATCACCGACAACGGCACGGGTAACGATCTGCTCACGCGCACCTTGACCATTCCGCCGAACGGCGACCGTCCGCAGGTACAACTGCAGGTCGCGACCAGTTACGGGCCGACCGAGCAGGCCTTGCGCGAATTCGGACTTGCGCTCGCGGCGCTGTCGGCTTTGGGGGCGATTGGCGCGTCGCTATTGAGTTACTGGGTCACGCGCATCGGCCTGGCGCCGTTGCGTCGCCTGACGGTCGATGCGACGGCCGTGAGCGCAGACAACCGCTCGCAACGGCTGCGCACCACCGAACTGCCGTTCGAACTGAACGATCTCGCGCATTCGTTCAACGGCGCGCTGGAGCGGCTCGATCAGGCCTACGTGCGCCTCGAATCGTTCAACGCGGACGTCGCGCATGAGTTGCGCACGCCCGTCACCATTCTGATCGGGCAGACGCAGGTGGCGCTGACGCGCAACCGTTCCGTCGACGATCTGCGCCGCACGCTGCAATCGAACCTCGAAGAGTTCGAAAGGATGCGCGGCATCATCAACGACATGCTGTTCCTCGCGCGCGCCGATCAGGGCGAGCGGGCGACGGAACTGGTCGAGGTGTCGCTGGCGGCGGAAGTGGCGCGCACCGTCGAGTTCCTCGAAATGCCGATGGAAGAGGCGCACGTGCAGGCCGAACTGCACGGCGATGCGTTGGCGCGCGTCAACCGTTCGCTGTTCGGGCGTGCGTTCGCGAACCTGCTGATCAATGCGATCCATCATTCGCCGCCCGGCGCGACGATCACGGTGACGATTTCGCGCGAAGCGGGCCGCGTGTGGGTGGCCGTCGCCAATCCCGGCGAGCCGATCATGCGCGACGTGCTCGATCATGTGTTCGACCGTTTTTACCGTGCCGAACTGTCGCGCACCAACAGCCGCGAGAATCACGGGCTGGGGCTGGCCATCGTCAAGGCCGTCGCCGACATGCACGGCGGTGTGGTGTTCGCACGCAGCCTGGACGGCGTGAATACGTTCGGGTTTTCGATCATGAGCGCCGATTCGGCGCGTCCGCCGAAACCGGAGACGGGGCATGCGAAGGACGCCCAGCTGGCGTCGCGGCCGATGGCGTCGGCACCGCTGAAGTCGCCTTGAGCAGGGGATGAATGCACGCCGCACGTTGAAACAGGTAAATTGATCCGCTCCTTGGCCTCTATTCCGGGGAATGACGGTCAAATTGACTGGGTACGCTGGTGTTGTCGCGATTCGCGCGTACCCGCAAGGAGACTTCAGGTGGATCTGATCGAAATGGCCAAGAAATCCGGCATGCAGGTGTTGCTGGACGCGCAGATCGGCAGTCAGATGTATCACAGCGTCTGTGGGCCGCTTGCCTCCTTGCAGCGATTCGCCGATGAGGTCGGCAAGGCGCTGGCCGCCGAGGCGGCGGCGCGCGCGGCTGCCGATACGGCGACGGAAGTCTGAAACGTTGCGTCTGCGCGGATTGTCAGCGAGTCTGGCGCGCCTGTGCGTTTGCGGTGATGCGGGTCGAATTCGCGTCGGTGCGGAACGTGATGGGCTGCTCGTCGGCGGCGAGGCCTGCCGAACGTTGCGCCGCGTCACGCACGACGTGCACGACCTGTTCGTGATGGGGTGACTTGTCGCAGACGGGATCGGCGTTGGCCGCGTCCTGAGTCAGCAGATATGCCTGACAACGGCAGCCGCCCAGATCTTTCTCTTTTTCGTCGCAGCTTCGGCACGGTTCCTTCATCCACGCCAGGCCGCGGAACCGGATGAACGCATCGCTCTCGTGCCAGATCTGCAGTAGCGGCGTGTCCTTTACATTGGGAAACGTGAGGCCCGGCAGCGAGCGCGCCGAATGGCAGGGCAGCGCGGCGCCATCGGGCGCGACGCCCAGAAACACGGAACCCCAACCGTTCATGCAGCGCTTGGGACGCGTTTCGAAGTAATCGGGCACGACGAAGAAGATCTTGCAGCGATTGCCAATCTCCTTTCTGTACCGTTCGACCACGGCTTCCGCTTCGCGCAGTTGTTCCGCCGTGGGCATCAGCTGCGCGCGATTGGTGTGCGCCCAGCCGTAGTATTGCGTGTTCGCCAGTTCCAGATACTCGGCACCCATCGCGAGCGCCATGTCGATGATCTTGTCGACATGCGGCAGGTTGTAGCGATGCAGCACGCAGTTGAGCACCATCGGAAAGCCATGCGCCTTGATCGCGCGCGCGACGCGGTTTTTCAGATCGAAGGTACGCGTGCTGCTGAGAAAGTCGTTGAGTTCCTGAGTCGAGTCCTGAAACGACAGCTGAATATGATCGAGGCCATTGGCCTTCAAGGTGTCGAGCCGCGCCTCCGTCAAGCCGACACCCGATGTGATCAGGTTCGTATAGAAACCAAGCTGACGTGCTTCGGCGACGAGTGCTTCCAGGTCATCGCGCATCAGCGGCTCGCCACCCGAAAAGCCCAGTTGCGCGGCGCCGAGCTTGCGCGCCTGCCGCAGCACGTCGATCCACTGCGCGGTGCTCAATTCATCGCGATGGCGCGTGTAATCGACTGGGTTATAGCAGAACGCGCAATGCAGCGGGCAGCGGTACGTCAGTTCCGCCAGCAGCCACAACGGCGGCCCGACGCTGCTGCGCACGGCCTGTTGCGCGTGCGCCTGTGCGGGTGTCGAGAGGTCGGTCATGCTGTCACTCCAGCCAGCCACGCGAACGCGCGTGATCGACGAAAGCTTCGACTTCGGGTGTGAGGCCCTGTGCGTTGAACGCGGCCTCGAGTTCAGCCACCAGCGTGGGAATATCGCGCGTTCCATCGCAACGCAACAGGATTTGCGCCGCACTTTGATTCAGCTTCACCATGCCTTCGGGATACAGCAGCACGTGCGCGTCCTGCGCCGGTTCCCATTGCAGGCGGAACAGACTGCTCAGTTTCGGGCCGCGTTTGCAGGTGTCGGGCGCGTTGTCTTGAGTGCTCATGCCGGAAACGCCTTTTCGATTGCGTCGAGCATCGTCCAGAGAATGTCGAGCTTGAATTGCAGGATTTCGAGCGCGCGTTCCTGCTGTTCACGCGTGCGAAAATGATCGAGCGTGACGGCAAGGCCATGCTCGACATCGCGCTGCGCGAGCGAGATGCGCGAGCGGAAATACGCGAGGCCCTCCGGCTTGATCCACGGATAGTGCTCGGGCCACGTCGACAGCCGGTCCTTGTGAATCTGCGGCGCGAAGATTTCCGTCAGCGATGAGCACACGGCTTCCTGCCACGGCGCACGGCGCGCGAAGTTCACGTACGCATCGACGGCGAAGCGCACGCCCGGCACCACATGTTCCAGCGACCACAGTTCATCGCGTGAAAGACCGACGGCATCGCCCAGCCGCGCCCATGTTTCGATGCCGCCTTCGTCCTCGCCATAGCCATCGTGATCGAGAATGCGCAGCACCCAGCGGCGGCGCGTTTCACGGTCGGGACAGTTCGAGAGCACGGCCGCATCTTTCAGCGGTATGTTGATCTGATAGTAGAAGCGATTCGCCACCCAGCCGCGAATCTGCTCGCGTGAGCATCCACCGCTGTTCATCTTCACGTTGAACGGGTGATGGATGTGATACGCCTGTCCCTTCGCACGCAATTGCGCTTCGAATCCTTCGCGGGTCCATGCCGGGCCGATGTCGCCTTTCAAACTCATCGATTGCGCCTCCGTGTCAGTGGCTCATGCGTGTGAGATCGTGCAACTTACAGTTCGAACAGCATGCCGTCGTGCGCGACGTCGATCCCATGTTCCGCCAGTGTGCGCCGTTCGGGACCATCGTCGATCAGTATCGGATTGGTGTTGTTGATATGGATTAGCACCTTGCGAGCGTTCGGTCTGTCGAGCGAATCCAGCACGTCGATCATGCCGCCGGGACCCGTTTGCGCAAGATGGCCCATATCGGCAGCCGTTTTCTTCGACAGGCCGAGGGTAATCATTTCGTCGCTGGTCCAGGTCGTGCCGTCGACGAGCAGCAGATCCGCGCTGCGCATCGCATCGCGGATGTGCGGTTCGAGCGCGCCGAGTCCGGGCGCATAGAACACGCGCTTGCCCGAATCCGGCGCGGTGATCAGCAGGCCGATGTTGTCGCCGCGCTGTGGCGCCGCGCGGTGCGGCGAATAAGGTGGCGCCTTGCTCGACAGCGGCAGCGCTTCGATGCGCACGCCTGGCAGGGCGGCTATTTCGAATGGACCAGCGTCGAGCGGGATGGTGTGACGCGCCACGCCGCAGTAATGCGACAGGATCGACACGATGGGAAAGCCGGTCGAAAGGTCCTGCCACACGGCATCGGTCGTATAAAGCGGCAGTGGCGCGCTGTTCTCGCGCAGCATCAGCAGACCCGTGACGTGATCGATCTGCGCGTCCATCAGCAGCACGGCGGTGATGCCCGTATCGCGTGCATGGCGGGCGGGCTGCATGTCAGGGTTCGCAGCGATCTGCGCGAGGATATCGGGCGACGCATTCACCAGCAGCCACGCCACGCCGTCCACGCTCACCGCGATCGACGACTGCGTGCGCCGTCGCGCGTTGATCGTGCCCTTGCGCACGCCGTCGCAATTGCGGCAGTTGCAGTTCCATTGTGGAAAGCCGCCGCCCGCCGAAGAACCCAGCACCTTGATTTTCATCGTTGCTGCTCCGGGATAACGGGGCAAAGCGCGACCGGAAGATACCGATCACATGGAGGGAAACGCGGCCGGACAAAAACAGGAACGGGACTGCCCGACCGGAAATAGCCGGCAAAAACCGGCAACAAACCGAGGCAGCCCCGCTCAGGGGCAAATCATCGAGTCGCGATGTACATCGTGATTTCAAACCCGAAACGCATGTCGATATACCCAGGGGTAGTCCACTGCATAGCCGTCCTCCGTTCACGAGTGAAGAAGCAAACAAGCGGTCCCATTACGGGCGTAGCGTGCGCAGACCTGCGCACCCTATCCGTATCGGCCTACGTTGCTGACGCAACTGTCGTACCAGCCAGTTGGCAGCACCACGGGGAAGGCACGTTGCTTACGCGCCTTACAGTAGCGGAACCGCAGCAAGGTGTTGCGTGAGCCGATGGTCCATTGTGGACGCATTTTGCGTTCCGTGCACGGCAGATAAACGCTGTTTTACCGCTTCTGAACGCCATCGTGAAACGGTGGATGCGATCGGGCCGCGGCTTCATATCATGCACGGCGCGCTGCGGCGTTACTCGAGCGTGCGGATTGAATTGCTGATGCCGCGCGCGCAGTCGATGACAGCCGGTGCGAGTTTCTGGCGCGCGTCCTCGAAGCTCCAGCGGCTGGTGGGCGCTACCACGTGCACGGCGGCAACAGGCCGCCCCTGACTGCCCATCACGGGCGCGGCGATCGACATATCGCCAATGAACAGTTCTTCGCGATTCGTCGCGTAGCCTTGCTGGCGCGCTTCGGCGAGGCGCTCGCTCAAGACGGACAGATCCGTCACCGTGTTCGCGGTGAACGCAACACGGTTCATCTGCGCGAGACGTGCGAGCGCTTCATCGACGGGCAACGCGGCGAGAAACGCGCGTCCGCTGCCCGTGCAATACATGGGGATGCGGCTGCCGATCGGCATGTGGATCGGTACGAACTTGGTCGACACGAAGCGCGACACGTAGACCATGTCGTCGTCGTCGGGTTCGGTCAGGTTGGTGGTCTCGCCCGTGATGTTCGTCAGTTCCGACAGGAACGGATTGGCGACGTCGATCAGGGTGTCGGCGGCCAGATAGTTGAAGCCGATCTGCATCACGCGCGGCGTCAGCTGATAGCGGCGCGTCAACGGATGCTTGCGGATATAGCCGAGCTTTTCGAGCGTATAGACCATGCGCTGCGCCGAGCTCTTCGACATCGACGTGGCTTCCGCCACTTCGGCCAGCGTCATCGTGCGGCGCTTCGCGCTGAACGCGCGCAGCACGTTCAGTCCTTTCTCCACCGACTGGTTGAACAGCAGGTCGGAGCCATTTCCAGCAGTGGAATCGGAAGGCGGATTGTCCATTGGTCGTCTCAAGCTCGAATTCGATAAAGCATCATATCGTATCGCATATCGATACGCAAAAATCTCTTTGCGATTTTTTTGATTCGATTATCATGGTTTGGCGGTCACAAAACGAAATCCGCCAGCGGTCGCACCGACGCGCCGGCTCCTGTCTGGAGATATGCATGGTTACGTTCGCCAAACACGTTTCCCTGTTCGCTGCTGGTCTTGCTGCCTGTTTTGCGCTTTCAACGGGAGCCGCGCGCGCTGCAGAACCCGTCTACAAGGTTGGCGCAACGGCCACGGGTGTGCCGTTCACGTTCCTCGACGTCAAGTCGAATTCGATCCAGGGCATGATGGTCGACGCCATCGATGCTGCCGGCCGCGCGGCCGGCTTCAAGGTCGATGTGCAGCAGAGCGTGTTTTCTGCGCTGATTCCGTCGCTGACCACGCAGAAGATCGACATCATTTCCGCCGCGATGCGCAAGACGCCGGCGCGCCAGCAGATCGTCGATTTCTCCGACACCGTTTATTCGTACGGCGAAGGTCTTGTCGTGAAGGCGGACGACAAAGGCCATTACACGTCGATGGACGACTTCAAGGGCGAGGTGGTCGGCGCGCAGGTCGGCACGGCGTTCGTCGATGCGCTGAACAAGAAGGGCATCTTCAAGGAAGTGCGCACCTACGATTCCGTCGCGGACATCATGCGCGACGTCGCGCTTGGCCGCATCAAGGCGGGCTTCGCCGATCAACCTATCGTCGCGTATCAGTTGCAGCAGGGCGCCAATACACAGGTGCGTCTCGTGCCCGAGTACCAGTCGGCCGTGAAGGGCTCGGTGTGCTTCATCGTGCGCAAGGGCGACACGGCCACGCTCGAGCAGCTGAACTCGGCGATCAAAAAGATGAAGGCTGACGGCACGCTGCAGCAGATCCTGCAGAAGTGGCACATGAGCTAAACACCGCGCGATACCGCTGCATTCGAACCTGTCCGCGCTGCATGCGCGCGGACGATTTGCCAGGCGTGTTGGGAGGCGCGATGTTTTTGCAGAACGCAATCGATTTTCTGCCGATCCTGCTGAAAGGCGCGATCATCACTATCGAGATCACGGCTTGCGCGTTCGTGCTCAGTTCGGTTCTCGGTCTTGTGCTCGCGTTGCTGAAGGTGTCGCGCAACCGCGCGGCATCGACCTTCGGCAGCACTGTGATCAATCTGATCCGCGGGCTGCCCATCATCGTGCAGCTTTTTTATATCTATTTCGTGCTGCCCGACATGGGCGTGCAACTGTCGGCGTTTCAGGCGGGCGTGATCGGTCTGGGCATCGCGTACTCGGCGTATCAGGCAGAAAACTTCCGCGCGGGCATCGAGGCGATCGATCACGGACAGATCGAAGCGGCGCACGCGATCGGCATGCGCGGTCCGCTGATCATGCGGCGCGTGGTGTTGCCGCAGGCGTTCCGGATCGCGCTGCCGCCGTATGGCAATACGCTCGTGATGTTGCTGAAGGATTCGTCGGTGGCTTCGACCATCACGGTGGCCGAGATCACGCGTGCGGGACAACTGATTGCATCGTCGACGTTCCAGAACATGACGGTCTACACGCTCGTCGCGCTGCTCTATCTGGTGCTGAGTCTGCCGTTGATGTTCGGCGTCAACCAGCTTGGCAGGCGACTCGCGGTGAGGAAAAGCCGATGATCGAGATCAATGGAATCCATAAGCGCTTTCACAATCAGGAAGTGCTCAAGGGCGTGAGCCTGAGCGTGAAGGCGGGCGAAGTGGTGTGCCTGATCGGGCCGTCCGGCTCGGGCAAATCGACGGTGCTGCGCTGTATCAACGGCTTCGAAACTTACGATGCGGGCACGATCACAATCGACGGCGTGCGTGTCGATGCGAACGCGAAGAACATCCACGAATTGCGCATGCGCGTGGGCATGGTGTTCCAGCGCTTCAATCTGTTCGCGCATCGCACCGCGCTCGAGAACGTGATGGAAGGCCCGGTGTACGTGCGCCGCACGCCTGTTGGCGAGGCGCGCGAGCAGGCGCGGCAGCTGCTCGACAAGGTGGGCCTGTCGCATCGGATGAATGCGTATCCCGCGGAACTGTCGGGCGGACAGCAGCAGCGCGTGGCGATTGCACGCGCGCTTGCGATGCAGCCGGAAGCCTTGCTGTTCGACGAACCGACTTCCGCGCTCGATCCCGAACTCGTCGGTGAAGTGCTGAACGTGATGCGCTCGCTGGCGCGCGACGGCATGACGATGGTGGTGGTCACGCACGAGATGGCGTTCGCTCGCGAAGTGGCCGACCGCGTGTGCTTCCTGCACAGCGGCACGATCTGCGAAACGGGTCCGGCGCGCGACGTGCTGACCGATCCGCAGCATCCTCGCACACAGGACTTCTTGCGGCGTCTGCTGTCTGCCAGCGACGCTCACGCCACCGCCAACCAGAACTGAACATGACCGAAGTGAAAGAAGGCGCGGCTTTGCCGGCCTCGTTGTGGGCGGCGACGGCGCAGCCTGCAGCGGACACGCCGCCGTTGCGCGAGCCGGTATCCGTCGATGTCGCGATTATCGGCGCGGGTTTTACGGGTTTGTCGACGGCTTTGCATCTGGCCGAACGTGGCGTGAAGGTATGCGTGCTCGACGCGGCCGAGCCGGGCTGGGGCGCATCGGGCCGCAACGGCGGGCAGGTGATTCCGGGCCTGAAGTACGATCCCGACGAACTGGTGCAGCGGTTCGGCGAAACGGCGGGCAACCGGTTGGTCGAGACAGTCGGCGCGGCCGCCGATAACGTCTTCAATCTGATCGACCGGTACGGCATTGCATGCGATGCAGTGCGACGTGGATGGATTCAGCCGGCGCCATCGGCGGCGATGCTCGAGACGGTTACGCGGCGTGCGCGGCAATGGGCGGCGCGGGGCGTCGAAGTGAGTCTGCTCGATGCGGAGCAGGTGTCGCAGCGGCTTGGCACGAAGAGCTATATCGGTGGATGGGTGGATCATCGTGCGGGCAGTATCCAGCCGTTGAGCTATGTGCGCGGCCTGGTGCGCGCGGCGCAGGGCTTAGGTGTGGCGATTCATGGACGCACATCGGTGACGGCGTTATCGCGTGATGCGCGGGGTTGGCGCGTTCAGACGCGAAGCGGGGCGAGTGTCGAAGCGCAGCGTGTGGTGATTGCGACCAATGGCTATACGGGTTCGCTTTGGCCGGGTTTGCGGCAATCGGTGATCGCGGCGAACAGTTTTATTGTCGCGACGCGGCCGTTGGCGCCGGAGGTTGGCCATGCCATTTTGCGCGGAGGCGAGGTGGCTTCGGATTCGCGTCGGTTGTTGCGGTATTTCCGGCGCGACGCGGCGGGGCGGTTATTGATGGGTGGGCGTGGTCCGTTTTCCGAGCCGCGGGCTGAAGGGGATTGGGCGCATCTCGAACGTGCGGTTGAGTTACTGTATCCGCAGTTGAAGGGTGTGGGGTATGAGTATCGGTGGGCCGGGCGTGTGGCGATTACTGCGGACTTTTTGCCTCATGTGCATGAGCCGGCGCCTGGGTTGAGTATTGCACTCGGCTATAACGGGCGGGGGATTGCTATGGGGACTACCGTTGGTAAGTATCTCGCTGCGCGGCTTTGTGATGATGCGAGTGTGCCGTTTCCGTTTGATATCTCTGCAGTTAGAGGGATTCCATTTCATGGGATGCAGAGGTTTTATATTACTGCGGGGGTGGCTTGGTATCGGTTGATGGATGCTGTTTCGTAGTTTTTTGCTTTTGCTTTTTGCTTTTTGTACTTTCGCTGGCGTCCGCGATGTGGTGTTAGTACTTCATGCGTCGCCCCTGTGCGGGGCAGCACCTACTTTTCTTTGCAGCGGCAAAGAAAAGTAGGCAAAAGAAAGCCG
>NZ_QBUY01000145.1 GCF_003121405.1 Paraburkholderia sp. C35 | reverse complement strand
GCCGATCCGCAGGTGTATGGCATCGGCATCAAGGAACTGTGGGAAATCGATCCGTCGAAGCACAAGCCGGGTCTGGTGATCCCCACGGCTGGCTGGCCTTTGGACTCGCAGACCTACGGCCGCTCGTTCCTGTATCACATCGACAATAACCAGGTGATGGGTGGTTTCGTCGTGGGTCTCGGCTACTCGAATCCTTATCTGTCGCCGTTTGAAGAGTTCCAGCGCTACAAGACACATCCGTCGATTCGCTCATACCTAGAAGGCGGCAAGCGCGTGTCGTATGGCGCGCGAGCGATTACAGCAGGCGGCCTGATGTCGCTGCCAAAGCTCATTTTCCCCGGTGGCGCACTGGTTGGCGATGACGCAGGCTTCCTGAACGCCTCGCGAATCAAGGGCTCGCACGCGGCCATCAAGACAGGCATGCTAGCCGCCGACGCTGCATTCGACGCCGTGCAAGCGGGCCGTCACAACGATGAACTGGCTGCGTATCCCGATTCATTCAAAGCCTCATGGCTGCATACGGAGCTATATAAAGCCCGCAACTTCAAGCAGTGGATGAGCAAGGGACTTTACGTAGGCGCGCTGATGGTCGGCATCGAGCAAAAGCTGTTGAAAGGCAACGTGCCATGGACGCTGCATCACCGCCACTGGGATCACGAAACGCTAAAACCCGCGTCACAGTGCAAACCAATCGACTATCCGAAGCCAGACGGCAAGCTCACGTTCGACCGTTTATCTTCAGTGTTCATTTCGAACACGAATCACGAAGAAAATCAGCCTGCTCATCTGACGCTGAAGAACGCCAGCGTTCCCATTGAAGTCAATCTGAAAACCTATGCAGGACCGGAAGTGCGATTCTGTCCCGCAGGCGTCTACGAGTTCATAAAAACCGACGCAAACGAAGACCGCTTGCAGATCAACGCGCAAAACTGCGTGCACTGCAAGACGTGCGACATCAAAGACCCGCCACAGAACATCGTATGGGTCACACCAGAAGGTGGTGGTGGACCCAACTATCCGAACATGTGAAGCGGCGTCACGGCTGAGATCAAACCTGATCAGGCAATCACTAAGGCTTGACGAACTTGAGCGTCATCCGGTCCGACTCGCCGATTGCGGCAAACCGTGACCGGTCGACGTCACCACCCTCATAGGTCGGCGGCAGCGACCACACGCCGTGTGGATAGTCCTTCGTATCCTTCGGATTCGCGTTGATCTCGCTGCGCGCGGCCAGCACGAAACCCGCTGCCTGCGCATGCTCGATGACGAACGCTTCCGTCACATAACCGGTATCGATCATTTGTTGCTCTGTCGTTCCTGGCCGTGCGCGATGCTCTTCGACGCCCAGTACGCCGCCATGCTTGAGCGCGCCGTAGAACACGCGCAGATTCGCATCGAGTTGCCCGTCCTTGATCCAGTTATGGATATTCCGGAACGTGAACACACGGTCGAAACTCGCATTTGAATCGAAGCCATTGAACTGCCCCGCGTGCAACGTGCCGACCACAACGTTGCTATAAACCACGGGATTGTTCGCGAGTTTCTTCCGATAGGCGCTATCGGTCGCGGAGTCTTCGGCAGCGAGATCCGCCGATGTGCTCAGATATTGCGCTTCATACAGATGCCCGCCATCGCGCAGATAGGGCGCAAGAATGTCCGTATACCAGCCGCCGCCCGGCGCAATCTCCAGCACCGTTTGTGTCGGACCAAGATCGAAGAATTGCAATGTCTCTTTCGGATGGCGATAAACGTCACGCGCTCGCGCCGGATTGCTGCGTTGCGAACCGCCGATAGCAGCATCGAGTGATGAATTGCCTGGACCTTGCGACTCAGTTCCTCGCGGCGCATTCTGCGAACTCAGCGATGAGGACGTGCAACCCGCCAACGCGAGCATGGACAAGGTGGCGACGATTGCGACTGTGCGCGCGCGATTGAGGTAAGTAGCGGACATGGAATCGTTCAAGGTCGAAGATACGCATACGATACGCGTTTCCTGAAGTGTTTGCTCCACGCTTTTTTAAAGCCGCCCAGGTGCCAGGTTCGCAGATAAAAAGCCAGTATCGCAGATGAGTTTGAACTCGCAAGGCTCGCTATCGAAGAGGCCGCGTTGCCTGCCGGTGTGTCAACGGAAACGCTCGCATATGAAACTGTAGCGACCAAACTGCAGGATCATCGTCCTGTCCAGCAACACTTTCTGCCACTGGGTTTCGACGCGGCCAAACGCGCCAAAGCCTTTAAAGCGTATTTCGCCGTCGGTCATCCATTGTGCAATGGCAGTGGCGCGTCCCCGAGGGTCCGTCTTGCCGCGAACAATCTTGTCTGGGTCATCCACCGGACGGAGTTCGTAGTCGAACACCAGGGGATCGTCCGGGCCGCTGCCGCTAACCTTGATAGAGAAAGAAATCTGTGACCGCGCACTGACGTCGCCGTGCTTGAGCGCGGCTCGGGTGCTCCGGTTCACGGTCGATTCGCCGTAGTAAGTCCGCAGCGGAAAAGCCTTGACGTGACGCAGCCGGTTTTCCGTGAACCGGCATCGGTCATAAGGCGGGAGTCCGACCGTCATCGCCTCCTCCCAGTAATCCTCGATTCCTTTTGGCTGGAAGACGCATCGGCCCGTCACCAGCCGCCATCCGTGGATCATCTCGTGAGCCAGCGCGATCCACGGCGGACGGGTCATCCAGACAGCGCGTTGCTGCACCGGCAGGTCTTCGCACATCTGGACGGAGTCAGGGTCCCACAGAACCATGGCCGGCGTACCCGCGCCCGGCGTCAGATAGTCCATCACGTGATAGCCGATCAAGCCGCGTTGAAGAGAACACACCTGCGTTGAACCTGCCTGCAGTTCCAGTCCCTTCTGCCCTGTCTCCTTGTGCGCAAAGGGGACGGGTTTTGACCTCACCTTTTGCACGTAGGCTTCCCTGTCTCCGCCGCTGGCTTGAGGAACAAAGAATTTCAGGAACTTCTTCACGGCAGGATTCTGATCAGTGATCCTGCGAGTATCGAGCAGTTCCTGAATCTTGTTCCACAGGGCCTTTGTTTCGAGCACTTCCTGGTAACACGCCGCCTTGCAACCGCCCGTCGAAGAATCCGGTTGCCTGCACTTGTTGCCCTCCACGAGCGCGGCCTTCACGATCACCAGTTCGCGACCGGCGCGTGCAATGTCGTCGAGCAAACTGGATCCGACATCAGTCGCGCGGATTTGCGCCAACGACTGATCGACGGCGCGCGCGAACTTGGCCTGTTCTGCGTTGGTGGGCACACGCACCGAACCTGCGACATACGCTGTTTCTATTCTGAGCGTCATGACACGCCTCGCGAGGATTGGGTTCGTGCTCATCCAGCGCCGCAGCGCCAGAGAAGATTGAAATGGGTCGGGTGCAGAAGAGTACGCTGGCGAAACAGCTTGTTTGGGCGCACTATCGCGATCGGATCCTTAACAGGCTATCTCAAACGAACCCAAATTCAAGGCGATTTTGACGCACGCGATTGGCGCGGACTTCGGAAACATGTCAGCCGAAGGGCGCTGAACGAAAAAGCACTGTGCACCATCGCGACCAGCGCTGAAATATGCACTATCTTCGATATGCTTCCCGTCGTCATGAAGCGGGAAAGCGCAACGGCGACGAGGGAGGATGGATGCAACTGCACATGAAGTTGATCTTGCTCGCTCGTGTCTGCGTGCCAATCGAGGTGCTCGCATTGTCTGGCGGTGCTTCGCCCTGCGTTGCCGCGCCATCGCCACAGCATCCCGTTACTCTGATCGAGCGTGTCGATTTCGTTCTCGACACAGATGCCCAGACGAAAAAGAAAGAGGAAGAGGAAAAAAAACGCAAGGCTGAGCAGCGCCGCGCCGCAGCAGCCAAAGCGAAGTCCAATCCAAAGGCGGCTTCCGCTGCAACTGCCGGGCAAACCGGACATGGTGTGGCGTCAAGTGCGCCAGAGGCATCGTCATCGCAAGGGGCGGCAGCGTCAACGCCTGCTGTCAGTTCGACCGCACCAGCGCCGGCGTCGTCCGCTGAAGGGAAACCGGCTGCATCGGCAAGTGGGAGTTCAGCCGCGGCGCGCAACCCTACTGCGTCGGGCAACAACGCGTCGCGTCCTGCGCGGCTGACCAGAGAGCAACTGTCCGCGCTGATGCCGGGCGCCACGGTACGAAGGACAAACACTGCGGGCGCCTTGCGGCAATGGGTCAACGGTGCAGACGGCACACTGACTGTCTACTGGGCAGGTGGCGGCTTGCTCAACACGCACAGCGCGAGCGGCAAGTGGAGCGTGACGGGCGATGGTCACTTTTGCCTTCAGATCGACTGGCCCGATACGCCCGAGAACTGGTGCCGCTTTCTGGAACCGACAGCCAGCGGCGCGTATCAGCCGGTTCCCGACGTCATTGACGCAGGCTGGACTCCACCCAAAGATAAAACCGAATGGCGGCCCTTGACCATTCGCCGCTAGCGCAAACGACGGATCGCAGTGCGCGCAATGCACGCGCTACTCACACGCAACCCCGACAGATGCAACGGATGACGAAAAACCGTCGATAGTTTTAATATCTGAATCTGTACGTTCTTATTTCTCCTCAGCCGCGAGACCCTGTCCTCATGTCGAGAATGACCGCAACCGGGATGAGCCGGCGGCACCTGTTGACGCTGATCGGCAAGAACCTCGGCGCGGCCGCCATGATGCAGGGCATGGGCACGCTAGGGTTCGCCGCTTCTTCGACTTACGCCGGACCGGTCAAGCTCGACGGCGCGCCGAAAGGCACGCGTATCCTCGTGCTTGGCGCAGGCATGGCCGGCCTCGTCGCCGCTTTCGAGTTGAAACATGCCGGCTACGAAGTGCAGGTGCTCGAGTACAACAACCGCGCGGGTGGCCGGGCCTGGACCGTCAGAGGCGGCGACCGGTATACAGAACTCGGCGGCGCCACCCAGTACTGTGAATTCGCCGACGGGCTGTATCTGAACCCTGGGCCGTGGCGTATCCCGTATCACCACAATGGCGTGCTCGACTACGCAAAACGCCTGGCGGTGCCGCTCGAACCATTCATCCAGGTCAACTACAACGCGTACCTGCATTCGACAGCCGCTTTCGACGGCAAGCCGCAGCGGTTCCGGGCCGTGCAGACCGACTATCAAGGTTATGTCGCCGAGTTGCTTACGAAGGCAATCCGCAAGGATGCGCTCGACGATGCCGTGTCAACCGACGATGCGCATCTGCTGCTCGAATCCCTGCGTCAGTGGGGCGCGCTCGATCGGAATGGTGCCTATCAGGCGGGCCGGCGAAGCAGCGAACGCCGTGGCTATGCGGTCGCGCGCGGCGGAGGTCTGATGCCCTCGGCCGTGCCTTCCGATCTGCTGCCGCGCGACCCTTTGCTGGCGTCGCGTTTGTGGCAATGGCTCGCGTCCGGAAACGAGCAGGACTATCAGAGCAGCATTTTCCAGCCGGTCGGCGGCATGGACAGGATTGCCAATGCGCTCTATTCACAGGTCGCCGGCAACGTGATGTTCCACGCGAGAGTCACGGCCATTCAGCAGGACGAGCACGGCGTCACCGTCCGCTATACGGATACGGCCACCCAAGCCGAACGGACTGCGCACGCGGATTGGCTGGTGTGCACGATTCCGCTTTCGATCCTGAGTCAGATCGATATGACGATCGGCCCAGACATGCGGGCCGCGATCGACGCCGTGCCCTACGAGACCTCCGTGAAAATCGGGCTGCAATTCGGCCGGCGATTCTGGGAAGAGGACGAACAGATTTTCGGCGGCATCACGCATACGGATCTGCCGATTTCGACGATCGGCTATCCGGCGACAGGCTACGGATCGCCCGGCCCTGCCGTGTTGCTCGGCGCTTATATGTGGGGACCTGCCAGCTATGAAATGGGCGCGCTGCCGCCGGATGAACGCATTGCCGTCGCATTGAGCCAGGGCAGCCAGATCCATCCACAGTACGCACGCGAGTATCAGAATGGCTTCGCGATGAGCTGGAGCCGGTCGCCGTTCACGCATGGCTGCTTCGCCGCGTGGACGGATGCCTTGCGAAAAGCACACTACGCGAATCTCTGTCAGATCGACGGGCGGATTGTGCTTGCGGGCGAGCACGCTTCGCATATCCCCGCATGGCAGGAAGGCGCCGTGCTGTCGTCGCTGGATGCGATCACGCGCCTGCATCGGAGAATCGTCAATGGATAGGCTGGCGCGACACGGCGGCTGGCTGTCGATGGGTTTGCTGGCGTTCGCAGCGATGGCGTCGGCTTCAGCGCAAGCGCAGGACGCGTCGCGTGCATTTACGATTTCGCCGGGTTATCGCTTCACCGAAACGAGCGGCGAAGCGCTTTACAACGCCACGTGCGCGGGCTGCCACATGCCGGACGGAAAAGGCGCACAGGGCGCGGGCCGCTACCCGGCACTCGCAGACAACCCGGCGCTCGAAGCCGCGCCCTATGTCATTGTCAACGTGCTGCATGGCCGCAAGTCAATGCCATCGTTCGGCGACGAGATGAACGATGAACAGGTCGCAGCCGTCGTCAATTACACGCGGACGCATTTCGGCAACCGGTTTGCTGCAAGTGTCACGGCAAGTCAGGTTAAAAGCTTGCGCTGACAGATCGACAGTCGCGTGGCGATCAGTAATCCCACTGCACCGGCACGAAACGGTAGCCTGCGCGGTTCTTCGCAATGTGCCCAACCGACGGAAACGCGACGTGTGCTGCCGCCAGCAGAGCGCCTGTTTCAGCAGCCTCGTCGAGCAGTGCGATACGCACGTCCACCGACATTTCCGGATCGTGCTCGAAGCCGTTTTGCCAGTTGGGATTGTCGAAGCCGACATCGAAAATCGCGTCGCCTACGAACGTGAGCTTCTCCCCTTTCGATGCGACGTCAACCACGCAATGCCCCGGCGTGTGTCCGCCCGTCACGCGCGCGGACACACCCGCCGCGACTTCCACGGTCTGATCGAACTGCACGATGTTCTCGCTGTAGAGTTCCACGAACTTTGCCGCTGCCTTGCGAAGCGCAGGCGGAACCGTTTCGGGCATCACTGTCTTGCTGAAATCAGGATTCTTCCAGAACTCCACTTCCGCGGCCGCCACGTGAATGCGCACGTCAGGGCGCAGCTTTGCCTTCACACCGTCGACATTCAGGCCGCCGACGTGATCCATGTGCATATGCGTGATCACGATATCGGTGATGGCAGCCAGATCGATGCCCGCCGATTCCAGTCGCATCACCGACTGACCGGCGCGCGTGAAGTATTCGAAGCCGTCGCCGACGCCCGAGTCGATCAGGATCAGGCGTTCGCCGCTGCGCACGAGCGCGATGTTCAGCGCCCAGTCGAACGTGTCGCGTTGCAGGATACGGCCATCGAACCATTCGTTGCGGTCCGCTTCGCTCACGTTGGTGGACATGGTGGAGGTCGGCAGCGGCAGGATGCCGTCGCTGATCATCACGACAACGACGTCGCCCACGCGCACGGCATAGCGGGAAGGCACGAGTTCGCCCGAGCCCTGTTTTCCGGGGCCGGCAATAACCGGCTGCACATTGCGGGTTGTTTCGCTCATCTTGAGCAATCCTTTTAATCGAGTGGGGTTGCCGCACGTGGGGGCGCGGTTCGCGAGCACGATCGTGAATATCGCGTGCTTCGTTTAGCTCGCGTTTCGAACGACCGTAGAACCGATTTTAGTAAGGGAGCGCCAACGCCAGTAGCGCCGTGAATGCCTGCATGATGTTGTCCGTGCGACAACAATTGGATGGCGTAGCAATGAGAGACGGCGCGCGCGCAGTGTATGTCGCGGTGCGTTCTACACCTTCACCGACAGCACTTCAACCTGCTTCCTGTCACCCAGAAACGCGAGCATCAGCGCCATCAACCCGCACAACGCGATGAGCGTCAGCAGTGCATCCTTGCCGACATGCACCAGCACCCACCCGCCCAGCGACGGAAAACCAAACACACCGATAAAGTAAGCCGCGACGAACCACGTCAACGCAGCCCGGCGATGCACGGCGGCGGAATCGTTGACCGCCTGGGTCTGGATCACGGGATACGCAAGCCCATATCCCGTGGCAAGCAGCACAGCAGCGGCCGCATGGGCCGACACATGGTAAGGCACCGCGAACATGGCGACGATGCCCAGCAGCATCATCACGAGCAGCACTTTCGTCGCCGTTTCGCGCCGCAGACTGACGACGAACCGCGTCAGCAGCCAGCGCACCACCACGACCGTCACGGCGTACACGCTGAAGAAGGTGCTCGCCTGTGCATGCGTGCCCTGCACCAGCGACATCTGGAACGTCATCAGCCCGGAGAACACGCATGCGCCCAGTGCGACCATCAGCACGGGATACATCGCGCGCGTGCGTGCCACGGCACCGATGCCGCGCCACCAGCGTTCGGGTGCCGACGGCAGCGAAGATAGCGGTGAGACGCGTCCAAACAGCTCCAGTATCAGCGCCGCCAGCACACAGCAGGCGCTGACGACATACAGCACGCCCGTGAGTGTCCAGTGCCATGAATGAATCGCAAAGCCCGCCAGCGCCGGGCATCCGCCGATACCCGCCATCTGGAACGTGCCGAAGCGCAGGAACCAGAAGCCTCGCTCGGCATCGTCGGTGCGCTCTGCCAGCGAAATCGGCGCAGCCAGATAGAACGCGCCCCACCCTAGCCCCACGAGAAACGCGGGAATCACCTCGAGCACACCGACGCGCTCGATCAGCGCGAAACCCGCCACGCCCACGCCGACGCACAGAGCCGCAAGCGACGTCATCCGCGCCGCACCAATGCGATGATGCGACAGCCACCCGACCAGCGGCACGCCGACAAAGGTGCCCACCATCGCGCCCACCAGCGTGAGGCCGGTATCGACGTCGCTGCCGCCGACATACCTGAAGCGCATCGAAAGAAGAAAGGTCGCGCCGTACCCTGCTCCCGTGAGCAGCGTACCGATAAGCACGAGAAATCCGTTGAATGGCCGCATGGAATAGGTCCGGAATCGCTGCGGGTCGTCGAGCGCTACGGGAGTATGTACCAAAGCGGCGTCTGACTGCCTGGAAGCGGCGGCACCCGCCCGCCATCGGGAGCGCGTGCCGCAGTACTGCACAGCGAGGCTCAGTGCGCCGCTGCCGCTGCGTCGCTGGAACCGCCCGCCTTGCCAGGCTTCGTGATCCAGATCAGCGGAATGATGATGATCATGACGATAGCGGCCCCGTAGAACACGTCGTTCAGACCCATCATTGCCGCCTGCGTCTGCACCGTGTGATCGAACAGCGCGAACGAAGCGTCCTTGCCGACACCCAGCAGCGAATGGTACGAATCGAGTTGCTGGTTGAACATCGGGTTGGTTGGGCTGGACTGCTGGGTCAGGATTTCATGGTGAAAGATCGTGCGGTTGTTCCAGATCACATTGGCGATCGACGTGCCGATCCCGCCGAAGAACATCCGTCCGAAGGTGGACAAGCCCGCCGCCGCAGGCACTTTCTCAGGCGGCTGTCCCGACAGGATGATCACGGTCAGCGGCGCGAAAAACAGTGCCATCGGGATGCCTTGCAGCAGCGTCGGCAGGATGATGTATCCCTCGCTGAGATCCGTGTAGAAGAACGAACGCATGTAGTAGACGATCGCAAAGCCGATGAACGCAAAGGTGCCGATAATGCGCGCATCCGAGCGCGGCAGGATCTTGCCCATGATCGGTGCGCCGATCACCGCGAAAATGCCCAGCGGCGCGGTCGCCAGCCCGGCATCGACGGCGCGGTAACCGAGGTACTCCTGCATCCACTGCGGCAGCAACACAAGCGTGCCGAAGAAAATTGCATACGCAACCGCAATCGAGATCGTCCCACCCAGGAAATTGCGCTGCTTGAACAAGGTCAGATCGACGATCGGATTCTTGTCCGTCAGTTCCCACACAATGAACAACGCGAGTCCCACTACTGCGACGATGGTCAGCACGACAATCGTCGTCGATGAGAACCAGTCGAGATCCTTGCCCTTATCCAGCATCACCTGCAACGCGGCGACCCACACGACCAGCAGCACCAGGCCCACTATATCGACGGGAATTTTCTTCGACGGCGTGTCGCGATGCCGGTACAGCATCCACACCATCGCCGCCGCGAACAGGCCCACGGGAATGTTGATATAAAAGATCCACGACCAGCTATAGCTGTCCGTCACCCAGCCGCCGAGCGCCGGCCCCACGATCGGCCCCGTCACGACGATCATCGAGAACAATGAAAGCGCCAGCGAAGATTTATTCTTTGGCCATGAACTCAGCAGCAATGCCTGCGACATCGGAATCAGCGGCCCGGCTACCGCGCCTTGCAATATCCGCGCGGCAAGCAGCACCGGCAGCGAAGGCGCAATGCCGCACAGCCACGACGCGATCACGAACAGCAGGATCGAGCCGACGAACAGCCGCACCTGTCCGAGGCGTTGCGTCAACCAGCCGGTCAACGGTATCGCCACCGAGTTCGCCGCGGCAAACACCGTGATCACCCACGTGCCTTCATCGACAGACACGCCGAGGTTGCCGGAGATGGTTGGGATCGCAACGTTCGCGATCGACGAATCGAGCACGGTCATGAAACCGGCCAGGCCGACGACGAACGAGCCTATCGCAAGCTTCGCGCCCGTCAGCGGGGGATGAGTCAATTGTTGGGTGGTCATAGTGATCCAGGCAGGGTGATGCTGGCCTTCGTGAATTCAGGGAAGCGGGCATCGCATGCCCGGACCGGTTGCACGCGTGTCATTCGTTCGCGGCGATGATGCGGGCGATCGCATCGTTGGCTTCGTCGCCGTACTTCGCGAACACGTCGGTCTTGTAGCTCGAGCGGGGATCGACGGTCGTCAGCGTGGCTGCGTTGCTGTTCTTCACGTCCACGTTGACGTTCATCGAAAGGCCCACGCGCAGCGGGCTTTTCTCGAGTTCATCGGCAGGAATCTCGATGCGCACGGGCAGCCGCTGTACCACCTTGATCCAGTTACCCGTCGCGTTCTGCGCAGGCAGCAGTGCCAGCGCCGACCCGGTGCCGGGCGTGAAGCCCGCGACCTTGCCGTGATAAACGACAGTCGAGCCATAAACATCGGCAGTCAGTTCGACGGGCTGTCCGACGCGGATATGCCGAAGCTGCCATTCCTTGAAGTTCGCATCGACCCACACCTGATTGAGCGGCACCACCGACATCAGCGGCGTCCCCGTGGCGATGCGCTGGCCGACCTGCACGCTGCGCTGCGCGACATAACCGGTGACGGGCGCGGGCAAGGTGGTGCGCGCATACGCGAGATACGCATCACGGACATGTGCGGCGCTGGCCTGCACATCGGGGTGATCTTCGATCGACGTGTTGGCCGTCAGCGCGCGGTTCGCGCCGAGTTGTTGCTTCGCGGCGTCGAGCGCGGCCTGCGCGGACTTGACGGCATCGCGTGCATGCGAAATCTCTTCGTCCGATACAGCGCCCGTCATGCCCGTAGAGAGCCGGCGACGCAGATCGTCCTGTGCTTTCGACAGATCCGATTGCCGCTCGGCGATGTCCGCACGGTACTTGTCGTCGTTGACGTAGAGACCATGCACGCGGCGCACGGTCTGGCCGAGGTTCGCTTCGGCCTGTTGCAGGGCGATGCGGGCATCGGCGGGATCGATCTGCACGACGGGCTCGCCTTCCTTGACGATCTGCGTGTTGTCCGCGTTGACACCGATCACCGTTCCGCCAATCTGCGGCGTGATCTGCACGACATTGCCGTTCACATACGCATCGTCGGTTTCGACGTGAAAGCGCGCGACGGTGTAGTAGTACGCGCCATACGCGGCGCCCGACGCCGCCAGCGTAGCGGCCAGCAACGCGAGCAGCAGCTTGCGCTTTCCGGCCTTTTTCGGCGGCTCGTTGACCGGTTGGGATTGAGGTGCATTCATGATTGAACTCCAGCGAGATTGGGTGGACGCCAGCCATCGTTCGATGGCGGCGGCTCGAATCGGTTAATCGGTTGTCTTGAGGCTTTTCGGCGCAGGAATCGGCGTGTCGGTGTTCGCAGCGAGGCCGGCTTGCGTCGCGTCGAAGCCGCCGCCCATCGCCTTGCTCAGGCCGATCTGCTGGTCGCGGCGCGCCATCTGCAGATTGATCACCGACTGTTCGGCGGCGAGACGGTTGTCATCGGCGTTCAGCACCTGCAACTGCTGGTTCAGACCCGACTTGTAGCGAACCAGCGCGAGTTGATACGCCTTGGTCTGCGCATCGAGGGCCTGCTGCGAATCGACCAGTTGACGATCGGTGGATTGGATCTGCGAGACCTGTGTGGCCACATCCGACAGCGCATTGATCAGCGTGTGGTTGTAGCTCGCGACGTCGTAATCGAAATCGGCATAGCGGTCCTTCAGTTGCGAGCGCAGTGCGCCTGCATCGAAGATGGGCAGATGGATCGCCGGGCCGCCTTCGATCTGACGGCTCGATGCCGTCAGGAAACGTCCCCATCCAAATGCATCGAGTCCCGCCGACAGCGACAGATTGACGTCCGGATAAAACTCGGTCTTGGCTTCCTTCACGTCCTGCATGTCGGCATTGACCTGCCAGTAGGCGGCCACGATGTCCGGGCGGCGCGAGATCAGGTCGGCGGGCAGATTGCCGGGCAGCGCCACCGCAGCAGCCTCGCCGAACGAAGGATCCGCAATCGCGAGCCCACGGTCCGGTCCTTGCCCGAGCAACGCACCCAACTGATAGCGCACCGTGGTGATCTGTCCGTCGAGATCGCTAACACTGGCGCGGCTGGTCGATGTTTCGCCATACGCAGTCTGCTTTTCGACGTTCGTATCGAGACCGGCGCTGACGCGGCCTTCCGTGATCCGCCCGATGTCTTCGCGATTGCGCACTTCGCGGCTCTCGACATCGCGCAACGCGTACAGCAGCGCGAGATGGTTGTACGTGCTGGCCACGGAAGCAGCGAGCGTGATGCGCACTTCCTCTTCTTCTGCCTCGGCGACCTTCTCTTTCGACACGGCCTTGCGAAGTCGATCGCGGTTCTTGCCCCACAGATCGAGATCCCACGACGCGCTTGCCAGCAGATTGTTCTCGCTCTGCGTCGAGCCGGCATACGGCGGCGGCACGATCGCATTGGCCGAATAGTGCTCGCGTGTCCACGAATAGCTGCCGCTCACGTTCGGATACAGCAACGATTTCGCGCTGCCCACATACGCCGTCGCTTTCTCGATGCGGGCGCGCGCCTGATCGATGGTCGGGTTGTCCTTCAGCGCTTCGTCGATCAGCTTCGGCAATTGGGGATCGCCGAACTGGTTCGACCAGTCGAGCGTCGGCCATTGGCCGCCTTCGTCCGGCAAGCTCTGTTTCGTTTCATAGGTCTCGGGCGTCTGGATCTGCTTGTCGCTTTTGATGCCGGCGTAGTTGACACATCCCGCCAGACTGAATGCCGTGATTGCCGCGGCGAGCAGCGCGGCCGGTCTGCCGATGAACGATCCGCTGCGCTCGCCGTTCGATCTGCCTGCCGCTGTCATCAGGTTCATTTGCGTGTTCATGCTTAGACATCCGTTAAAAAGTGCATATGCACATCGTAGTGTTGGTCGGTGGCCCCATCAATGCGCGCAAACGCATCAGTTTGTTGCCTCACTGTTATCAGCGGCGTTATCAGTCGTTGGGAACGTCGCGCGTGATGCGGAACAGTTCGTCGCGCAGATGCATCGCTTGCTGGCGGCCAAACACGAGTTCGAAATTCGCCTGGGCGGCACGCCAATGCGCGGTGGCCCGTTCGAGTCGCTCGTGTCCCTGTCCGGTGAGCGTGAGGCGCAGGCGCCGGCTGAGACGCTCTTCGGCGGGTGCCACTACGAGTCCATCGCGCAACAGCGGCTTGAGGACGCGCACGAGCGTGGTGCGATCCATCACCAGCGCGTCGGCGAGTTGCACCATCGTCGCTTTGGGATGACGGCTCAGCATGCTGAGGATGCTGAACTGCGTTGGCGTAATGCCAACCTTGGAAAGATGGCGTTCGTATAGCTTCGAGATGTGCCGCGCTGCCTGGCGCACGGCAAAGCAGTCATCGGTTTCGGATGAGATCGGATTCATTTCCACGGGATAGTCTGCGATACCGTTTTCTATTTATATTCGGCATCCTTAGTATTCAGGTTACTTCGAAATTCTGGAGAGCAGGCACGCCTGCTTCAGTCACGCTCCGTTTCGAGCGAATGGCGTTTCTGGCGCGCTGCGTTTTCGGCGCTGCGAAGAACCGTGCCGAACGATTTCGTCGCCCAGCTCAGCGCGCCGATCCATCCTGCAATGGTCCAGCCGAGCAGCAGATTGAGCAGCAACACCCTGGCGGCTTCATGCTTCATCCGGCGCCGGGCGATCATGGATGGCGTGAAATAGACGGCCACACCCACAGTGAGGAATAAGCAAAACAGGAATACGTGCATCTGACACCTTTCTGATAACGCTTGATTTCACGACCAGCCCGTGAAAGTGCATGCGCACAGAATAGCCAAACGAGGTGTGGGAAGCGATGCCCGCAACACCATCACACTGTTGCGTCCAGTTGCATCAATCGGGGCGGCGCTGCCGTCCGGACGGCCCTGACGGCCCTTTTAGCGCACAGTCGTGCGTTCGAAAAAGTCAGTTGCGTGATCGATGAACGCGCGCACTTTGGCGGGGAGCAGCGTGCGGTTGCTGTAGGCGAGGCGGATTTCGATGCCGAAATCGATCAGTTCGAAACCGTCGAGCACCCGCACGAGCGCGCCCGACGCCAGTTCGTTCTGCACCAGCGAGACGGGCACGACGCCGATGCCAAAGCCGCGCAACACCATTTCGCGGTTGAACGCCGGGCTGTTGGAGGAGACGTCGAAACGAAGGGGAATCGTCAGCTCGTCACCATCGATCCGAAAGCTGACGCTCGGACGCCGCAGCGACGGCGACATGGCCACGAACTGGTGATTCGTCAGTTCAGACGGATGGCTCAACGCAGGCAAGCGCTGCAGATACTGCGGCGACGCGGCGAGGATGACGGGTATGCGCTCGAGCAGCCGCACCACCGCCGACTCACTGGTCAACATATACGGCACGACGATACCGAGATCATAGCCGTCGGCGACGAGATCGACGGGGCGCTCGGTGAGCGTGACATCCAGCGTGATTTTCGGGTGCGCGCGCTTGAACTCGGCGATAAGCGGCACGAGGCGCTCCATGGTCGCGGTAGTGTGCGCGACGAGGCGTAGCACGCCGCCTGCCTCACGCGTCTCGCTGCCGACGTCGGCTTCGAGGGCGTCGAGATCGTCGAGAATGCGCACGCAGCCTTCATAGAAGCGCGCGGCGGCTTCCGGCAGCGAAACCTGGCGAGTGGTACGGTGCAGCAGCCTGCAACCGACGCGCTCTTCCAGCGCCGAGATGGCCCGCGACACGGCGGGCCGCGCGAGGCCATGCACGTCGGCGGCTCGCGCGAAGCTCTTCAGTTCGACCACCGAGCGGAACACGCGCAAGCTTTCAACATAGTCCATGGACAAACCTCGCTTTACCTGGATGCCGTGCTCGCGACGGAGTTGCCGCAGGCGGATGTCAGCACTATAACTGCGCCCGCATGGCGTGCGTCAGCGCTTGCCCTGCCCGCCTTCCAGCGCGAAATTCTGCAGCAGCGACTGCCGGCTCGCCTGCAGGATTTCCTCGCCGAGCTTGGGGTCCGCACCGCCGACCGCGCGCGACAGGATCAGCGCGCCGACCATCTCGCTGTAAAACGCCATGGCGTCGCGGCGCGCCGATTCTTCATCTGCGTCTTCGCCGCGCTGTTCGGCGATGAGCGCGGTCAGCGTGTCAAACATCGTCTCGAGGCCGCTCGCGAAGTTCGATTGCGCCTGATTGCCAAGACGCCGGACATCGGCCGTCAGTCCGGCGACGGCGCAGCCCTGCTCGATGTCGCCGCAATGCGTGCCGGACAGATAGAAGTCGACCTGCCGCTTTAGCCGGTTGCCGCCCCGCTTGACGGGCGCAGCGATCGCGTCCTTCAGGTCGCGGTTGGCCTTGTCCATTGCGCTCGCGACGACCTCGGCGGCCAGCGCCTCCTTCGATTCGAAGTGGTTGTAGAAGCCGCCCTGCGTAAATCCTGCCGCCTTCATCAGCGCGCTCAGGCCCACGCCGTCGATGCCGTGCTCGCGGAACAGTTTCTCCGAGGCCGCGATGATGGCCTTGCGATTCTCTTCCGCCTGCTGTTTCGAAACGCCCATCGTTCGATGCTCCACGCGTTCACCGGCCCTGTCGGGCCGATCTGTCTGCTCGATCTTTCTGCTCAATCCGTCACGCAATTATAGCGTCCTTCGAAAAATACAATGGTGATCACCATTGACATCACATCAGCGATCACCGAAACTCAATGTCAATCACCATCGTCTTTTTGGTGACAGGTTTAACTCTCTCTTACTTCATAGCGACTCTTTCATGAAACTCACAGGTAATACGATCTTCATCACGGGCGGCGGTTCGGGCATTGGCCGCGGTCTTGCCGAAGCGCTACACAAGCGCGGCAATCAGGTGATCATTTCGGGCCGGCGCGCGGAGCGTCTGCAAGCGACCATCGACGCGAATCCCGGCATGCGTGCGATATCGCTGGACATCAACAATCCTGCCGACGTGCAGGCCGTCGCGGCGAAGCTGATCGCGGAATATCCCGATCTCAACGTGTTGATCAACAACGCTGGTGTGATGTACCCGGATGGCGCGCAAGGCCCGGTCGACGATGACCTGCTGCGCACGACGGTCGATACGAATCTACTGGGGCCGGTGCGCATGACGTCCGCGCTGATCGAGCATCTAAAGACACGCGAGCATGCTGTCGTCGCGAATGTGACGTCGGTGCTGGGGTTCGTGCCGCTTGCCATTGCGGCGGTGTATAGCGCTACCAAGGCTGCCTTGCATTCGTACACGCTGTCGCAGCGGTATCTGCTGCGTGACAGCACGGTCTCGTTTGTCGAGATTGCGCCGCCCTGGGTTCGCACCGAACTGCTGAATAGCACTGAGGAAGAACGGGCGATGCCGCTGGATACGTTTATCGAAGGGGCTATCGAGTTGCTCGGCACTGATGCCAATGAGATTCTGGTTGGGCCTGCTGTTGATATGCGGGCTAATCCCGGGCCGGGGGAGCATGCGTGGGTTAATGGGTTTAATGATCTGTTTGCGGAGGGGTAAGGGTTTGGTTTTTGGTTTTTTTGTTTTTTTTGTTTTGCCTGGCGGCGGGTGTTCGTGATTCAGGATGTGATTTCTTTGTTGGCATTCGCTTTTTGCTGGCATCCGCTTTTTGTTAGTGGTGCTTCACGCGTTGCCCCTGTGCGGGGCGGCACCTACTTTTCTTTGCCGCCGCAAAGAAAAGTAGGCAAAAGAAAGCGGGCTAACACC
>NZ_QBUY01000144.1 GCF_003121405.1 Paraburkholderia sp. C35 | reverse complement strand
GTTCAGCGGCTTTCTTTTGCCTACTTTTCTTTGCCGCGGCAAAGAAAAGTAGGTGCTGCCCCGCACAGGGGCGACGCCTGCATCACCACTAACAAATCGCGGACGCCAGCGAATCCAACCCAAAACCAAAAACCAAAACCAAAACCAAAACCAAAAACAAAAACAAAAACCTACAACTTCTGCGCCATCGCCAGATCAAAAATCCTCACCCACTGCCTGGCCTCGCGCTCAGATGCAACAGGCACCCGCCACTCAGGATGCACAGCATCTTTAACATCAAGCTTGACCTGCCAACGGTCCCCCTCTCTCACAGGCAGCGCCGCACGCAGATCAGCAAAAATATACGACCCACGCACACCAGCAACCTGCAAATCACACAGCCGCTTGCCGGCAGCCAGCCGTACACCGCCCCACTCACCCTTGAGTTCATGAGTCCAGTCGCCATCGCGGATATTGGAAGACACTTCTTTGTGCCGACGCCACCACCACGCAAGCGCCGCCAGCACCAACACGGCGGCCAGCACAGCAGCCCCAACCGCGACGCCAAAACCAAACCGCGCCGACAACGCATGAAACGCCTGCACGCAGCCGTAAATCAACGCGATCAGAACAAACAGCGCAACAACGATAGGCATGGCAAGGTCTCCCGCAATGGCTCAAGTCCGCTCAGCTATCGCACATCGCACCGCGACAATCACAACCCGCCCGTCAGGGCGCTTTATGCGTTGCAGCCCACTGCTTCACGGCCTGCATCGTGTTCTCGACATGCTTGTCGGGCGACAGACTCGTGTACTCGTAAATGACCTTGCCGTCAGGCGCAATCACATACGACACGCGGTTCGCCATCGACGCGTGCATCGGCAACCCCGCGTCGTACGCGTTGATCACCTTCGAATCGGGATCGGCAGCCACCGGGAATTTGCTGCGGCATTCGCTGACCGAAAACTTCGTCAACGTATCGATGTTGTCGTGCGACACGCCAATCACCGTCGCACCGTATTTCTTGTACTCGTCGACCGCCTCGGCAAACTCGTGCGCCTCGATCGTGCAGCCCTTCGTGAACGCAGCCGGATAGAAGTACAGCACCACCGGGCCCTTCTTTAGCGCATCGGCGAGCTCGTACTTGTAAGTCTTGCCGCCGAGCGACGCCTCCGTCGTGAAATCAGGTGCAGCATCGCCTGGTTTGAGCGTGGCGCTAGCCGTCAACGCATGCAGCGACAATCCCGCGCACAGCGTTGCCGCCACAGCAAACGGCACAATCTTCAGCTTCATGTCGAATCCTCGAACGTAAGCGCACGTTGTCCGTGCAACATCCTGCGATGCAGCCCAATAGCCCGCACATCGCAGCCGCAAACCTGAGACGCCTATTGGACCACGTTTGCCGACTGCGCGCCGTCAGCCGGACGCGGGACGCGGACGCAAGCACGCACTGCGCCGCGCCCTACCCCCGTTTCAATCGCCCAGATGCGCGCCGAACCACGCCGCCGCCGACAGGTTCAGCTCGGCCAGCACGATCGGCGTCAGCGCGCTGAACTCGGCAAGCGTCTGCGCGCTCGCAATCGCGGCGGCATCCTGCCCTTCGCCCGCCGCCTCCGCGATGCTCAGCAACGCGCCCATCGGCCCCGCACGCTCGACGATGGCATCGCGGATCATCGGCGAAAGGTCGAGCGGATCGAGCGTCGCGTCCGGCGTCGAATCGATCAGCACGTGCACCAGCGAAAACCCGCCCGTAAGAAACGCGGCGTCTGCGAACGCCTCGGCGTTCGGATGGATCCAGCGCGCGGCCAGTTCCATGAAACGTGCGCGCGTACCCGCCAGCTGCACGAGGGGATCGGAGCGCCACGGCAGGTCGCCGCCGCCCGCGTACAGCAGCAATTGCGCCCAGCGCGCGATCTGTCGCGTGCCCGTGGCGATGATCGCCTCGCGCAGCGACGCGATATTGCGCCCAAGGCCAAACGCACTCGAATTGACCAGCCGCAACAGTTGCACGACCACGGTCGGATTGCGCTTGAGTTCGTCTTCGAGTTCGACAATGCCCGCATCCCGCGCGAGCAGCGCCAGGAGACGCAGCAGCGAGGTGCGCGACGAACGCGTGCGGCGCGTCGACAGCACCTGTGGACGCGCGAAAAAATAACCCTGAAAGAGATCGAAGCCCAGCTCGCGAGCCAGCGCAAAGTCTTCGCGCGTCTCGACTTTTTCGGCAATCAATGTCTTGCCGCGCTTCGCCAGCGCCTGCGCGAGGCCCGGCAGCGTCGCGCGGTCGGTCTGCAGGAAGTCGATCTTGACGATGTCCGCATACGGCAATGCAGCAAGCAGGTTCGGCGACAGCTCGCATACATCGTCCAGCGCCACGCGAAAGCCGGCGCGGCGCAGATCGGCGATGCGCGCAATCAGCCGGTCGTCGAACTGGACTGTCTCGAGAATTTCGAGCACGAAGCGCTCGGGCTCCATCAGATGCACGATGTCGTCGAACAGCAGATCGCGGCCGATGTTCACATAGCCGCGATGCGTGCCGAGTACGGACGGCACGCCGATACTGCCGATCGTGCGCACCACCACCTGCGCGGTGGCCTGCGCGTCGTCGGACACCTGCGCATAGTTTTGCGCGCTGCCGCGAAACAGCAGTTCGTAGGCGTGCAGCGCGCCGTCGCGGTCGAGAATCGGCTGACGCCCGACGTAGACGAACTGCGCCGACGAGATCGCCTCGTCCTCTTCGCCTGCTTGCGCAAACGTTTGGGGTCGTCCGGCGTCGTCGTTTTGAAACGGATCAGGCATGGTTGACGGCTGCTTGAATTCGGAAAACGGCATGCTTGCGGGGCGCGTGCCTGCGTTGTGTCAATGACATAAACGAAGCACGTTCGCCGCCACTTTAGCGGAATCCACCCGCGATGCACAGGCATCTGGGCGCGAGGTCAATCCTTACCATATGTTATGGCGCTTTTTATGTCTGAAAGCTAAAGATTCTGCCGCAAACGTCGATAACCCGTTCTGATGGACGGCCTCGCGTCTGCCCCGATTGGTTGAATTCCGGGTAGCGACAAGGCGTCCAGCCTCACGACGAACCGGGTAGTCAGCGACACACATGGAAGCGACCAGGATCACCCCAGCCCGCCGCGGCTTGCTGCGCACGGCGATCGACCGATTCCGCGCGGTCCGCCAGCCCGCGCGCCCGACGGTCGCCGCAGACGCACCCGCCGCCCCCGCCGTGGCGAACGGGCTCGAACAGGCCGCGCTGGCCGTCGACTTCCTCGCGCACGTGGCGCGCAATCTGACATTCCTGTATGTCTCCGCGGCGAGCCTGCGCTTCATCGGCTATCACCGCGAATATCTGCAGACGGTCACGCTGCACGAACTGGTCGCACCAAGCGACGTCGCGCGCCTCGATGCCGCACTGCGCCGCGCCGACGAAAGCGGCAGCGTCGAAAAAGTCACGCTCGATCTGATCAAGTCGCTTACCTACCCCGTGCCCGTCGAGTTGCGCATCGCGCGCAACTGCCACGACGGCATCGAGGGTTATGCGATTGCGGGCTTCGACGTGTCGAGCTGGCGCGCAACGGAAGCGAGCCTCAAGCATCAGCTGCATCACGACAACCTGACGGGTCTTGCCAACGTGCCGGCGCTCGTCGAGGAAATGCGTCAGGCGCAGCAGAAAGCGGACGCCATGGGCAAGTCCGCCGCCCTGCTGCTGCTCGACATCGACGATTATCAGCGCGTGAACCGCGCGCTCGGCTATGACGCCGGCGACGAGATGCTGCGCGACACCGCGCGCCGCCTGTCCAACATGACGACGCAAGGCGAGATCATCGCGCGCATTTCCAGCGACGAATTCGCGATCCTGCTGCCCGCCGCCAACACGCGCGCCGATGCCGCGATTGCCGCCGAAGCGCTCGCGCGCCGCCTGCTGACCGCCATCCAGCAGCCGTACACCTTCAACCGCCAGCCGGTGCATCTGTCGGCCAGCGTCGGTATTGCGCTGTATCCCGATACGCAGCACATCGGCGAAGCAAGCGACGGCGCGCCGCGCGACAGCCAGTTGCTGCGCTGGGCCGATCACGCGCTCGCGCGCGCCAAGGCCGCGGGCGGCAACACGCTCGCGTTCTACGTGCCCGACGACAGCCCCGCCGATGCCGAGCGCCTGAAGCTCGAATCGGACCTGTACGACGGCGTCCGCAACGGCGAATTCTCGCTGCACTTCCAGCCGATCACCAGCAGCCAGACGCATGGTGTCGTCGGTGTCGAAGCGTTGATCCGCTGGCAGCATCCTGTGCATGGACTGGTGCCGCCGTCGATGTTCATTCCCCTCGCGGAATCGGTCGGCCTCATCAACTATCTGGGCAACTGGGTGCTGAAGGCCGCGTGCATGCAGCTGATCCGCTGGGACACGCAAGGCATCCGGCTGCAATACGTGGCCGTCAACGTGTCGCCGCAACAGTTCCGCGAACCGCGCTTCAAGGAAAGCGTGCGCGAAGCGATTGCGCTCACGGGCATCGATCCGCACCGCCTGGTGTTCGAGATCACCGAAAGCCTGCTGATGCACGATCCGCAGCACGCGACCACGCTGCTCGAAGAACTGACGGGACTCGGTATCCGCTTCGCCGTCGACGATTTCGGCACCGGCTATTCGAGCCTCGCGTATCTGCAACGCTTCCCGCTCGCCAAGCTGAAAATCGACCGGAGCTTTGTGGAGAACCTGCTAACCTCGCGCAACGATCAGGCGATCGTCAGCGCTGTCGTAGGCCTTGCGCAGACCCTCGATCTCGAACTCGTCGCCGAAGGCGTCGAGACGGAAGAACAGCGCAACCTGCTGACCGAGATGGGCTGCGATCACATCCAGGGCTGGCTGGTCTGCAAGGCGCTGCCGTCGGAAGAACTCGCGCAGCGCTTCGAATCACGCTCGCTTCACGTGCACGGTGAAGCGAAAACGACATGACGCATAACAACACTGTGCACCGGCTACACCCCGGCGTGCCACTCACTGGAACCTGTATGCCTCTCGCGGAACTCTCATGCTAAAGGCTGCGCTGCTTGACCGGCTGTGGGCTCGCATGAACGAGCGCGGCGATTTTCCGATGCTGCAGCAGTCGCTGCGCTCGACGATGGCTGCAATGAATAACGACGATCTCGATTTCAGCGCACTCGTGCAAATCGTGCTCTCCGACTTCGCGCTGACCCAGAAGGTGCTGCGTCTCGCGAATTCGGCGATGTACATGGCGTTCGGCGGCAACATCACGACCGTTTCGCGCGCACTGATGGTGCTGGGCATGGATGCCGTCGGGCATCTCGTCGTTGGCCTGAAGATCGTCGATCACTTTCATCACAGCGCGCCGCGCCGCATCGACGCCAAGCTCGAACTCAACCGCACGATGCTGTCGGGCTGCGTCGCGCGCAAGCTGACGGAGCGCGGCGATCTGCGCGACGGCGAAGAAGCCGTGGTCTGCACGCTGATGCGGCAGATCGGCAAGCTGCTGGTGGTGTTCTATCTCGATGCCGAGTGGGACCAGATTCGCCGTCAGGTCGATACGGGCATGGGCGAAAACGAAGCCTGCGATAGCGTGCTCGGCGTGACCTTCCATGAGATCGGGCTCGAAGCGGCGACGCGCTGGCGCCTGCCGGAGATGATCCGCGTCGGCATGTCGGAATTCGATCCGCAGCAGCAGGACGAGCCGCGTCAGGTGCAATGGCTGCGCGCGATCACGAACTATTCGACGGAAGTCGCGAACGTGCTGACGCAGCCGCATCTGCCGCAGGCACAACGCGATGTTCGCATCGCCGAACTCGCGCAGCGCTATAGCCGCACGCTCAATACCGATCCCGATGTGCTGGTCGAAATGAGCCTGCAACTCGCCGAAGAAGAAACGCGCGATGGCGTGATGCGCGAGATCTTCGAATTGCGCGCCAACGCCGACGCGATTGCACGTCAATCGCTCGATCCTGAATCGTGCATTCGCGCGGGCGTCGACGAATTGCAGGCACTGCCGAGCGACAGCGGACTCGCGCCTGCGCTCGCGCTCGCTTCAGAAACGGTGCTGGCGGGCTTGCAGTTCGAACGCACCGTCGTGTTCGTACGTCACGGCAGCGGCATCTTCAAGGCGACGATGGGCTTTGGCGCGCGCATCGACGCGGCCTTGCCCAAGCTCAGCTTCGCAACGGCCTTCGAGCCCGACGTGTTTCATCTCGCGATTGCGAACTCGGTCGGCATCTTCATCGAGAATGCGCGCGATCCGAAGATGCATGCACGCCTGCCGGACTGGTATCGACGCGCGTTCGACGATGTGCATTCGTTCGTGCTGCTGCCCGTGGTGCTGGAGAACAAATCGACGGTCGCCCTGCTCTATGGCGACTGGGCGCATCATGATGTGCCGCGCCGCATCTCGCAGCGGGAAATGGCCGCGCTCAATGAACTCGCGCGTGAGTTGGGACGGTTTTTCGCTCACGCGCCGGTGAGCGAAGTGGAAATGCTGTAACGCGAACGCGTTTTTCAGACTGCTTCAAACGGGCGCAGCCTGCGCCCTCTTCCCTCGATACGCGCGGCTCGTCTTGTGAGCCGCGCTGTCTCCCGCCTCAATCCTCGATCCGTTCCAGCCCCGACGCTTCGGCGCTGCGATCGGCGACGCCCGCCCACGCGGCGGCGACCAGCCCCATCTGCGCGATGTCGAGCACAGACAAACCTTCGAGCTTGCTGCTCGCTTCCTCGATATCCGACCACACGCCCCGTTCGAGCGCTTCGACCACGTTGAGCAAGGTGCCGAGCACGCCTTCGCGCAACAGGATCGCATCGCGAATCGGCTTGGATAGCGCGAGCACATTGAGCGTGTGTTCGAGCGAGCCGCCGAATACCGAATCGACGAACGAGAACACGCCCGTGAGGAATGCAGCGTCGGTTGCGTCGCGGCCCGCTTCGGGCAGACGCTCGACCGCGAGTTCCATGAAACGCGCGCGCGTGGCGGCGAGTTGCAGCAATGGATCGTCTTCGAGCGCGACCTTGCGGCCATCGGCGTACAGCAGCAATTGCGTCCAGCGTGCAATGCGGTTGGTGCCGGTCGCGTTGATCGCCTCGCGCAAGGTTGTGACCTTGCGGCCCATCGCAAGGCCACTCGAATTGGCGAGACGCATCAGGTGCATCACGAGCACGGGGTTCAGCTTCAGTTCGGCTTCGAGTTGCGCGACGGTCGGCTCGCCGCCCAGCAGCTGCAGCAGATTCAGCAGCGCGTGACGCGGCGCGCTGACCTTGCGCGCGGCGGCGCCCTGAGGATGCGCGAAGTAAAAGCCCTGAAAGCGGTCGAAGCCGAGATTGAACGCCTGCTCGTACACCGCTTGCGACTCGACGCCTTGCGCGATCAGCAGCTTGCCCGCCGATTTCAGTACGCTCGAAAACTTGGCGAGCATCGCCTGCGGGATGCGCTGCATGTCGATCTTCACGGCGTCCACGTACGGCAGCAGGCGCGCGAAGGTATCGTTGGCCTGCGAGACATTGTCGATCACGAAGCGATAGCGGCGGCCATGCAGTTCGATGATGCGGGCGATCAGGGTATCGTCGGCGGCGATGTCGGGCGGCAGTTCGAACATGAAGCGTTCGGCAGGCACGCTGCGGATTGCTTCGTCGAACAGCAGTTCGCGCGTGACGGGCAGATAGCCCGGATGATTGGCGAGCGCCGCGCGCACGTCGGGTTGCAGTACGGCCTGGATGAAGTCTGTGGTGCCTGTCTGCGACTCGTGCGCTTCGTCCTGTCCGTCTGATTCAGCGGCAGGCGCCTGATAAGGCTTGAGTTCGAACGCGCACAGCATGTTGTCGCGGTTCAGGATGGGCTGGCGTGCAAATGAAACGTTTGCGCGCGCGTCCTGCGCGATGCCCGGAACGTCCTCTGCCTGGCGTTCCTCGACTGCGTTGGTGGTCATTCCGGTCCCCTGTCCGGCCAGTCGTTGCGCCTGCGCGCTGCCGCTGGTCTCATGCAAGTAGTTGTGGCGAAGCGCGATGCTTCGTGCTCTCGTCTGTTCGGTCGTTCTGGCGGCTTTTGCCGACGTGCTGGCACTTCCCGGCGCTACGTCGAGCCGTCTTTCCTCGTGCGGCAATTTTAGCGCACACAAGCTTGCACGGGAGCATGGCCGTGCGAAAAAAGCCCATAAAACAAGGGCAAAAAAAACGGCCGCACGAAGCGGCCGGTGGAGATCAGGCGATGATGCAGCGAACTGCATCCTGTGAAACGCGGGTTACTTGAGCGTGACCTTGACGTCGAAGTATTTGGCGGCGAGCCGGTCGATGGTGCCGTCGGCCTTGAGTTCCTTGAGCGCCTCGTTGACGGCGTTCTTCAGTTGCGCGTCGCCCTTGCGCAGACCGAAGCCGACACCCGCACCGAGCAGTTTTTCGTCCGACACGGCCGGGCCGGCAAATTCGAAGCCTGCGCCTTGCGGCTTCTTGAGGAAACCCTTCGACGCTGCTTCCCCGTCCTGGAACGATGCATCGAGACGGCCCGCGACGAGGTCCGCGTAGACCTGGTCTTGCGTCTGATACGGAATCACGTCGACGCCGGCGGGCGCCCACTTTGCCTTCGCGTAGGTTTCCTGGATCGTGCCTTGCAGCACGCCGACGTGCTTGCCCTTCAGCGATGCCGCGGTCGGCTGCAGGCCGCTGCCCTTCTTCGCGATCATCTGGTTGGGGATCACGTAGATGGGATCGGTGAAGTCGATGACGGCGCGGCGCTGATCGGTGATCGACATGTCCGAATTGATCGCGTTGAACTTGCGCGCCTGGAGTGCGGGAATCAGGCCGTCGAAGGCATTCTCGACCCACACGCATTTGGCTTTGAGTTTGGCGCAGACGGCGTTGCCGATGTCGATATCGAAGCCCTGCAGTTCACCCGCGGGCGACTTCGATTCGAACGGTGCGTAGGACGCTTCGACGCCGAAGCGGATTTCCTTGATCTCGGCTGCCGATGCGGCCGTCATATTCGCTGCCAGCGTGATGCTTGCCAAGGCGGCGCGCGCGGCCTTCTTTTGCCAACTCATGTTCATTCAGACTTTCCTCAAGAAGTGCTTGTGGGCGGTGTGTTCTGCCCTGAGCGTGCAGATGATCATTGCAACGCCAAAAATACGGTTCAAACGCCGGCGAGCGGCTTGCTGCGGTGCACAAGCCGGCGCGAGGGCAGGATTTTACAGGGTCCCGTGCGCCCCCCACCTCACGAAAACTGTTTTCGAGTTTTTCGACGCTACGATCACGCCGCGCCCAAATCCGAAAAATACTGTCGCAACAAAGCAATCCTTCCGATGATCCTGGCCGGATAACGAGAATCGGCCGAAGGTCCATGTTGCGAATCTGTTGATGCAATTAGAACGGCCGGCGGACGTCGCGCTCGGGGCGCGGACAGCGTATCCACGGGTATCGGGCGACACAATGCGCCTTTGGTCCAATATGCATTTTCACCCTTCATACGTAGGATATTTTTAATCAGGATTGCTTCGCTATCGTCCTGATATGCATCAGCGCTACCGCGCACCCAGGCGATTTTTTGAGCATCGACAGTCATGAAAAACAGCACGACCATCCCGCTGATACCGCTGCCAACCAGCCTCGGCGACGTCGACGCTCCGCCATCTGGCGCACGCTTCAAGCGGCGTTTTCACGTCATGGCCAAGCCGACGGGGTCCGCCTGCAACCTCGATTGCACGTACTGCTTCTATCTCCACAAGGAGCAGCTGCTCGAGCAGCGTCGCGGCGATTTCATGAGCGATGCAACGCTCGAGACCTTCATCCGTCAATACATCGAAGCGCAGGACGGCGAGCAGATCGTGTTTTCGTGGCAAGGCGGCGAACCCACGCTCATGGGTCTCGAGTTCTTCCACAAGGTCGTGCGGCTGCAGGAGAAGTACGGCAGCGCGCGCCAGCGCATTGAAAACAACCTGCAAACCAACGGCATTGCGCTCAATGACGAGTGGTGCGGGTTTCTGAAGCAGCACAATTTTCTCGTCGGCCTGTCGATCGACGGGCCACGCGAGCTTCACGACACCTATCGCCTGACGCGCTCGGGCAGGCCCACGTTCGACAAGGTCATGCGGGCGCTCGACTGCATTCATCGGCACGGTGTCAGCTTCAACGCGCTCACCGTGGTCAATCGCGTGAACGCGCGCAGACCCGTCGACGTCTATCGCTTCCTGACACGCGAAGTCGGCGCGACTTACGTGCAGTTCAATCCGTGCGTGGAAGCGCGAACGTTCAAACAGGTGGCACCGCAGTTCTGGGACGAAGACGCGATACCCATCGTCGGCACCGACAGGGCAAGACCGGGATCGGCTGACTCCGTCGTGACAGACTGGTCCGTCGATCCCGACGACTGGGGCTATTTTCTGAGCCGCACCTTCGACGAGTGGTATCGCGAAGACCTGAGCCGGGTACTCGTCAATCTGTTCGAAACCGCCGTCGCGCAGACCATGGGCCTGCCCTCGCAGCTTTGCATCACGGCCCCGTTCTGCGGCAAGGGGCTTGCGATGGAGCACGACGGCCGCGTCTATTCGTGCGACCACTACGTGTATCCCGAGTACGAACTGAGCGACATCTTCACGCATCCGCTTCATCAGATGGCTTTTTCGGAGCGGCAGCAGGCATTCGGATTCGGCAAGCGCGACACCCTTCCACAGTATTGCCGGCAGTGCCCGAATCTGAATCTGTGCTGGGGCGAATGCCCGAAGAACCGCCTCGTCCGCACGCCGGACGGCGAGCCCGGACTCAACTATCTCTGCCCGGGAATCAGACAGTTTCATGCGCATGCCGGCCCCAGGCTGCGGCAGATCGCAAACAGCCTCCAGAGCGGCTAACCGTTCGCCGCCCATCACGAATCCGTCCGTACGTTGCCTGGGCGGAAGGCCGTCTGCGTCGCTCATAACGCTGCGTTCCCGCAGACGATCTCCACACGCTGCCTCTCATCACAACGAGTACACAATGAAAAAAGAGCCTATACCTCTCAGACGCATGCTAAAGCGCAAGGTCGTCACGGCGCTATCCGCCGCCGTATCCGGATGGCTGGCGTTGAGTTCCATCGCGTACGCAGCCGACAATACGCGGCCGCCCAATATCCTCGTTATCTTCGGCGACGACATCGGTCAGACCAACATCAGTGCGTATGGCAAGGGTGTCGTCGGCTATCAGACGCCCAATATCGACCGCCTCGCACAGGAAGGGATGATGTTCACCGACTACTACGCGGAGAACAGCTCGACGGCGGGACGCTCGTCCTTCATCACGGGCCAGTCCCCATTGCGCACGGGCTTGAGCAAGGTCGGCATTCCGGGTGCCACGCAGGGTTTGCAGGCATCGGATGTGACGATTGCGCAGGCGCTCAAGCCGCTCGGCTACGCGACGGGCCAGTTCGGCAAGAATCACCTGGGTGACCGCAACGAATATCTGCCGACGGTTCATGGCGTCGGCGTGTTCTACGGCAACCTCTATCACCTGAACGCCGAAGAAGAGCCGGAGCGCCCGTACTGGCCGAAAGCCAATACACCGCAAGGCAAGGTCTACGACAAGCTGTTCTTGCCGCGCGGCGTGATGGACTGCAAGGCCTCGTCCCATGACGACCCCACCGTCGATGCGCGCTTCGGCAAGGTCGGCAAGCAGGTCTGCACGGACACGGGGCCGCTCACGTCCAAACGCATGGAGACCATCGACGACGAAACCACCGGCCGCGCGATCGACTTCATGAAACAGCAGGCCAGCGCGGACAAACCGTTCTTCGTCTGGATGAACACCACGCGCATGCACGTGTTCACTCACGTGCGCCCCGAGTACAAGGACAAGGGCGGCATGCGCGGTAACACCTACGCCGACGGCATGTGGGAGCACGACCAGGACGTCGGCAAGCTGCTCAAGTCGCTCGACGACATGGGTATCGCCGACAACACGATCGTCGTCTATACGACGGATAACGGTCCGAACCAGTTCTCCTGGCCGGACGCCGCGACCACACCGTTCCGCAACGAGAAGGATTCCAACTACGAGGGCGCCTTCCGCGTGCCTGCGCTGGTGCGCTGGCCGGGCCACATCAAGGCGGGCGAAGTGTCGACCGAAATCTTCTCCGGCCTGGACTGGTTCCCCACCCTGCTTGCGGCGGCCGGCGACGCAAACATCAAGGATCGTCTGCTGAAGGGCGCGAGCATCAGCGGGCGAACCTTCCGGAACCACCTCGACGGCTATAACCAGTTGGCCTATCTCGAAGGCAAAGAGCCCAAAAGCGAGCGCAAGGAGTTCTACTACTTCGACGACGACGGCGTGCTGGTCGACATGCGTTACGGCGACTGGAAGTTCGTCTATTGCGAGCAGCGTGCGCCCGGTGGCTTCGGCGTATGGAACAACCCGTTGACCTGCCTGCGCGTGCCGAAGATCTTCAACCTGCGCATGGACCCGTACGAGCGCGCTGACATCGTCTCCGACCAGTACTACGACTGGACGACGAAAAACGTCTACGTGCTGTACGGCGCCATCGCGGAGACGGCGAAGTTCCTCGACACCTTCGTCGCATATCCGCCTGCCCAGACGCCCGCGAGCTTCACGGTCGACGGGATTCGCGCCGGCGTCGATGCCGAGATCGCACGCAACAATTCGCGCGTGAAAGCCATCAGCAAAAAGGACGACTGACGCGCAGCACGGGCATCCCTGCTCGCAAGGCCCGCATTCATCGCGTGCCTTGCAGCAGGCCGGATGCCCGCACGCACCGAGCCATGATTCGCGGCGCTTCGCCGCGTCGACGTCACTCTTCGAACGCTATGCCTGTGATTAGACCGATCCTGTTGATCGTGTTCAGCCTGACTGCATCAGGCTGCACGATGCCGCAGTCCATTTCCGTGCTCGGCTCGTTTTTCCCGGACTGGCTTTTCTGCAGCGTTGCCGGACTCGTACTGGCGCTGCTCGTGCGCGCCGTGCTGATCAAGCTCGGACAGGCACGTGCGCTTGGGCCGCCTGTCATCGTGCAGCCCACCTTGATGCTGCTCTTTGCGCTGCTGGTCTGGCTGATCTTTTTTTAACGCTGCAATCTCGTCATTCAGAGCCTTCCGATGGCCGTTCATTCCAACACTTCGAAAAGCAGGACATGGCTCGCGCTGATGCTTGTCGCCGTCACGCTCGCCCTGCTCGTCTATGTCATCTGGCGCGTGGACACCTCTCCCGGCACCGACGATGCCTATGTTCAGGCCGACACCATCGATGTCGTGCCGGAAGTCAGCGGACGCATCGTCGAGCTTGCTGTAAAGGACAACCAGCGCGTCAGCAAGGGTGACCTGCTGTTCCGCGTCGATCCGCGTCCTTTCGAGGATGAACTCGCGCGCGCCAACGCATCGCTGGTTGCGCTCGACAAGCAGATCGCGCTCACTCGCCGCCTCGTCACCGCACAGCAGTACGGCGCCGACTCCGTGCATGCCCTCGTCGAGCGCGCACGCGTCGCGGCTGCGCAGACGACGCAAACGCTGCGGCGTACGCAGCCGCTGCTCGCGCCGGGGTATGTATCGGCCGAAGAAGTCGATCGCGTACGCAGCGCGCAACGCGCCGCCGAGGCCGATCTGGTCGCCGCGCAGCTGCAGGCCCAGCAGGCTACCTCGGCCGTGACGGGCGTCGACGCACTGGTTGCACAGCGCGACGTCGTGCTCGCCGACATCGCGCTCATGCAGTTACGCCTGGAGATGGCCACCGTGCGCGCGCCGTTCGACGGCCGCGTCGTGTCGCTGAAGAGCGCTGTCGGTCAGTTCGCGTCGGCGCTCAAACCGGTCTTTACGTTGATCGACACGCGCCACTGGTACGTGATCGCCAACTTTCGCGAGACGGAACTGAAGAACATTCGCCCTGGTTCGCCCGCGACCGTCTATCTGATGAGCGATACGGGCAAACGCTTCAAGGGCAGCGTCGACTCGATCGGCTTCGGCGTGCTGCCCGACGACGGCGGCCTCGTGCTCGCCGGATTGCCGCGCGTCCAGCGCAGCATCAACTGGGTACGGGTCGCACAGCGCTTTCCCGTGAAGATCCGGGTGGACGAGCCCGATGCCGAACTGTTCAGGATCGGTGCGTCGGCGGTTGCCCAGTTGAACCCGCACGCCGATCAACCTCACTCCTGAATCCGCTATGAAACTGGCCGACTACGTGCCGGGGCGTTTTCAGGCTCTGGCGATCTTTGTGCGCGAAGAAGTGATGCAGCCGCGGCCGGGACGCGGCGCACAGGCAATCCAGCTCGGCTCGCTCTGCCTGCTCGTAGTCCTCATATCGATGACCTTGCGGGTGCCGATGATCGCCGTATCCCTGATCGTGCTGTTTTACGGCGTGCAGTCGAACGCATTCTTCACGCGGGTCGTCGCAGTCGTGGTCGTGGGCGCGCCCGTGCTCGACGTTGGCAGCCTGTTTCTGGTGCTCAAATACGCTTATGGCTATCCGCTCGTGCGCATCGCGGCAGCGGGCCTGATCCTGCTTGGCAGCATGTATCTGATGCGCGTCAACAAACTCGGGCTGATGTTTTTCGCCGTGGCGCTGGTGGCCGCTTATGGCCAAACCATCCCCGATACGCTCGATTTTCCCGAGATCGCCGTACGTGCATTGATGTGGGCAGTCGTTGCGGGACTGTATCCCGTACTGCTCATGGTGATCGTGTGCGGCTATCTGTTTCCTTCACGTCCAGCGGCGCTGGTGCAGCGCGAATTGCAACGTCAGCTCGCCGCGACCCAGGCGTTGCTCCAACAGATAAGCAAGACAGCGCCACCCTCGGCTCACGCCAACGCGCAAATCGAAAAAGACACGTTGGCGTTGCAAGCGCTGCACACGTTCGCCCGTTCGGATGACGCCGACTATCGCACCATCGCCTCGTACTGGAACGCCTGTATTGCCACCGCCGGTTATCTACGCGCGAAGACCAACGCGCTCGTTGCGCAGCGCCTTCCGACGGGCGACATCGCCCGTGCGCTGCTATGCAGACTGAAAGACGAAGTCGCTGCGTTGAACGCGTCTGTCGGGCGGGCCGAACCCTATCGAAGCCAGTGGCACCCCACCGATACCGAACGCGCAACCGCCAGGATGTACGGACTGGATGGCCTGTGCCAGACCTTGCAGGCGCTTGCGCGCTTCGATCTGAGCCAAGCTGAACCCAAGGCTGCCAAAGATTCGCTGTTCGTTCCCGACGCGCTCACGAACCCGATGTATCTGCGCTTTGCGCTCAAGGTCGCGCTGGCGTCGGCAGTCTGCTACGTCTTCTATCACGGCGCACAGTGGGACGGCATCCACACGAGCATGCTCACCTGCGTCATCGTCGCGTACCCGAGCACGGGCGCGTCGTTGCAGAAAATGCTCTTGCGCTGCAGTGGCGCGTTGATGGGCGCGCTGCTCGCGTTGCTCACCACTCTCTTCATCATCCCGCACCTGGACGGCATTGCTGGCTTCCTGCTCATGCTGGCGCCGATATGCTTCGCTGGCGCTTGGATCGCGACAGGCTCCGAGCGCTTCTCCTATTTCGGCACGCAGTTCGTGTTCACCTTCGCGATGGCGACGCTTGAGGACGGCTTCGGACCGACTGCCGATCTTGGCGAGATACGCGACCGCGTGATCGGCATCCTGATCGGCATTGCCGTATCGACCGTGATCTACACGTTCGTCTGGCCCGAGAGCGAAGCGGTCACGCTCCGGCAAAAGCTGGCCGATGCGCTGCGTGAAGCGGGCAAGCTGATCCGCTCATCGGGACGTGTGGACGGTTCCGATCGGCTTACCTATCTGCAGCAGCGCATCGCGTGCTGGAATGCGCTCACGCTCTGCGACGACATGCAGGCGCGCGTATCGCTCGAAGTCAATCTGCCTTCCGATACGCGGCAAGCGCTGTTGCAACACACGCGCGATGTGCTGGCACGTGTTCGGCGCATCATCGATCAATGGGACAACCTGCGCGACGCACTCGCCGACGACACCGCCTGGGACGACTGGCGCGAACGCGTCGTCGACGCGCTCGATCACTACGCTGACGGCCTCGTCGCAGAGCCGTGCGCTGCCGTCCCATCGCACGCCTCGCCGCTCGCGCCTCTTGCTGACGTGAAGCCGGCTCTTGCCGCTCAGGCGCGGCAGTTGGCCGCGCAGATCCTCGAACTACCGGATTGGACAGCGGTTGCCGACGGCAACGAACCCGCCCCGACGGCAACGCGACATCGCATTTGACATGGCAAACTCACTCTCGCGCTTCAGGCTTCCCATCATGATCTGCTGCGCCGCCCTGCTGCCGGGCTGTGCGCTGATTCACAACGATACGGCGCCGCACGCGCAGATCGCGCCCGAACAGAGCCGCCTCGCCGACGATATCCATCTCGCCCACGACGGCTGGCCTGACGCTCAATGGTGGAAACGCTACGACGATCCGCAACTCGACGCATTGATCGAGCGAGCGCTGTCAGCTTCCCCCACCATCGCGATGGCGCGCACGCGCGTGACGCAGGCGGGATCGCAGGCGGATCTGCTGCGTGCCGGCACGGGGCTGCAGGTGTCTGCATTCGCGCTCGTCAACGAACAGCACGCTTCCGCGAACGGCTTTCTCGGCCCCTATTCGCTGAACCTGCCGCGACTCGGCATTACGGGGCCGTGGTACACCGAGGGCGCGCTTGGACTGGTCGCCGATCTCAACATCGATCTGTGGGGCATGCACCGTTCGGCCGTCGAAGCCGCACTCGGCGTGCAGAATGCACGCGCGGCCGAGGCAGCCCAGGTGGAACTCGACATCTCGTCGGATATCGCGCAGCTTTACTACAGCATGCAGACCACGTACGGGATGATCGGGTTGCTGCAACAGATGCGCGAGGTACTCGTGTTCGCCGTCGACGCGCATCAGAGCAAGGCCAGGCTGGGACTGGAAGCGCAGGTGCCGTTGCACGGCGCGCGTGCGCAACTGCTTGCCGTCGACCGTCAGATCGTCGCCGCGCAGGGACAGGTGAAGGCATTGCGGGAATCGATCCGTGCTTTGGCTGGCGCCGGACCTGATGATCTGAATGACATCCAGCCCGTCGCGTTACCGCTGACGGAAGCGAGCCTGCCGCCTACGCTGCAATACGCGCTGCTCGCGCGGCGCCCGGATCTTCAGGCGATGCGCTGGTATGTGCAATCGTCGTTCAGCCAGATCGACGCGGCCAAGGCTGCGTTCTACCCTAGCCTGGACATCAAGGCGTTGATCGGTCTCGACTCGCTGCATCTCGACACGCTGTTTCGCGGCGCTAGTCAGCAGATCAATCTGATACCGGGACTGTATTTGCCTATCTTCGATGGAGGTCGTCTGAATGCCAATCTGCATGGCACGCGCGCGGCAAGCGATATGCTAATCGAGCAATACAACCAGGCGGTGCTCAATGCCGTACGCGACGTTGCTGTCAGCAGCAGCAAGCTGCAGGCACTCGATGGCGAGCGTGCGCTACAGTCGGAGAAGGTCGATGCGACGCGATTCGCGCAGGAATCGGCGCAGGCGCATTTTGCGAGCGGGCTTGCGAGTCGGCAGATTGCGGTTGAGGCTCGGGTTCCTGTGATTGCTGAAGAGATGGCGTTGTTGATGGTTGATGGGATGCGGATTGCGCAGGGGATCGTTCTCATCAAGGCGCTGGGCGGTGGGTATTTGGCTGATGTCTCGGGTGTTTGATGTTGGGGTTGGGGTTGGTTGCTTTCGCTGGCGTCCGCGGTTTGTTAGTGGTGCTTCAGGCGTTGCCCCTGTGCGGGGCGGCACTTACTTTCTTTGCCGCCGCAAAGAAAGTAAGCA
>NZ_QBUY01000143.1 GCF_003121405.1 Paraburkholderia sp. C35 | reverse complement strand
ACGGTGTGTAGGTTGTCGCGCATTCTGCGTCGGCGATCCTACAAGACACACCGACCTTGCTTTTCAGTCCGGAGTGAAGCGCATACGCCGCGATAACCGACACACCGTTTGCCACCTGGGCGGCCGTGGACGAACCAACAAGGTGTGCGGTGACGCGGGGGCGTGAAGCGGGTGATGCGCTTATTCGGAGCGTGGGCAGCGGGCATCAATACGAGTGATGCCGTGTGAAGGATAGGACCGGCTGGGGGCCCGCAGGCAAGTACAAGGGCTGGTGGTGTTCAGCGGCTTTCTTTTGCCTACTTTTCTTTGCCGCGGCAAAGAAAAGTAGGTGCTGCCCCGCACAGGGGCAACCCAGGCAGACCACTAACAAAAAGCGGATGCCAGCAAACACACCAACGAACCCACCAGCAATCCAAACAACAAATCAAACCTCGCAAACCACTTCCCGCACCCCGGCGAGAGCCACTCTAAACTCAACAAGCTCAGCAATAGTCAAAATAGGCATGCGATGCAAAGCGGCAAACCGCTCGACATCGTCGCCCCGCATCATCGTGCCATCGGCATTCATCAACTCGCACAGCACGCCAGCAGGCTTCAGCCCCGCCAAAGTCACGAGATCGACTGTTCCTTCCGTGTGACCGCGCCGCGCCAGCACGCCACCCGGCATCGCGCGCAGCGGATAAACATGCCCCGGCCGCACGATATCGGCAGGCTTCGCGTTATCGGCGATCGCAGCACGAATCGTCGTCAGGCGATCAGCAGCAGACACCCCCGTCGACACGCCCTCGCGTGCCTCGATCGATACCGTGAACGCTGTCGTATTACGGCTCTCGTTGTTTGCCGTCATCGGCGGCAACTCGAGTGCGCGCACCTTCTCGTCAGGCAGGCACAGACACACAATGCCGCTGCACTCGCGAATGAACAGCGCCATCATCTCGACGCTCATGTTCTCAGCCGACATGATCAGATCCGCCTCGTTCTCGCGATCGTGGTCGTCCTGAAGCACGACGGCACGGCCTTCGCGCAATGCTTCGAGCGCGGCAGCGATACGCGGCGGAACGGATTCGGTGGCAAGCAGGGGTAGATCGGCGGTGGCGTCTTCAGCGACAACGGAAGGCGCAGGCCAGGCAAATGCAGCAGATGAAGGTACAGCGGACATGTGAAACGCTCCTCGCAAGAGTGTGGGCGAAAAACGTTTCAGGGCATTGCAAACAGACAAACGAGACGAACGCGCCCCGCCAGCCGCACGCGGCAATCATGCAACACATGACAGGCAACACCGTGCACGCACGCCTCGACAGGCGGCCGCACGACAACGTGCCATCCACAGCATGATGGCCAGATAAAGACGCTCACGCGCCCTCTCCAGCCGACAGGAGACTCAGATGACTATCTGCACATCTTCTTCCATCCGGACTCTAACCGTCGGCCCTGGCTTCTCACCAGATCTGCTGACCCTGCAAACTCAAACCACGACGCAGGCGCTCGCGGGCTCACAGACTGACGCTTCATCCATCACGAAGCGCATCGCCTGCATACCGCCGGTGGGGAATTTCGCCCCGCCCTGAAGACGTACTGATTACCGGATCATTCCGGCTCGCAGAGCATACAACAACCTCGCGCGGCGTGCAGCCCGCGCGTATTTCGGGTTTTATCCCTCGGAATGCGCAAGCGTCGCATCGCGATGTGCGTCCTGATGCACGTCTTGATGCGCTTCTTGCGGCACGTCCCAGCGCGGCGGCGTCTCCGCGTTCACCGTCACGCGAAAGGCGCGCGCTTCCGTGTCGCCGGGATTGCGCAGGCTGTGCGGCTGGTCGGCGTCGAACACGATCGAATCGCCCGTCGCCAGCAACTGACGCCGATCGTGCACGCTCACTTCCAGCGTGCCGACGCTGACGACGAGATTCACCGTCGTGCCCGGCGCGCGGCGCGTGCCGGGCTCGGTATGCAAAGGCGCGATGCGCAACTCGTGGAACTCCGCTGTCGACGGCTCGGCGTCGGGATGCAATGCGCGCGTCCAGTAACGGCCATTCGATGTCACGACGCGCGCCGAACGATCCGCCGGCAGATGCTCGAAGCCGTTCACGGCATGCTGGCGCAGGAACGCCGCAACCGATACCTTCAACGCCGCCGCGACCTTGCACAGCACCTTGATCGACGGCACGCTGCGCGCCGATTCGATCTGCGCAAGCATCGCCCGCGATACACCCGACGCCCGTGCCAACGCATCGAGCGACAACTGCCGTTCAGCGCGCAGCCGCGCCAGATTCACGCCGACGCGATGTTCGAGCGCGTCGAATTCCGTCGAACGGGTTTCGTCATGGCCATGGGCCGCGTCGTGACCTTCCGACGCGCGGTCGCGCACGAGCGCAAGCGGTGACTGCATGGTTGCCTCCAGAAACTCCGCATCGGTGCGGAGCAAGCATTAGTGGAGGCAAGACTAGCACCCGCGTTTGCCGCGCCAAACGAAGTTATCTTCACACTGTTATCACGATCGCAGAGGACGCTTATGCGCTGGCGTGCGATGCGTTCAGCACGCGGACTTCGAAAGCATCAGACGAAAAAAAGCCCATGCATTGCTGCATGAGCATCGTCGGTCTCGACCATCCTGATCGCGCGGTCCGTTCAGGCGCCGCGCGACACACTCAAACCCGCTCGCGCACGTCGCGCGCCACCACGGCAGCGGCGGGCGCATCCAGCCGCGAGGCGAACCACGTCAGCGCCAGCGCGGCCAGCGCGACCAGTGCCGCAACGTACGGCAATGCATCGAGTCCATAGCCGTGGCTGATCGCCAGCCCGCCGAGCCACGCGCCGCCCGCGTTGCCCATGTTGAACGCACCGATGTTGAGCGTCGACGCCAGATTCGGCGCTGCCTTCGCCTTCTCGACCACGCGCATCTGCAGCGGCGGCACCGTCGCAAAGGCCGCGATACCCCAGATGAACACGGTCACGGCTGCTGCGATCTGCGAGTGGCTGGTGTGCGCGAACACGGCCATCACCACGGCGAGCGCGATCAGAATGCCCATCAGCGACGGCATCAGCGAGCGGTCTGCCAGTTTCCCGCCGATCGTGTTGCCCACCGTCAGGCCAACGCCGAACAGCACCAGGATCAGCGTGACGCCGTGCGGCGTGAAGCCGCTCACCTGTTCGAGGATCGGCGCGATGTAGGTGAACACCACGAACACGCCGCCGAAACCGAGCACGGTCATCATCAATGCGAGCCACACCTGCGGTTCCTTCAGCACACGCACTTCGTGGCCGAGACCCGCCGGCCCCGTGTCATGTCGATTCGGCACCAGCGCCGTGACACCCGCGAGCGACAGCACGCCGAACGCAGCCACGATCCAGAACGCCATGCGCCAGCCGAACATCTGGCCGATGAACGTCCCGAACGGCACGCCGAGCACGTTCGCGAGCGTGAGGCCCGTGAACATCAGCGCAATCGCGCTCGCCCGCTTTTCCTGCGGCACCAGCGACGCAGCCACCACCGCGCCAATGCCGAAGAACGAACCATGCGCGAACGACGTCACGACACGCGCGATCATCAGCACGGAATAATCCGACGCGATCGCGCACAGCACGTTGCCGACGATGAACACGCCCATCAGCAACTGCAGCGCGAGCTTGCGGGGCATCTTGCTGGTGACGACAGCCAGCAGCGGCGCGCCGACAGCCACGCCGAGCGCGTAACCGCTGACGAGCAGACCAGCGGAAGGAAGCGACACGGCGAGATCCTTCGCCACATCGGGCAGCAAGCCCATGATGACGAACTCGGTAGTGCCGATGGCGAACGCGCTGATCGCAAGCGCTAGCAAGGGAATGGGCATGACAGGCTCCAGACGGTTCAGAAGGACGCGCGCTGGACATGGCGCGCCGCCGTCACGAACTCGATGACGACGGACGCGGCCAGCGCGACGAACAGTTGCACTTCACCCGAAAGCGGCACATCGGCCGTCTGATACGGAACGCCGGCCTTGTCCAGCCGCGCAAGCAGCGCCTGCCACTGCGCGCCGTCGTCGAGACGGAACGCGAGGTGGTCGATGCGCGGCGTCACGCGGACGGCATGGCCCGGCAAGGTCGAATCGACGAGGTGGATCACCGGGCGGCCGTCGGCATAAAGCCAGTAGCCACCCACGCCGAACGGCGGCCGCGCGCCCTCTTCCAGTCCGACGACATCGACGAAAAACCGCCGCGTGGCGTCGAGATCGGGTGTGACGATGGTCGCGTGGTCGAGATGCATGATGCGTGCTCCGGGTAAACGCGGATGTCGCGTTTTCAGGATCGGATTGTCCGCGAAGCTCTCACTTTTGATAATTGGCGTACCATTTGAAGGATTTTCAAATGGTGTCGAATAATGACCGACAATCTGGGCGACATCCGGCTATTCGTCGAAGCGGCGCAGTTGGGCAGTCTGTCGGCGGCGGGCCGCAAGCTTGGGCTGACGCCCGCAGCCGCCAGCGCGCGCCTCGCCAAGCTGGAAGGCGGGCTGAAGGCGCGCCTGTTCGAGCGCACCACGCGCCAGTTGCGTCTCACCGACGAAGGCCGTCTTTATCTGAGTTGCTGCCAGCAGGCGCTGCGCGCACTCGACGACGCCGAAGCCGCGCTGCAAGCGGGCCAGAACGCCGTGCGCGGCAAGGTGCGCATCTCCGCGACCTCGGACTTCGGGCGCAATCTGCTGATGCACTGGCTCGACGAGTTCAATGCGCTGTACCCGGACGTCACCTTCGCGCTGACTCTGTCCGATTCGCTGCAAAACCTGGTGCAGGAAGATATCGACCTCGCGATCCGTTTCGGCGTGCCGCAGGACAGTTCGCTGGTCGCGCGGCGGCTCGCGCCGAATCCGCGTGTGCTGTGCGCGTCGCCGGAATACATCGCGCGGCGCGGCGAGCCGAAAGATCCGCTCGATCTGGCCCGATTCGATTGCATCGTGCTCGGCACGACATCCGGCCCCGTCAACGAGTGGCGCTTCACGCGCGGCGACGAAACCGTCACGTACACCATTCCACTCGAAACCGCGCGCGAAACCAACGATGGCGCCGTCGCGCGCGAATGGGCGCTGCGCGGCTACGGCATCGTGATCAAGTCGATGTGGGACGTCGAAGCCGATCTGAAAAGCGACGGCCTGCGCGTGCTGCTGCCCGAATGGCGTTATCCCGACGCGCCGCTGCACGCGCTGTATCACCGCAACCGCTTCATGGCGCCGCGCGTGCGCGTGCTGCTGGATTTTCTCGCCGAACGTTTTGCGACCACCACGGGCGAACTGGAAGCGCAGCTTGGCCTGCCGCAGTCACTCACCCACGCGCGGAAAACGTCCGCGCGCACCCGAAAATCGTCGACAAACGTAGACCCTGGCGTCTAAGCCACGCCCCGGCACGCCGCCAAAGCCCCACGCCGCAAAGGGCTATAATGTTGGACTACGCTATAAAGACGCGCTTCGGGCGCTCCAGCCCGATCTTCCGCGCCACGGCGCCACGCGTTTTTCATCTCTTCACCTTTTATTGACGCCCCCAGATTAATTGCTGCGACCGGCGAACACTCGATGACCAAGAAAGTTTATGTAAAGACCTTTGGCTGCCAGATGAACGAGTACGACTCCGACAAGATGGTCGACGTACTCGGCGCGGCAGAAGGCCTCGTCAAAACCGACAACCCCGAAGACGCTGACGTCATTCTGTTCAACACCTGCTCGGTGCGCGAAAAGGCGCAGGAAAAAGTGTTCTCCGATCTCGGCCGCGTGCGCGAACTGAAGGAAGCGAACCCGAACCTGCTGATCGGCGTCGGCGGCTGCGTGGCGAGCCAGGAAGGCGCGTCGATCGTGTCGCGCGCACCGTACGTGGACCTCGTGTTCGGCCCGCAGACCTTGCACCGTCTGCCGCAGATGATCGACCAGCGCCGCGCGAGCGGCCGTCCGCAAGTCGACATCACGTTCCCGGAAATCGAGAAGTTCGATCATCTGCCGCCCGCGAAAGTGGATGGCCCGAGCGCGTTCGTGTCGATCATGGAAGGTTGCAGCAAGTACTGCAGCTATTGCGTCGTGCCGTACACGCGCGGTGAAGAAGTGTCGCGTCCGCTCGACGACGTGCTGACGGAAATCGCCGGTCTCGCCGATCAGGGCGTGCGTGAAGTGACGCTGCTCGGCCAGAACGTGAACGCTTATCGTGGCGCGATGACGCTCGGTGCGACCGAAATCGCCGATTTCGCCACGCTGATCGAATACGTCGCGGACATTCCGGGCATCGAACGGATTCGCTATACGACGTCGCACCCGAAGGAATTCACGCAGCGCCTGATCGACACCTACGCGAAAGTGCCGAAGCTCGTCAGCCATCTGCATCTGCCCGTGCAGCACGGCTCGGACCGCATTCTGATGGCGATGAAGCGCGGTTATACCGTGCTCGAATACAAGTCGGTGATCCGCAAGCTGCGCGCGATCCGCCCGGACCTGTCGCTGTCGACGGACATGATCGTCGGCTTCCCCGGCGAGACGGAAGAAGACTTCGAGAAGATGATGCAGCTCGTGCACGACATGAGCTACGACACGAGCTTCTCGTTCATCTACAGCCCGCGTCCCGGCACGCCCGCCGCGAACCTGCACGACGATACGCCGCGCGAAGTGAAGCTGCGCCGCTTGCAGCATCTGCAGGCGACCATCGAAGAAAACGTGCAGCGCATCAGTGAAGCGATGGTCGGCAAGGTCGAGCGCATTCTGGTCGAGCGCCCGGCGCGCAAGGACCCGAATGAACTCGCAGGCCGCACTGAAAATAACCGCGTGGTGAATTTCCCCGCGCCGGTGGAATCGCACGCGCGCCTGATCGGCCAGATGATCGACGTGAAGATCGTGCATGCATATCCGCATTCGCTGCGCGGCGAACTCGTGATGGTTCACGACACCGCGCCCGCCACTCATTAAGCTGTAGCGCACTGACAGGACCGAACTCAAGCCTTGAAGACCTCTCAGCAACATCTGGAATTCACTGCGCCGCGCGAAGACAACGCGCGGCTTGCCAACCTCTGCGGGCCGCTCGACGAAAACCTGCGGCAGATCGAGCAGGCGCTCGACGTCACGCTGCAACGACGCGGCCACCGCATCAGCATCCGCGGGCGCGGCGCGAAAGTCGCCCTCAATGCGCTCGAAAACTTCTACAACAACGCACGCGATCCGTTGTCCGTCGACGATATCCAGCTTGCGCTCGTCGAAGCGCGCCATGCGGCCGCCAATGGGCGCGCAGGCGGTAACGGCGAGGCGGAAATCGATCCACGTTTTCGCGGCGATCCCGACCCTCCGTTCGACGAGCCCGTGCACGATGGCGGCGAAAACGAAGAGGAACTCGGCCCGAAGCTGTACACGCGCCGCGCCGATCTGCGCGGCCGCACACCCGCGCAGCGCGAGTATCTGAAGCAGATCGTTTCGCACGACGTCACCTTCGGCATTGGGCCCGCGGGCACGGGCAAGACGTATCTGGCCGTCGCGTGTGCTGTCGATGCGCTCGAGCGCGATCAGGTCAAGCGCATCGTGCTGACGCGTCCCGCTGTCGAAGCGGGCGAGCGTCTGGGCTTCCTGCCCGGCGATCTCGCGCAGAAGGTCGATCCGTATCTGCGCCCGCTGTACGACGCGCTCTACGATCTGCTCGGTTTCGACAAGACGGCGAAGATGTTCGAGCGCCAGATGATCGAAATCGCGCCGCTCGCGTACATGCGCGGCCGCACGCTGAATCACGCGTTCATCATTCTCGACGAGGCGCAGAACACCACGCCCGAGCAGATGAAGATGTTCCTCACGCGTATCGGCTTCGGCTCGAAGGCGGTCGTCACGGGCGACACGACGCAGATCGATTTGCCGCGCGGCCACAAGAGCGGGCTGATCGAAGCGCAGCGTGTGCTCGCGGACGTGCGCGGCATCGCGCTCACGCGCTTCACGAGCGCAGATGTGGTGCGGCATCCGCTGGTGGCGCGCATCGTCGAGGCTTACGACGCGGCTTCGAAGAAAGAAGCAGCCGATGCGGCGGAAGCCGCGAAGTGATGCGGACATGACACGGATGAACAACGACGCATGAGCCGCGCCCCGAAACTGTCGCTGAATCTGCAATTCCCCGCTGGAAAAGCGTGGCCCGAGCACAAGGCGCTGTTGCCCAAAGCAACCGTTGCCGCGTGGATCAAGGCCGCGCTGTTCGCGGATGCCGAGCTGACCGTGCGTTTCGTCGATGCCGAAGAAGGCCAGACGCTGAACCGCACGTATCGCGGCAAGGATTACGCGACCAACGTGCTGACCTTCGCCTACGCGGAATCGGAAGACGATCCCGTCACGGGCGATCTGATCCTGTGCTGCCCTGTCGTCGAGAAAGAAGCGAACGAACAGGGCAAGCCGCTCGAAGCGCACTACGCGCATCTGCTCGTCCACGGCGCGCTGCATGCACAGGGCTACGATCACGAGGACGAAGCGGAAGCCGAAGAAATGGAAGCGATCGAAACCGAAGTGCTCGGCAAGCTGGGCTTCCCCGACCCGTACGAATAAAGGCTCGACAGCAGGAATCAGGAGCCGGCATCACCGACGTGTCGATCGCAGGCTCTGAATCTTCAGTCAGCCAACCGATCGAATCAACGTGAGCCAACCTCTTTCATCTGCGCCGTCGCCACGCCTGCCCTGTCCCGACTATCCGCCGTCGCTGGGCGAATCGCGCCTTTTGACGGACGACGAACTGCGTGCGTCGCTCGAGTGTTCGCTGCGCGACTGGGACGGGAAGACCGATCTCTGGCTGTTTGGTTATGGGTCGCTGATCTGGAATCCCGGTCTGCCGACCGTCGAGGCGTTGCGCTCGCGGGTGCATGGATACCATCGCGGGCTGTATCTGTGGTCGCGCGGCAATCGCGGCACGCCGGAGCAGCCGGGTCTCGTGCTGGCGCTCGATCGCGGCGGATCGTGCAGTGGGATCGCGTGCCGGCTGGCTGCCGACGGCGCGATGCCGCATCTCGAAGCACTCTGGCGGCGTGAAATGGCGATGGGGTCGTATCGGCCCGCGGGGCTGCCGCGTGTGCTTGCCGATGGACGGCGCGTCGACGCGCTCGCTTTTGTCATGCGGCGGGACGTGGCTTCCTACACGGGCAAACTGTCCGACGACGTCGTGAAGACCGTGCTCGACTGTGCTTCCGGACGGTACGGGACGACGCTCGATTACGTCAGCCGGACCGTGGTTGCGCTGCGCGAGAGCGGCATGCCGGATCGGGCGCTCGAAGCGCTGCTGGCGCGATGTAAAGGCTGATTTTTGACTCCACACCCCCTGCGAAGCCGATATCAGTTAGGATAAAAGCGAGCCTTTTCGACGGAACGGTTCCGAATGCCGCGAAATTCGCGGCATTCGCGGTCGATCAACCCGGAAAAGCCCAGCTCTACACGCCGCCGTGCGCGAGGACACAGTCCCGCCACGCCCGTGGTGTATCCTTAACGCTCTGCAACAGCGCGTCCAGCTTTCCGGGCGCACCACCATGAACGATTCGTATCCCAGTCGACGCCATACCAGCGACAAACCCCAGGAAAAGCGCTCACTCCTCGAGCGATTGACCGACTTCATCTCGCCCGAGCCAGATTCTCGCGGCGAACTCCTAGAAATTCTGCAGGACGCGCACGAACGTAATCTCATCGACGCCGATTCACTGTCGATGATCGAAGGCGTGTTCCAGGTTTCCGAGCTCTGCGCACGCGACATCATGATTCCGCGCGCGCAAATGGACGCGATCAACATCGCGGACGCTCCCGACGAATTCATCCCGTACATGCTGGAAAAGGCGCACTCGCGCTACCCCGTGTACGAAGGCAATCGCGACAACGTCATCGGCGTGCTGCTCGCGAAAGACCTGCTGCGCTACTACGCCGAAGAAGAAGCCGACGTGCGCGGCATGCTGCGCCCCGCCGTCTTCATCCCCGAATCGAAGCGCCTGAACGTGCTGCTGCACGATTTCCGCGTGAACCGTAATCACATCGCCATCGTCGTCGATGAATATGGCGGCGTGGCGGGCGTGATCACGATCGAAGACGTGCTCGAACAGATCGTCGGCGATATCGAGGACGAATACGATTTCGACGAAGAAAGCGGCAACATCATCGCGTCGCCGGACGGCCGGTTCCGTGTGCGCGCGCTGACCGAGATCGAGCAGTTCAACGAAGAGTTCGGTACCCACTATTCGGACGAGGAAGTCGATACCATCGGCGGTCTCGTGACGCACCATTTCGGACGCGTGCCGCATCGCGGCGAAAAGGTGAAACTCGACGATCTCATCTTCGAAGTGCTGCGCGCCGATGCCCGCCAGATCCATATGCTGCTCGTGCGCCGCGATCCGCTCGCGGGACAGCGCGAACGCGACGCCCAGCACGTGCAAACCTGATCTCCGGATCTCCCTGAAGCCGACCACGCAACAATGGCCGACCCGATTACTTCCCGTCTGCGCCGCGGCGTGACGCCCGACGCAGCCGATGCAAACATCGGGCGCGCCCGGACGTTGCCGTGGTGGCACTACCTCGCCGCCGCCGCCGCCGGCGCGCTCAACACGCTCTCCTTCGCACCGACGCCGCATGGCGGTTGGCTCGAACTCGCGGTCTTCGTGTTCTTCTTTGCGTGGCTCACGCGCACGACAGGCTGGAAAAGCGCGACCCTCACCGGCTTCGCGTTCGGCTTCGGCAACTACGTCACGGGCGTGTGGTGGCTGTATGTGAGCATGCACTTCTACGGCGGCATGCCCGCGCCGCTGGCGGGCACGGCGCTCGTGCTGTTCTCGCTGTATCTGGCCGTCTATCCAGCGCTTGCGGCGGGCATCTGGTCGTTCTGCGCGGGACACGCGCGTAACGGCAAACTCGTCGATACCCAGCCGTTTTCGCCGACGTGGCACGGCGCGTTTGCATTCGCGAGCGCGTGGGCTATCGGTGAATGGCTGCGCGGCACCGTGTTCACCGGCTTTCCGTGGCTCGCGAGTGGTTATGCGCAGGTCGACGGGCCGTTTGCGGGATTTGCACCTATCGTCGGCGTGTATGGCGTCGGTTGGGTGATGGCGCTTGCTGCTGCACTGATCGCGCAAGCGCTGCTGCGTTCGCGCACGCCGTCGAACACTGACACGCAGAGCGCGTCGCCGCTCGGTCCGCGCGTGGCGACGCCCGCTGTCATCGCCGTCGTGCTGATCGCCGCGGGCCTGCTGTTGCCGCTGGTGTCGTGGACCACGCCCGCGAACGCGACGCTGACAGTCCGCCTGCTGCAAGGCCACGTGAAGCAGGACATGAAGTTCGAGGAATCGGGCGTCAAGTCTGCTATCGACGAATATCAGCAGATGATCACGGCCAAACCCGCCGATCTGATCGTTACGCCGGAAACGGCGATTCCTGTGCTTGCGCAGGCAATCCCCGAATCGTTCGCGCTGGCCGTGCGCCATTTCGCCGATTCGACCCATTCGTCGATTCTGTTCGGCGCGATTGGCGGAAAAATCACGCCGGAAGGCCGCGTGGTCGATTACACCAACAGCCTGTTCGGCATCACGCCCGATCAACCCGGCGTGTATCGCTACGACAAGCATCATCTGGTGCCGTTCGGCGAGTTCGTGCCGTGGGGTTTCCGCTGGTTCGTGAATCTGATGAACATCCCGCTCGGCGATTTCGCGCGCGGTCCCGCCGTGCAGAAACCGTTCGTGGTGCACAACCAGCCCATCGCCGTCGATATCTGCTACGAAGACATCTTCGGCGAGGAAATCGCCCGCACCGTGCGCGAGAGTGACGTGCCGGCGGGTGTGCTGGTGAACTCGACCAATCTCGCGTGGTTCGGCGACACCATCGCGCTCGATCAGCATCTGCAGATCGCACGCATGCGCTCGCTCGAAACGGGCCGCCCGATGCTGCGCGCGACCAACACGGGCGCAACGGCCGCCATCGACGCGCACGGCAACGTCGTCGCGCGTCTGCCTGTGTTCACGCAAGGTTCGATCGAAACCACCGTGCAGGGCACCACGGGCTTCACGCCGTACGTGACGAGTGGCAACAACACGGTGCTCGCCGTGTCGCTGCTGTTCCTCGCGTTTGGGTTTGCATTCGGTCCGGGCCGCGACCGGTCGGGCCGTGATCGGTCGGGCGGGTTGAAAAAGAACGGCAACACAACCGGCAACGCCTAAGATCAGAATCAACGGGCGGCGCGGCACACAACGCACGCCAAAGCACACAAACGCGCCCCCGTTGAACCACCAGGCCCCAGAAAGTCTCAAGCCACCGGCAATCCGGTAAAATTCAGGGTTTCACAGCACTGGGCCGCGCAACCGGCCGGCTGCACGGCAAACGGCCAGCCCGGCACGCGCGCCACGCAAGCCGCACGGCATCCGCGTCCTGCCTGAAAGGCACCCTTCAAGGCACTTCATGCTCACGTTTCAGCAAATCATCCTGACGCTGCAATCCTATTGGGACAAGCAGGGTTGCGCGCTGCTCCAGCCGATCGACATGGAAGTCGGCGCGGGCACGTCCCACGTCCACACGTTCCTGCGCGCAATCGGCCCCGAGCCGTGGCGTGCAGCGTATGTCCAGCCGTCGCGCCGTCCGAAGGATGGCCGTTATGGCGAGAACCCGAACCGCCTGCAGCACTACTACCAGTATCAGGTCGTGCTGAAGCCCGCGCCGGAAAACATCCTCGATCTGTACCTGGGCTCGCTCGAAGCACTCGGCTTCGACCTGAAGCAAAACGACGTGCGCTTCGTCGAAGACGACTGGGAAAATCCGACGCTCGGCGCGTGGGGTCTCGGCTGGGAAGTGTGGCTCAACGGCATGGAAGTGACGCAGTTCACGTACTTCCAGCAGGTGGGCGGCCTCGACTGCAAGCCGGTGCTCGGCGAAATCACCTACGGTCTCGAACGTCTCGCGATGTATCTGCAGAAGGTCGAGAACGTCTATGACCTGATCTGGACCGAGTGGGAAGAACAAGGCCCGAATGGTCCGGAAATGCGCCGCCTCACGTATGGCGACGTGTATCACCAGAACGAAGTCGAGCAATCCACTTATAACTTCGAGCACGCGAACACCGATCTGCTGTTCACGTTCTTCAACAGTTACGAAAGCGAAGCGAAGCGCATGATCGAAGTGCCGCTCGCGCTTCCCGCTTACGAACTCGTGCTGAAGGCCGCTCACACGTTCAATCTGCTCGACGCGCGCGGCGCGATCTCCGTGACGGAGCGCGCGGCGTATATCGGCCGGATTCGCGCGCTGTCGCGCCTCGTCGCGCAGGCGTATTTCGACTCGCGCGAAAAGCTCGGCTTCCCGATGCTCGGCAATCCCGTGCACGGCGTGCCCGGCCTCACTACCGACGAACAGGACGCCGCGATGCCCGCGTGGGCGCCGCCGCTCAAAGTCGAACGCAAGATCGACCAGGACTGACGAGACCAAGAAGACATGACGCAATCCCATCAAGCCACCCTGCTCGTCGAACTGCTGACCGAGGAACTGCCGCCGAAAGCGCTCGCGCGTCTCGGCGACGCGTTCGCGGAAGGCATCGCGCAACGCCTCGCGGCGCGCGACCTGATCGAAGGCGAATTGCAGTTCGAGCGTTACGCGACGCCGCGCCGCCTCGCCGTGACCATCAAGAACGTGCGCAACGTCGCGCCGGAAAAACACGTGCGCGAAAAAGTGCTGCCTGTTTCCGTCGCACTCGATGCGAACGGCCAGCCCACGCCGCCGCTCGCGAAGAAGCTCGCGGCGCTCGGCTTCCCCGATTTCTCGGTGAACGATCTCGAGCGCGCGAACGACGGCAAGGCCGAAGCGTTCTTCCTGCGTTACGCGGCGCCCGGCGCCACGCTCGCGGAAGGCCTGCAAACGGCGCTCGACGAAACGCTCGCCAAGTTGCCTATTCCGAAGGTCATGACGTATCAGCGTCCGGACGGTTCGAACGTGCAGTTCGTGCGCCCTGTACATCGTCTGACGGTGCTGCATGACAAGGAAGTCGTGCCCGTCACCGCGTTCGGCATCGACGCCGACGACACCACGCTCGGCCATCGTTTCCTGTCCGAAGGCTTCGTGCAGATCCAGCACGCGGATCACTACGCGGAAACGCTGATCCACAAGGGCAAGGTCGTGCCGAACTTCGCCGACCGCAAGGAAACGATCCGCACGCATCTGCTCGCGCAGGCGAACGGCGACGAAGTCGTGATGCCCGATTCGCTGCTCGACGAAGTGACGTCGCTGGTCGAATGGCCCGTCGTCTACACGTGCAAGTTCGAGGATGAGTTCCTGCAAGTGCCGCAGGAATGTCTGATCCTCACGATGCAGACCAACCAGAAGTACTTCGCGCTCACCGATGCGAACGGCAAGCTGCGCTCGCGCTTCCTGATCGTGTCGAACATCGATACGAAAACGCCGGATGAGATCGTCGAAGGCAATGAGCGCGTGGTGCGCCCGCGTCTCGCCGATGCGAAGTTCTTCTTCGAACAGGACAAGAAGCGTCCCCTCGCCGATCGCGTGCCGCAACTCGCGAACGTCGTATATCACAACAAGCTGGGTTCGGCGCTGCAACGTGTCGAGCGTCTCGAAGCGCTGGCCGGCGCGATCGCACAGATGATCGGCGCGGACGTTGGGCTCGCGAAGCGCGGTGCGCATCTCGCGAAGGCCGACTTGCTGACCGATATGGTTGGCGAATTCCCCGAGTTGCAAGGCACGATGGGCACGTACTACGCGCGTCACGACGGCGAGCCGGAAGAAGTCGCGCTCGCATGCTCGGAACACTATCAGCCGCGCTTCTCGGGCGATGCTTTGCCGTCCACGACGACGGGCACGATCGTCGCGCTCGCCGACAAGCTCGAAACGCTGGTCGGCATCTGGGGCATCGGCCTGCAACCGACTGGCGAAAAAGATCCGTTCGCGCTGCGCCGTCACGCGCTCGGCGTGCTGCGTATCCTCGTCGAAAAGCAGTTGCCGATCGATCTCGTCGAACTGCTGCGCGTCACCTACGCGCAGTTCGCGAACGTGCCGAATGTCGCGGATTCGACGCAGGCCATCTACGAATTCTGTATCGACCGTCTGCGCGGACAACTGCGCGAACGCGGCTACTCGGCAGGTGAAGTGGATGCCGTGCTCGCACTGAACCCGACGCGTTTCGACGATATCGTCGCGCGTCTGGACGCGGTGCGCGAATTCGCGGCGCTGTCGGAAGCGGCATCGCTCGCGGCGGCGAACAAGCGTATTTCGAACATCCTGAAGAAGTCGGAAGGCGCGAACGCGGGCGGCGTGCAGATCACACTGCTCGTCGAAGCGGCCGAAAAGGCACTGCACGCACAGTTGGAACAGGTTGCGCCGCGCGTGCAGTCGCAACTCGCCGAGCGTCAGTACACGGGCGCGCTGTCGGCGCTCGCCGCGCTGCGCGAACCCGTCGATACGTTCTTCAACGACGTGATGGTCAACGCGGAAGACCCCGCATTGCGTGCGAACCGCCTCGCGCTGCTCGGCGCGCTGCATCAACAGATGAACTGCGTCGCGGATATTTCGCGCCTCGCAGCCTGAGCGCCGCATCATGGGAACAGCAAAGAAACTGGTGGTGCTCGATCGGGACGGCGTGATCAACGTCGACTCGGACGCGTTCATCAAATCGCCCGATGAGTGGGTCGCGCTGCCCGGCAGTCTCGAAGCGATCGCGCGGCTCAATCAGGCCGGTTATCGCGTGGCGATCGCGACGAACCAGTCTGGCATCGGCCGTGGCCTGTTCGACATGGACGCGCTCAACGCGATGCATCTGAAGATGCATCGCGCGGCGGCGGCTGTCGGCGGTCGCATCGATGCCGTGTTCTTCTGCCCGCACACGGCCGACGATCACTGCGAATGCCGCAAGCCACGCCCCGGCATGCTGAAGATGATCGCTGAGCGTTTCGAGATCGATCCGGAACATACGCCGGTTGTCGGCGATTCGTTGCGCGATCTTGAAGCGGGCGCCGCGCTCGGTTTCGTTCCGCATCTGGTGCTGACGGGCAAGGGCAAGAAGACGCTCGAAGCTGGCGGGTTGCCAGAAGGCACACGCGTGCATGCTGATCTGCGCACGTTCGCCCGCGACTTCCTCGCCGAAGAACAAGAATGACGCGCACTCAAGCGCTCCCACTTCACTGACCACGCCGATGCGCTTTATCCGCTCGCTGTTGCTGCTGATTTTCTTTGCGGTGTTCACGATTCCCTACGCGACCGCATGCTTTATCGCGTTTCCGTTCATGCGCGCCGACAACCGCTACTGGATGGCGGTCGGTTGGTGCCGCACGACGCTCAACGTCGTGCGCTGGCTGAATGGCATCCGCTACGAAATACACGGCATGGACAATCTGCCGAACGGCCCTGCCGTGCTGCTGTCGAAGCATCAATCCGCGTGGGAGACGCTCGCGTTCCCCGCGTTGATGCCGCGTCCGCTGTGCTACGTGTTCAAGCGCGAATTGCTGTACGTGCCGTTCTTCGGCTGGGCGCTGGGCATGCTGAAGATGATTCAGATCGACCGCAAGGAAGGCAAGAATGCGTTCGCGTCGGTGACGCGGCAAGGCGCGCGACGCATGTCCGAAGGCGCGTGGGTCATCATGTTTCCGGAAGGCACGCGCACGCCGACAGGCAAGCAGGGCAAGTACAAGACGGGTGGCGCGCGCTTCGCCGTGGCGACGGGCGCAGCCGTGGTGCCCATCGCGCACAATGCAGGACGTGTGTGGCCGCGCAACTCGTTCATGAAATATGCGGGTATAGTCACAGTGTCGATCGGCAAACCGATCGACACCACCGGGCTCACGCCCGACGAAGTGAACACGCGCGTCGAAACGTGGATCGAGGCGGAGATGCGCCGCATCGATCCGACCGCTTATGGCGACGAGCAGAGCACGCCCGCCGCCGCCCGTATCTGACGCGCCACGCTGCGATGCGCTTTTGTGCGCATGGCGGCGTATCAGCGCGAAGTGAGTCCGATGCAGAAGTCTTCCAAGCCGCAGCCTGCTGCGGCGCTCGATAGCCGGCAACTCGATCTGCCGCTCTTCGAAGAGCCGGGCACATCGCCCGCACCGTCGCAGCAACCCAAGCCTGCGGCTCCCCTTGCTCCCGATGGCTCGAAATTGCGCAGCGTCACGCTGGGCGCGCGCACGTTGCACTACGCGCTGAAGCGTTCATCGCGTCGCTCGATTGGGTTTGCCATCGACAGCACCGGGCTGACGATCACTGCGCCGCGCTGGGTCACGCTCGCCGATATCGAAACAGCGATTGCCGAAAAGCAGCGCTGGATCTTCACGAAACTCACCGAATGGCAGACGCGCACTGAGCAGCGCGTGATGCCGCGCGTCGACTGGAAAGATGGGGCGGAGGTGCCTTATCTCGGGCAGAACGTGCGGATTTCGCTGGCGGCTGCGAATGGATTGCTGGCTTTTGATCCGTCTTCGAACGTGCTGGCGTTGCCGTTGCCTGCGCAGGCGGATCCGCAGCAGATCAAGGATCGCGTGCAGGGTTGGCTACAGAGCGAAGCCAAGCGCATTTTTGGTGAACGGCTTGATGTGTATGCCGAGAAGTTGGGCGTGTCGTATCGAGCTTATGGACTCTCTTCTGCCGCGACACGCTGGGGGAGTTGTTCAAGCGATGGCAAGATCCGGCTCAACTGGCGGCTGATTCATTTTCCGCTTTCTATCATCGACTATGTGGTTGCGCATGAACTCGCGCATTTGCGCGAGATGAACCATAGTCCGCGGTTCTGGCAGACTGTTGAGTCGATATTTCCTGAGTTTCGGGAGGCGAGGCAGACGCTTAAGCATCATCCGCCGGAGTTGCTGCCGACGTTGTGAGTGGTGTTTTTGGTTGGCGTCCGCGATTTGTTAGTGGTTTGCTAGTGTTGCCCCTGTGCGGGGCGGCACTTACTTTCTTTGCCGCCGCAAA
>NZ_QBUY01000142.1 GCF_003121405.1 Paraburkholderia sp. C35 | reverse complement strand
CGCTTTCTTTTGCCTACTTTTCTTTGCGGCGGCAAAGAAAAGTAGGTGCTGCCCCGCACAGGGGCGACGCATGAAGTACAAACACCGAATCGCGGATGCCAGCGAAAGCAAAGGCAAAAACAAAGGCAAAAGCAAAAGCAAAAGCAAAAGCAGAACCAAACCGTCGGAAGACAAAAAAACCAACCCGTCGCAAACAGACAAGTAAACGTCGCAAACCCGACCACCTCATGCATTCTGGTTAGCGATTCTAAAGCCACACCGCGGCACGCGGCCACAAGGAGATCGACCATGAAGCACTTCAAAAAACTGATGTTATGCGGGGCGCTGCTCGCGGCAATGAGCGCAGTGGGAACGGGCACAGCGGCAGCGGATACGAAACCGACGATCAAGATCGGCTACGTCGAAGGCTGGGACGACAGCGTCGCCACCTCCAACGTCGCCGCACAGATCATCGAAAAGCGTCTCGGTTATCCAGTACAGCTGGTGCCGGTAGCAGCGGGCATCATGTGGCAAGGCGTCGCGCGCGGTGACCTCGACGCCACGCTGTCCGCCTGGCTGCCCGTCACGCACGGCGCGTACTGGGATCAGTTCAAAGGCAAGGTGCAAGACCTGGGCGCCAACTACACGGATGCCAAGATCGGCCTGATCGTGCCCGCCGATGTGCCGGAAAAGAGCATCGCCGATCTCGAAGCACATAAGGCCGACTTCGCTGGCCGCATCGTGGGTATCGATGCAGGTGCAGGCGTGATGAAGAAAACCTCCGACGCGATCAAGGCCTATAACCTCGACTATCAATTGATGCCGAGCTCGGGCAGTGCAATGACTGCGGAACTTGCGCGCTCGATGAATGCCAATAAACCTGTGATCGTCACAGGTTGGGTGCCGCACTGGATGTTTGCGAAGTGGAAACTGAAGTTCCTCGAAGACCCGAAGAAGGTGTACGGCGACTCCGAGCACGTGGATAGCGTCGTCAATCCGGGCCTCGATACCAAGGCACCTCAAGTGGTCGCGTTTCTGAAGAAGTTTCAATGGAAGCCGGGCGAAATCGACAGCGTCATGCTGGCGACAGAGAACGGCGCCAAGCCTGCAGATGCAGCCGGATCGTGGATCGCCGCTCACGGCGATCGCGTGAACAGCTGGGTCGGCGGAGCACAATGACCGTCCTTCTCTAACGCGTTCTGACGAACGTTGTTGTGGCCTTGCGGATGCGCTGCGCGCGTATCCGCATCGCCGATGTACCCGGTTATTCGTGTTCCAGCCAGCGCGCAGGCTCCCTGTTTGCAACTAGACAAAACGGAGACTCTGGATGGATCAGGCAAGACTGCGTTCACGCAGTGTCGAAGGCGCTACCGAGGGCGCCGCACATGAAGGCCATTCGCTGCAACGCGGCCTCACGTGGAAGGATGCATTCTGGGTGACGAGCGGCGTGCCAGGAGGCGTGCTGTTCACGATCGGCGGCGTCTCCGCGACCATCGGTCAACCTGCATGGGCCATATGGGTCGCCGCGATCCTGATGGGCCTGATTCAAAGCGCCACCTACGCTGAAATTTCAGGGCTGTTTCCACACAAGTCCGGCGGTGCGTCCGTCTATGGCGCCATGGCATGGGTGCGCTACAGCAAAACCATTGCGCCCGTTTCCGTGTGGTGCAACTGGCTTGCCTGGTCGCCGATGCTCGCGTTAGGCACCGGCCTCGCCGCCAATTACGCACTCTCCAGTCTCTATGCACCCGATGCCGCTATCAATACATGGCGCCTGACGCTGCTCGATCTCGGCTTCATCAAGCCGGGACTGTCTCTGCGCATCAACGCGACGTTCATCATCGCGGCCATCTTTCTGCTCATCACATTCAAGCTGCAGCATAGTGGTGCTTCGAAAGCGGCGAAGACGCAGCGCATTCTCGGTATCGCTTCGCTTGCGCCGCTGCTGATCGTCGGCATTGTGCCGTTCGTGACGGGCGATGTGCCTGCCGCGCATCTGTGGCCGCTGTTGCCGCTTGGGCACGATGCGCAGGGCAATGTGACAGCTGCGTCGTTTGGCTCGTGGAATGGCGCGGGCATCACGATGGCGTTCGGCGCGATGTTCATGGCGGGCTGGGCTGCGTACGGCTTCGAGACGGCCGTCTGCTACACGCGCGAATTCCGCAATCCACGCACGGATACCGTGAAGGCCATCTTCTGGTCCGGCATGGCGTGCCTGCTGATCATGACGCTGGTGCCGCTCGCGTTTCAGGGCGTACTAGGCACGAAGGGCATGCTCGATCCGAAGATCGCCGACGGCACGGGCGTTGCAGCCGCCATGGCGCATATGGTCGGCGGCGGCGCGATCGTGTTCGACGTGGTCGTCATCATGCTGATGCTGACCATCCTGCTGATCGTGATGACGTCGATGATGGGCTCGTCGCGCACGCTGTATCAGGCATCGGTCGACGGCTGGCTGCCGAAGTATCTGTCACACGTCAATGAACACGGCGCACCGACGCGCGCGATGTGGACCGATCTCGGCTTCAATCTGATCCTGCTGCTGATGTCGGACTACATGACAGTGCTGTCGATCTCGAACGTCTGCTACATGATCTTTGTGTTCCTGAATCTGCAATCGGGCTGGATTCACCGGCTCGATCGTGCGGACGCGGACCGGCCGTTCCGTTGCCCCGCATGGCTGCTCGCGGCGGGTGCATTGTGCGGCTATCTGGATCTCGCGTTCATCGGTGCAGGTGCGGACATGCAGGGCGTGGGCACGATGCGAAACGGCCTGATCGCGATGCTGCTGATCGTGCCCGTGTTCATGTTCCGCCACTACTGGCAGGACCGTGGACGCTTTCCTGCACGCATGCAACAGGATATGGAATGGCAGGGCGGGTTGCGGCCTGCGGGACTGCGTGGTTTGCTGCCGTACGGTGCGTTGCTGCTAGCCGTGTTTGTCGTGTGGTTCTCGCACTATCTGGCGAAACCGTTTCTCTGAGCGCTCGCGCGTGAAAGTGTGAATGTGTGAAAGTAAGCCGCCGCGTCTGCATTGCAACGCGGCGGCGCCTTTTTTAAAGCACGACAGTGCGGTCGCCGTTGATGAACACGCGTCGTTCCACGAAGGCTTTCACCGCGCGCGCCAGCGTGATGCATTCGACGTCGCGGCCTACGGCCAGCATGCGCTCCGGTCCATACGAATGATCGACGCGCTGCACTTCCTGTTCGATGATCGGGCCTTCGTCGAGATCGTCGGTCACGAAATGCGCCGTCGCGCCAATCAGCTTGACGCCGCGCGCATGCGCCTGATGATAGGGGCGCGCGCCCTTGAAGCCGGGCAGGAACGAATGATGGATGTTGATCGCGCGGCCCGAGATTTTGCGGCTCGTTTCATCGGAGAGGATCTGCATGTAGCGCGCGAGAATCATCAGTTCAGCACCACTCGAGTCAAACAGATCGAGAATCTGCGCTTCCTGCTGATGCTTCGTGTCAGCCGTGATCGGGAAGTGATGGAACGGCAGGCCATGCTGCGCAGCCAGCGGCGCAAAGTCGGGATGATTCGACGCAATGCCGACGATATCCATCTTCAGTTCGCCCATGCGCCAGCGGAACAGCAGATCGGCGAGGCAATGCTCGAGCTTCGACACCATGATCAGCACCTTGGGCCGCGTGTCGAGATCGTGCAACGCCCATGTCATGTCGAAGTCGGCGGCGATGGGGCGGAATTCGTGGCGCAACGCGTCGATCTGCAGCGGCGCGTGCGCGTCGTTCGTCACGCCGTGGAACACGCAGCGCACGAAAAAGCGCGTGCTGATGTCGTCGTCGAACACCGTCAGTTCGTCGATATAGCAGTGATGCCGATCGAGAAAGCCAACGACGGCGGCAACCTGGCCGGCGGCGCTCGGGCAGGAAAGAGTCAGCGCGAACTGCTGGGGACGGTCGGTGGCGGGCATGCGGATTCCTCTGTCATTCGATGTGGGAGTCCCGCGTGGCCGCGTCAGTCGTCGTGTGGCGCAGCGCAGCAACGCGCGGCAAGCGGGATGATCAAGTAAATCAGCCCAAATCGCGCGCGCATAGAACCGATGCGCCGTGCTCGTAGTATCGGAACGTCAGGCGTGCGCGGGCTCGTCGAGGTCGATCAGTTCGTTGAACAGCCAGCGCCGGAAGATGGGCACAGCGGCGGGCGCGGGGCGCGTGCGCGGGCAGACGAGGTAGTAGCCGCGCGCGGTGGGGACGGGCGCGTCCAGCAGGCGCACGAGCGGGCCGGCGGCGATCAGTTCGTCGGTCAACGGTGTCCAGCCGAGCGCGACGCCCTGGCCCATCAGCGCGGCCTGCACGACCAGTGAATAGCTGTTGAACATCATGCCCTGGCTGTCTTCCGGGGCGCTCAGGTCGTGCGCGGCGAACCACGTGTTCCAGGCGAGCCAGCGTTCGGGTTCGGTGGGTTGAACGTGCAGCAGGGGCAGAGTGGCGAGGCCGGCGGCCGCGGTGATGGCAGGATGCTGATCGCGGAATGCGGGCGAGCAGACGGGTGTGACGGCTTCAGCGAAAAGACGCGTGGACGTGCAGGGAGGCCAATGTCCGTCGCCGAATGCGATGGCGATGTCGGCATGATCGCGGTGCGGATCGTAACCGAGTTGCGAGGTGACGATTTTCACGTTGACGCCCGGCATCGAGGCCTTCAGGCGCGCGAGGCGCGGCATCAGCCAGTAGGTGGCGAAGCCGGCGTCGGTGAGGATGGTCAATGCGCCCGTGGCGCGGCGCGCGCGGATATCGGCGGTGGCTTCGCGGATCGTATCGAGGCCGCTGCGCACGGCTTCGTAGAGCAACGTACCTTCGGGCGTCAGCGACACGCCGCGATGGCCGCGCTCGAACAGCGGTGCGCCGAGGTCTTCTTCGAGTTGCACGATGCGCTGGCTCACGGCGGGCTGCGTCGAGCCGAGCTCGCGTGCGGCAGCCGTGAAGCTGGCAAGGCGCGCAGCCGATTCGAAGGCCGATAGCGTCTGCATGGGCGGAAGACGGTCTGGTGCCGGCATAACATCCCCTTATGGGCCGATAAGCGCACGCCGCCTTCACAACGGTTTAATGAGCGGCAATAGTGAAGTGCAGACGAAGTGCATGCGCGGCACTGGAACGAAAGACCGCGCTGCGAAGCGTAATCCTATGATTCTAATCCGCCCCGCTCATGAACCTTAATACAAAGCAGAATATCGTTATCTTGATGGCGGACCAGATGACGCCGTTCGCGCTGCGCGCGTATGGCAATCAGGTCTCGCTGACGCCGCGCATCGACGCGCTCGCCAGAGAAGGCGTGGTGTTCGATTCCGCGTATTGCGCCAGCCCGCTGTGCGCACCGTCGCGCTTTTCGATGATGGCAGGCAAACTGCCCGCGGCCATCGGCGCTTACGATAACGCCGCCGAATTGCCGGCGCAAACGCTGACCTTTGCGCATTACCTGCGCGCATCCGGCTATCGGACGATACTTTCCGGCAAGATGCATTTCTGCGGACCCGACCAGTTGCATGGGTTCGAAGAGCGCCTGACCACCGACATCTATCCCGCCGATTTCGGCTGGGTGCCGGACTGGGATCGCCCGGACGTGCGTCCTAGCTGGTATCACAACATGAGTTCCGTGCTCGATGCAGGTCCATGTGTGCGCACCAATCAACTCGATTTCGACGATGAGGTCACGTACACCACGCGTCAAAAGCTCTACGACATCGTGCGCGAGCGCGCGGCAGGCGGCGACGCGCGGCCTTTCTGTCTGGTTGCTTCCCTCACGCACCCGCATGATCCTTACGCGATTCCGCAGCAGTACTGGGATATGTACCGCGGCGAGGAGATCGACATGCCGCGCGTGACGCTGACGCGAGAAGAAAGCGATCCGCATTCGAAGCGTTTGCGCGATGTCTACGAAGCGGATCTCACACCGCCGACCGAGCAACAGATCCGCGACGCACGGCATGCCTATTACGGTGCGCTCTCCTACGTGGATGCGCAGTTCGGTGCCATTCTGGACACGCTGAAGGCAGCGGGACTTGCCGACGACACCATCGTGATCGTCACGTCGGACCATGGCGAAATGCTTGGCGAGCGCGGCCTCTGGTACAAGATGACGTGTTTCGAAGGCGGCGTGCGCGTGCCGCTGATCGTGCATGCGCCGAAGCAGTACCGCGCGCACCGTGTGGCGGCGTCTGTTTCGCATGTGGATCTGCTACCGACGCTCGTTGAAATGGCGACGGGTATGCGTCGCATGGAGTGGCCCGATGCAGTCGATGGACGCAGTCTCGTGCCGCATCTGCAAAGCGACGGCGGTCACGATGAGGCGATTGTCGAGTACTTTGCAGAAGGCGCCATTGCGCCGATGCTGATGATCCGGCGCGGCCAGTACAAGTTCATTCATACGCCCGTCGATCCCGATCAGCTTTACGATCTCGCAAGCGACCCGCAAGAGCGTGTGAATCTCGCGCAGGATTCCAACGTGGCCGCACTGGTCGAAGCGTTCCGCAATGAGATCGCGCAACGCTGGAACATTCCCGCACTGCACCAGGCGGTGCTCGCGAGCCAGCGCCGCCGCAAGTTTCATTTCGAAGCGACGACGCAAGGCGCTATCCGCTCATGGGACTGGCAGCCGTTCAACGATGCAAGCCAGCGCTATATGCGCAATCACATCGAACTCGATACGCTCGAAGCGATGGCGCGTTATCCACGTGTGACGACGCGCTAGACAACAGGTAAGCGGGAGAACATTTCAATTACAGGAGTCCACGATGAACATACGCTGGAGAAGTTCGCTTGCGAAAGTCGTCTTTATGCTGGCTGCATGCGCGACGGCTATGATGGGAACGTCTAATGCGGCAGAGCCGCAAAGCTGTACGCAGGTCCGCATGGCCGACCCCGGCTGGACCGATATCGACGCGACCAACGCAGTCACGGGTGTATTGCTGAAAGCACTGGGTTATCAGCAGAACGTGTCGAATCTGTCCGTGCCGATTACGTACCAGGGGATTAAAAAAGGGCAAATCGACGTGTTTCTCGGCAACTGGATGCCGGCACAAGGACCGCTCGTCAAGCCGTTTGTCGATGAACATTCGATCGACGTGCTACATGCAAACCTGACCAATGCGAAGTTCACGCTGGCCGTTCCTGATTATGTCGCGGCAGCAGGCGTGCACTCTTTCGCCGATCTTGTCAAACACGCCGATCAGTTCAACGGCAAGATCTATGGCATCGAGCCAGGCGCGCCCGCCAATCAGAACATCAAGAAGATGCTTGCGGATAAGGCATTCGGGCTGGGTGACTGGAAGATTGTCGAATCGAGTGAAACGGGTATGCTCACGCAAGTCGAGCGTGCGGTGCGCGACAAGCAATGGATCGTGTTCCTTGCGTGGGAACCGCATCTGATGAACACGAAGTTCCATTTGACCTATTTGTCGGGCGGCGACAGCTATTTCGGACCGAACTATGGTGGCGCGACAGTGAATACTGTTGTACGCCCAGGCTTTGCGGGGCAGTGCACCAATCTCGCCAGACTCTTCCAGCAGTTGACATTCAACGTCGATCTCGAGAACCAGATCATCACGAATGTGCTGCAAAACAAGGTGGATATCAATACGGCAGCGTCGAATGCACTAAAGGGTAATCCTGGTTTGTTAAATGACTGGCTCAAAGGCGTGACGACTACGAGTGGCGCAGACGGATTGCAGGCAGTGCAGGCGCAACTCGGAATTCATTGAAGCAGTACCTGGAAAGTTAAACGGCGCGCAGTTCTTTCGAGAACTGCGCGCTTTTCTTTTGCATACCGCATCGCTATTTTCCTTGCGTGTCGCTAACAGACCAAAGTGTGTCGTGTTTGGTCGAGTTGCCTGAAAAATGGATTTGTACTGTGCATTGATCGTCATGCGAAGTGCACAGGCCGCGTCGTCTTCTTCGCATCCTTTTCCCCCTCAAGTCAGGCAAGAGAGAACCACACAATGAAAAAGCTGAATGCCGCAGCACTGACAGGCGTCGCACTCGCGCTCGCCGGCGTTTCGAATGCGAGTCATGCACAAAGCAGCGTGACGCTGTATGGGGTTCTCGACGCGGGTATTACCTGGGTCAACAATACAGGCGGGTCGCATGTAGTGAAGTTCGATGACGGCATTTCATACGGCAATCGCTTTGGCATCAAAGGTACGGAAGATCTCGGCGGCGGCCTGCAAGCGGTGTTCGTGCTCGAAAACGGCTTTCACCTGGGCAATGGGCAACTGGGCTTCGGCAGCACGATGTTTGGACGCCAGGCCTATGTGGGCCTGAAGAACCAGTGGGGCACGCTGTCTTTCGGTAATCAGCTGGATATGACGGAAGAGATGGTGTACCTGTACAACGTCTCGGCGTGGGGAAGTGGCTATGCGATTCACCAGGGTGACTTCGACCGTTTCAACGGCGACCGCCTGCCTAATGCGGTGAAGTTCCTGTCGAATGAGTTTGCGGGCTTTATGTTTGGCGGCATGTACTCCTTTGGCAATGTTGCGGGCAATTTCCATCAGGACAGTGCGTGGAGTGTCGGCGCACACTATGCGAATGGTCCGTTCACCATGGGCGCAGCCTATACGCAGTTGAACGATCCGCACGGCATCTATGCATTCGATCCGTACGCCATGCTAGGCGTGCACACCTTCCTCGGTCAGCAAACGGTTACGGTCGATCCGGCGACGGGCGCGCGCACGGATCTCTTTTCAAGCAACGCGTTTCCCGTCGACAAGCAGGGCACGTTTGGCATCGGTTCGAGCTATGCGATCGGCAACGTGACGCTGATGGGCAACTTCACCTATACGACCATCAAGGGTCTCGGCGTCACCTCGCACATGAAGGTGGGCGAAGGCGGTGCGAGCTGGCAGGTTACGCCTGCATTCAGCCTGATTGGCGGCTACCAGTACACGAACTTCGAAGGGCACCACTGGAACCAGGGTTCGCTCGGCGCCCACTATCTGCTCTCCAAGCGTACCGATGTCTATATTTCAGGCGACTATCTGAAGGCATCGAGTGGCGTGGATGCCGTGATCGGCTATAGCTTCACGCCTTCCACCACGACGACGCAGTCCGATGTGCGTATCGGCATGCGCCATTCGTTCTGATCCTGTCGAGTGCTTTTGCTCTGCCTGATCCGCAATGGCTCAGGCAGAGCGACTCAAGGCAGTGCGGCTTCTCGTGTCTGAACGACAGTGCCGCCCGCGCCATGATGCAGCGGCGTCCGGTCGCTGCGTGGGCTCGTGCCGAAGCGCGCGCGATAGGTCCGCGAGAAATGCGACGGCGATTCGAAACCGCATGCCACGCAGATGGCCGTAATCGACATATCCGTTTGCCGTAACAACTCGCGCGCGCGATCGAGCCGCAATTGCAGATAGAAATGCGTTGGTGTGTCCTTGAGCGATGAGCAGAAAAGCCGCTCAAGCTGCCTGCGCGTGACGCCGATTTCCTGTGCGAGATCGGCGGGCGCCAGCGGTTCTTCCATGTTCTGTTCCATCACGCCGATCACCTGAATCAGCTTGCGGTTGTGTACGCCGTAACGCGCGGCAATTTCCATGCGCTGATGATCGGAACGCTGGCGGATGCGGCTGACAACGAACTGCTCAGAGATCGACGAAGCGAGCGCCGCGCCATGACTGCGCGAGATCAGATCGAGCATCATGTCGATCGATGCGGTGCCGCCCGCGCACGTAATGCGCCGCGCGCCGATTTCGAATAGCTCTTCGCTGGCGTCGACGGATGGATAGCGCTCGCGGAATGCGGAGACCGCCTCCCAGTGCAAGGTCACGCTATCCGTGTCGCGCAGCAGTCCTGCTTCCGCCAGAATGAATGCGCCTGTATCGATGCCGCCGAGCGTCGCTTGCTTGCGGTCTAGCCGTTTGAGCCAGTCGCCGAGTGCGCGGCTGTAGCACGCGAGCGGATCGAAGCCCGCGACGATGAACACCGTGCGCGCGTCATCGACATCGCCGCATGCCGCTTCTGCATTCATCGAAATACCGTTGCTCGCCGCCACGGGCGCGCCGTCCACGCTGAGGATATGCCAGCGGTACAGGTTCTCGCGAAAGCGGTTCGCCACGCGCAAAGGCTCAATGGCCGACATGAAGCCGATGGCGGAAAAGCCCGGCAGCAGCAGAAACGAAATATCTTCGGGCATCGCCAGATCTTCTCGGTGTCAGGGTTGACCGGATTCGTCGAATCCGGCGAGCGTAGCAAGCAGCATGCAATGCGGCAAGCCGACAAAATTCCGCACGCGATGGCGCAGCGCACCAATCATGGCGATGCATGGTGGTTTTCCCTCATGGTCGCTGGCAAGCAAGAAGGCGTCGCTGGCGGTCGATTTTGCCGGATTATGGATTTGTACCTTTGATGCACATCGAGTCTTTCCAGGTCGTCTCACCATTCGCCGCCCGTCAGCGGGCGTTCAAGAACATTACGAGCCGTATCGAAGGGGATCGTCATGAAGTTGATCATCAAAGCCGTTTCAGCCTGTCTTGCGGGCCTGCTGGCTTCGCTGTCGCTGCCCGCACTCGCTCAGGATCCGGCAAGCTGCCGCGCCGTTCATTTCGCCGATATCGGCTGGACCGACATTACGTCGACGACGGCGCTGGCATCGACGGTATTCGAAGGGCTTGGCTATCAGCCGGTGACGACGGTGGCGTCCGTGCCGATTTCGTTTGCCGGTTTGAAGAGCAAGCAGCTCGACGTCTCGCTTGGTTACTGGTGGCCCGTGCAGGAGAAGGCGATCACGCCGTTCGTGGAAGCGAAATCGATCAACGTGTTGCAGCCGCCGAATCTCACAGGCGCGAAGGCAACCTTCGCCGTGCCTGCCTATGAATACGACGCAGGCCTGAAGACGTTCGCCGATATCGCGAAGCATCGCGCGGAACTCGACGGGAAGATCTATGGCATCGAACCGGGCAGCAGCGCAAACGCCGCGATCCAGAAGATGATCGCGACGAATCAATTCGGACTCGGCGGTTTCAAGCTCATCGAATCGAGCGAAGCGGGCATGCTGGTGACGGTGGATCGCGCGGTGCGTGAGAAGAAATGGGTGGTCTTTCTCGGCTGGCAACCGCATCCGATGAACATTCAGATCGATATGAAATACCTGAGTGGCAGCGATGGCGTATTCGGTCCGAACGATGGCGAAGCACGCGTCTATACGTTGACGTCGCCTGATTTTCTGACGCGCTGCCCGAATGCAGGAAAGCTCGTGAGCAATCTGCGCTTTACGACGCAACTCGAGAACGTCGTGATGCAGTCGGTCATGAATAAGGAAAAGCCTACCGACGCTGCTAAAGCCTATTTGAAAAAGAACCCGCAAGTACTCGATGAATGGCTCGCGGGTGTGAAGACCTACGACGGCAAGGACGGTTTGCCGGCGGTCAAGGCGTATCTCGGTCTTTGATGTTTGATCGTTGATCTTTGAAATCCCACTATCGACAGGAAGTGCAGCATGAACCATGAAGTGATCGTGACCTGCGCCGTCACGGGTGCAGGCGATACCGTCGGCAAGCATCCCGCCATTCCCGTTACGCCGAAGCAGATCGCCGATGCCGCGATCGAAGCCGCGAGAGCAGGTGCAACCGTTGCGCACTGCCATGTGCGCGATCCGAAAACGGGCCGGGGCAGCCGCGATCCGAATCTGTACCGTGAAGTGGTCGATCGCATTCGCTCGGCGGATACCGACGTCATCATCAATCTGACGGCGGGCATGGGCGGCGATCTGGAAATCGGCCCAGGCGAAGACCCGATGCGTTTCGGCGCCGGTACGGATCTGGTGGGTGGCCTGACGCGGCTTGCGCATGTCGAAGAACTGCTGCCCGAGATCTGCACACTCGATTGCGGCACGCTCAATTTCGGCGACGGTGACTATATCTATGTGTCGACGCCCGCTCAATTGCGCGCAGGCGCAAAGCGCATTCAGGAACTCGGCGTCAAGCCTGAACTGGAGATCTTCGACACGGGCCATTTGTGGTTTGCCAATCAGTTGCTGAAAGAAGGACTGCTCGACGCGCCGCCGATGTTTCAGCTGTGCCTCGGCATTCCATGGGGCGCACCCGCCGACACCACGACCATGAAAGCGATGGTCGACAACCTGCCGGCAGGCGCGCAATGGGCGGGTTTCGGCATCGGCCGCATGCAGATGCCGATGGTCGCGCAAGCGATGCTGCTCGGCGGCCACGTACGTGTGGGACTCGAAGACAACATCTGGCTCGACCGTGGCGTGCCTGCCAGCAACGGGTCGCTCGTGACGCGCGCAATCGAGATCATCGAACGGCTGGGTGGCCGCGCGCTGACCCCCGCGGAAGGCCGCAAGAAGCTTGGCTTGCGCGCGCGGGGCGAACGGTTGCTCGAAAAGCGCGCCGTCGAGCAATTCGCTTAGCCATACACGTTTCGCTTGGAACAATCTCAGAGGATTATCGGCAATGGCAGTGATTACCGACATCAGGACATTTGCAGCAATCGGCGCAGGCGTGATCGGCAGTGGTTGGGTGGCGCGAGCGCTCGCGCATGGGCTCGACGTGATCGCGTGGGATCCCGCTCCCGGTGCTGAAAAGCAGTTGCGCGACAACGTCGCGAATGCATGGCCGGCGCTCGAACGTGTCGGGCTTGCGCCGGGCGCTTCGCAGGAACGCTTGCGCTTTGTGAAGACGATCGAAGCATGCGTCGCCGAAGCTGACTTCATTCAGGAAAGTGCGCCCGAGCGCGAAGAATTGAAGCTCGCGTTGCATGAGCAGATCAGCCGCGCCGCGAAGCCCGATGCGATCATCGCGTCGTCGACTTCGGGTTTGTTGCCTACTGACTTCTATGCGCGTGCATTGCATCCGCAGCGCTGCATCGTCGGGCATCCGTTCAATCCCGTGTATCTGTTGCCGCTGGTTGAAGTGTTGGGCGGAGAGCAAACCGCGCCTTCCACCATCGACGCAGCCATCGGCATCTATCGCGCGCTCAGCATGCGGCCGCTGCATGTTCGCAAGGAAGTGCCGGGCTTTATCGCCGACCGTCTGCTCGAAGCACTATGGCGCGAGGCACTGCATCTGGTCGATGAAGGCGTGGCGACGACGGGAGAAATCGACGATGCGATCCGTTTTGGCGCGGGGATTCGCTGGTCCTTCATGGGCACATTCCTGACCTATACGCTGGCGGGCGGCGATGCAGGCATGCGTCATTTCATGCAGCAATTCGGGCCGGCGCTGGAATTGCCGTGGACCAAGCTGATCGCGCCGAAGCTGACGGATCAGCTGATCGATCGCGTGGTGGACGGCACGTCCGAACAGGTCGGTGAGCGTTCGATCAAGCAGCTCGAGCGTTACCGCGACGAATGCATTACCAGCGTGCTGTCGGCGATTGCCGATACCAAGGCGCGTCATGGTTTGCGTGCCGACGAATAAGGTCGCGTAATATCTGTGCGTGCGCGGGACGTCGAGGCACTGTTCCGCGCGCGCAGCACCTCATTCGACGCGACGGAGACATTCGCCATGCCGCGATACGCGGAATTGCCTGCCTATCACGACGTCGTGCGCGCGGAGTGGGTCGATTACAACGGCCATCTGCGCGACGCGTTCTATATGCTGATTTTCAGCTTCGCCACCGATGCACTGATCGATCAGATCGGGCTGGACGACACCGTTCGGAAAGCGCGTGGCCGTTCGATCTATACGCTCGAAGCGCATATCAACTATCTGCACGAAATCAAGGAAGGCGCGCAGGTGCGCACCGAGATGCGCGTGCTTGCGCATGACGCCAAGCGCATGCACCTGTACCTCGAAATGTTCGCCGGCGATGGCGATGAACCCGTCGCAGCGGGCGAGCAGATGTTGATCCATATCGATACCAGCGGCCCGCGTTCGGCCGTATTCGACAGCGATGTCGAGGCGCGCGTGCGTGCGCTCGTCGAGGCACAAGCCGCGCTGCCTGCCGCGCAGTACGCGGGGCGTGTGATTGGATTGCCGGGGCGGACGCGCAAGTAGCGCCACTGGCGTGGGCGTGCATCGACGAACAATACAAGAACGGAGCACGCGGCATGCTTGAACCTGAGATGCTTGCCTTTATCGAACGCACGTCGCGGTTCTACGAGGGTGACCGTGGCGCCGCGACGCTCGCCGAACAGCGGGCGATGTATGCGCGCGCTGCGGCAGCGTTCACGCCGCCTTTGCCCGACGGTGTGACGACGCAAGACGCACGTTTGATATCGGCCGATGGCCACGCGTTCGCGATCAGGCTGTATGCACCCGCGGACCGCGCTCAATCGCGAGGCACGGTGCTGTTCTTCCACGGCGGCGGGTTCGTGCTCGGATCGCTGGACAGTCACGATCTGATCACCGCGCGCATCGCCGCCGATACGGGCCTGTGCGTCGTGGCAGTCGATTACCGGCTTGCGCCGGAGCATCCCGCGCCTGCCGCGCACGAAGATTGCCTCGCCGTCGCGCGGGCCGCGCTGGACGGCCGTTTGCCGTTTGGTCCGCTGCCGGGCACGTTGCAACTCGCGGGAGACAGCGCAGGCGGCACGCTCGCGGCGAGCGTTGCGCTGCGTCTGCGCGACGAGGGAACCGTGGACGTGAGCGGCGTCGCGCTGGTTTATCCGATGCTCGGCCTCGAACCGCAATTGCCGTCGCGCGACACGCATGCCGGCGCACCGATGCTCACGCTCGCCGATGTGCGCCGCTACGGCGCGCTCTACTGGGGCGGACACGAGCGCGATCACGCGTGGACCGTTCCGCTCGAAGCATCACGTTATGATGGATTGCCGCCCGTGCTCGCGATAGGCGTCGAACATGACCCGCTGTGCGACGACGCCCGCGTGTTTGCCGAACGCATCCTTGCGGCGGGCGGGCAGGCGCATGCGCCCGTTGGCACCGGCCTCGTGCACGGCGCGTGGCGCGCATTGGCGACCAGTCCGGGCGTGCAATGGATGCATCGCGAAGTGTGCCGCTTTCTGATTGCTCACGCGGCGAAGTAACGGACAGTCTTCGGGTTGGGCGTGTGTATCGTCGGGAAGCTGGGCAGTCGATTGTTGCCAGAAACGTCGGTTATGCGGCGAGCGCGTGTTCGAGCACTTCGGCCGCGATCATCGCGGAGGCGTTGGCCGGGGCGGGGCGTTCCGCTGGCTTGAAGACGGCGTCGCCGCGGCGAATCTTGCGGCGTGAAACGGCGCAAGTGCCGGATGTATGCGCAGAACGCCGGCGCCAGCGTTGCTCTCCATAATGGCAGCGGCCGGGTTCGACCCAGCGGATCACCAGGGTCGTGTCAGAGTGCTCGAGAATCTCGATGCGCAACCCGTTGGCGCCGATCAACGGTAAACAGTCCAGGGTCGTCATGGTCGGCTCCGTAGTTGTGGTGTGCCGAATGTAGACCCGCGCGCGCGTGAGAGCCATTGTGCCCGCGTAGAAACACTGTTCCCGATTCCGCAATAATCAGATGGCGACCCTATGCGCGGACGGTAAGAAAAGGTTTTGCGCCCCGTCATAGCGATTACACGCAAATATGCAACGAACTGTTGTATGAACGGCAGAAAAGGGCGCGATCAATTGTCGTGGTCTACGGGGATCGGCGGCATCCTTTAAGATGAACGGTTAGGCAGGCGGGAATCGCGCATGCTCAGCATTGCCGTCACCGTTTCTGTCTGCAACATCATTGCGATGCGCGAATGTTAAATGCGCATCGGGATTCATCTTTGAGGTCACATGAACCAGCGCCCCCCCGACGTTCCATCCGAAGCCGACCTGCCGAATCGCCGCAAGATGCAGCGAATCGCCGCTGTTGCGCTGTATACGGTGATGGTGGCGCTGGCAATCTGGGTGATCCGCGACTTCGTGCCGGCCATCGCGTGGGCCTGTGTGATCGCGATCGCGCTGTGGCCGGCGTTTCACCGCATCGAAGAGCACAGGCTGTTCAAGGGGCGCTCGACGCTGCTTGCCACTGTGCTGACGATCGCGATCGGTCTGCTGTTTCTGCTGCCTGTCGGGATCGGTATTGCGCAGGCAGCGGCCGAGGCGCACGACGTGATCGAATGGGCGCACAACGTCCAGGAGAACGGCATTCCGTTGCCGGATTTCGTGCAGCATCTGCCGTTTGGCGCGGGGCAGATCGCGAGCTGGTGGCAGGAGAACCTGACGCAGCCGCTACGCGATTCGCCGGCGATGAAGGGTTTGCACGGCGGCGCCGTGGTTACGTTCGGCCGGCATTTCGGCGCGCGCGCCGCGCATGCGCTGATGCTGTTCGGCTTTATGCTCGTGACGCTGTTCGTGATCTTTCAGGCGGGGCCGAAGCTGTCCGGCGAACTGATGAAGGGCGTGCGGCGAGCGTTCGGCTATGACGGCATGCACCTGGTCGAACGGATGGCGGCGGCTGTGCGTGGGACGGTGTCGGGGCTGGTGGTGGTCGGAATCGGCGAGGGCGCGCTGTTGCTGCTCGCCTATATGGTGACGGGCGTGCCGCACGCCGCGTTGCTCGCGTTCGTGACGGCGATCGCGGCGATGCTGCCGTTTTGCGCGCCTGTCGTGTTCTGCGGTGCGGCGCTGTGGCTGTTCATCACGCAAGGCGCGCTGGTGCCGGCGGTTGGACTGGCCGTGTTCGGCTTTGTCGTAGCGTTCGTCGCCGAGCATTTCGTGCGGCCCGTGCTGATTGGCAATTCCGCGCGCCTGCCGTTTCTGCTCGTGCTGTTCGGGATACTCGGCGGCGCGGAGACCTTCGGGCTGCTCGGGCTGTTCGTCGGCCCGGCGCTGATGACGGTGCTGATGGTGCTGTGGACCGAGTGGGTCGAGCGCTGAGCGGCTCCCGCTCAGGCCGGGCCTGATCCGCGCAGACGCAACGTCAGTGCGCGCGAGATCGGCGCGGACATCCTCGCGACGGCGAACAGCGAGCCGATCGCGACGGCATCGGCCAGGAGGCCGAGCGGCACGTTCAGATAGCCGTCGGTGGCCGTATAGAGCAGCGAGTCGACGACCAGCGAGATCACGGTACCGGCGACGAAACACAGCAGGCCTTTGCGCCCGACGAGGCCGATCCACGGCAAACGCTCAGCGATCGCCTTTGCCCAACCCATGCGCACCATATTCGCGACAATCCACGCGATCGCGAGGAAATTCACCGCGCGCAGCCACGACAGATTCTGCTTCATGCTGCTGTCAAGCGGCCCCACTTCCACGAACAGCTTGAAATACGCCGCGGCCGCGATGATGCCGCAGGCGAGCACGGTGACCAGCCAGCCGTAGCGGTGCGCGCTCGTGCGCTGATAGACGGGCTGTGTCTGCGCGATCACGCCGAGCACGAACATCAACTGCCACGCGAACGGGTTGAAGTCCCATTGCGCGTCTTCAGCGACGGGAAGATGCGGCAGCATCGACGGCGCAATCGCCCACACGGCAAGGCTGCCCGCCAGCAGCAGCCATGGCTTGCTGCGCGCGAGCGGCAGGATGGCGGGCACGGCAAACGCGAAGAACGCGTACATGGGCAGCACGGACGCCAGATACGGCTGACGGCGGAACAGCAGGATGTCGCGCAGCACCGCGGCGGGCGTGTCCATCATGTCGTCGAGATCGGTCGTGGCCATGTTGGGCGCGTCGATGCTGAACGCGCTCATCACCGCGCTGACCACCAGCATCAGGACGGCTGTGATCAGAAACGCCCTATATAACTCGAGCGAGCGCTTGAAGAAGCGGTTACGCGCGTCGGCTTCCGTGTGGCGCTTCGCGAGCGACGCGTAGGCCGTGGCCGTGGCGAATCCGCCGAGGAACACGAACACTTCAGCTGCGTCGCACAGCGCGTATGCGTGCAGCGTCGCGCGCGACAGGATGCTGCCGCCGATGTGGTCGACGACGATAAATAAAAGAACCAGCCCTCGGAAGAAGTCCAGCTCGATCAGACGGTTTTTGGATGTCTGCATGCGCAATTTTCTGGCAAAGCGCCTCCTTGGAACGGTGCGCGGGCAACGCGCAGCGCGGTTTCAGTGAGGCGGGAAACGGGGGATGCGGATTGCATCACGGCCTGCGCCGTATGCGGTCCTGCAGGCGTTTGCCTGATGGCCTTGTGGCGCGGTGTGTCGGCGGGTTTTGTGGGCTGATCGTGTCTGGAGACCAGCCGTGGAACCGCCACACGACCCCTTGTGGACCGACATTATCTCTCAGAGTTCCTCCTGGTTGTGTTTTTCTGGGAAAAATGGTTGGCGGTGAGGTGCTGTCGAGGGATTTTGGGATGAGGGGTGGCGAAAACGGTTCGGGTATTGGCGAGTGGGGGGGGGG
>NZ_QBUY01000141.1 GCF_003121405.1 Paraburkholderia sp. C35 | reverse complement strand
GTTCAGCGGCTTTCTTTTGCCTACTTTTCTTTGCCGCGGCAAAGAAAAGTAGGTGCTGCCCCGCACAGGGGCGACGCGTGAAGGGGGAAGTCATATCGCGGATGCCATCGCCCGACCATCGACCAACCAACGCCCAACCCCAACACCGTCGAAGACAAACCAAACCCAAACCCCAAAAAACAAAAAATCCCGCCACCAGTTCCCTGGCAACGGGATCAAGCCCAACTGAGCACTACTGCTCAGTCAAACAACGCACTGACGTGCGTCAAACGATTACGGACGGCTGCCCGTCGGGAACGGCCATGCCGCTGCCGGGTTCAGAGCCGTCTTCACCGTAGCAGCCGGCGCCGTCGAAGCAGCGGGCGCAGCCGGAGCAGGTGCTGCCTTCTTCGACACAGCCTTCTTCGCAGGGGCAGCCTTCTTCGCAGGCGCAGCGGCCTTCTTCGCGGCAGCCGTCTTCGCAGGCGCAGCCTTTTTGGCAGCAGCCTTTTTAGCAGGCGCCTTCTTGGCAGCAGCCTTCTTCGCTGCAGCCTTCTTCGCCGGCGCAGCCTTCTTCGCAGCAACCTTCTTCACGGCGACTTTCTTCGCTGCATCCTTCTTCGCAGCTGCCTTCTTCGCCGGTGCTGCCTTCTTCGCAGCAACCTTCTTCACTGCAACCTTCTTCACTGCGACCTTCTTAGCAGCAACCTTCTTCACAGCTGCCTTCTTCGCCGGCGCTGCCTTCTTCGCGACAACCTTCTTTGCTGCAGCCTTCTTGGCTGCCGGTTTCTTCTTGGCGAGTGCCATCATTTTCTCCTTCAGGTTTTGAGATGTGAGTCAGTTCAAACTACACCCTTCGTCAAAACCCGCTTCCCGCGGACGCTTCTCACGGCGGCCACTACAAAGCGGGCTATTCATCGGCGTACGCAGCTCCAGCGCGCTTACGCTAATGAATACGGTAAGGCGCGCCGTGCCATCATCGGGCACAGCGCGCCAAGTCCAGTCGGCGTCGGATACCGACGCCGCTAATCGTTTGATCGAGCCGCTCGCATTTTCACGAACGGCTTTTTCCGGGGGGAAGTTTGCCCATCCCACTGAAGGGTTCGCAAAGTGCCTGTGATCTTTATAGGCCATGGTTATCCACGGCGCACCGGGCACGCTCTGCATCAGGCGATCATGCTCCTCACCAAACTTGCCGCGGCACGGCCAGCGGCAACCCCATCAAATACATACACGACGCGTTGGGTTATTCCCAGGACAGCGCGCCGCCGGTCTGATATTCGATAACCCGAGTCTCGAAGAAGTTACGCTCCTTCTTCAGGTCGATCATCTCGCTCATCCACGGGAACGGGTTTTCCTCGTTCGGGAACAGCGGATCGAGACCGATCTGCTGGCAACGGCGGTTGCAGATGAAGCGCAAATAGCTCTTGAACATCGACGCATTGAGGCCGAGCACCCCGCGCGGCATCGTGTCTTCTGCGTAACGATATTCGAGATCGACCGCATGCTTGAAGATTTCGCGGATTTCGGCGCGGAACTCAGCCGTCCACAGATGCGGGTTTTCGAGTTTGATCTGGTTGATCAGGTCGATGCCGAAGTTGCAGTGCATCGACTCGTCGCGCAGGATGTACTGGTACTGTTCCGCCGCGCCCGTCATCTTGTTCTGACGGCCGAGCGCCAGAATCTGCGTGAAGCCGACGTAGAAGAACAGGCCTTCCATCACGCACGCGAACACGATCAGCGACTTGAGCAGCTTCTGATCTGCTTCGAGCGTGCCCGTCTTGAAGGCCGGGTCGGTCAGCGTGTGGATGAACGGAATCAGGAATTCGTCTTTGTCGCGGATCGACTGGACTTCGTGATACGCGTTGAAAATTTCGCCCTCGTCGAGACCGAGCGACTCGACGATGTACTGGTATGCGTGCGTGTGGATCGCCTCTTCGAACGCCTGGCGCAGCAGAAACTGGCGGCATTCGGGCGCCGTGATGTGGCGGTACGTGCCGAGCACGATGTTGTTCGCTGCCAGCGAGTCGGCCGTCACGAAGAAGCCGAGGTTACGCTTGACGATGCGGCGCTCGTCTTCTGTCAGCCCGTTCGGGTCTTTCCAGAGCGCGATGTCGCGGGACATGTTGATTTCCTGCGGCATCCAGTGGTTCGCGCAACCGGACAGATACTTCTCCCACGCCCACTTGTACTTGAACGGCACCAGCTGATTGACGTCGGTCTGGCCGTTGATGATGCGCTTGTCGGCGACATTCACGCGCGCTTCGGAAGCGACAGCCGGCTGAACGGGCGGAGCGACTGCGAAGTCGTTCGCGAAGATGTTTTCAGCCGAGGAAGGTTGATGAGCGGAACGCGTTTCGACTTGCGAACCGACAGCCGATCCCGCAGCGTTGCGCAACGTGTTTTGTTGCGAAGCACTCGAGGGAGTTACGGCAGTGATCTCGTCATCCCAGTTGAGCATAAATGTCACCATCAATTTAGATCGGTTTGTACCATCTTTTCACGAGCGTTAAAAGGGTCCGCTCATGAAAAATCCTGTTTTCGAATCGCGTTGCGACCTACATACAACACTTTGTTCATCAGTGTGTGAAGGTCACTCGTTGCGAGTCGATCGAAACGTGTGTCGATGAAGCGCGATGCACGATCGAAAGAGCATTGCTTCTGTGCTGCTTCAGTGATGCGTGTGCGTTGCTTCTGCGTTGCGTTTGCGATGCTGCTGCGTTGGTCCGGACTCGAAGCGTTGCTGCTTCGCTTGCGTCGCGCGAAGTGTGCGAAGTGCGTCGGACACGCGATGCATCAGCGCTCATGTTGCGCTCTCGCCGACTTCATCCTGCGTGCGCGCTTCAGGGTTTTCTCGCACGCGTCGACGAGTTGAGTAGCACGCGATGTTCCTCGCTGCGCCTTGTGTTGCCACCGCGTGTTGTCGCCGTGCACTTCGCTTCCGGCTGCAACGTGCCGCGCCGGCATCGTCTCACGATGAGCGGCGCGTTCGATTGACGCCGCTCATCACCTGCTGCTGATCCTGATCTACTGCTTGCTGCTTGCCGCCGGCGAGCGCCGGCGGCTCATTCACCACTCACTACTATATGAAGCGCTGCGCGTTACTGACAGGCTTCGCACTCTTCGAAGCCAGGATCGCCCGGACGCATCATGCAGACGGGACCATCTGCTTCCGGCGCGGCTTCGACTGCGGGCACTGCGGATGCTGCGGCAGCCGATGCTGCGGATGCCTGGAAGCCACCCGTCACACCCGACGACGACGCGCCGCCAACACCGAAGCCACCTGCTGCGCCGCCAGCACCACCCGCGCCGCCGTCGCTCGACGGCACTGCGTTCAGCGCGCCGTGTGCGACCGTCGACTTCTCGACGTGCGTTGCCGCCATCGTGCGGAGGTAGTACGTCGTCTTCAGGCCACGCAGCCATGCGAGCTTGTAGACCTCGTCGAGCTTCTTGCCTGACGCGCCTGCCATGTAGATGTTCAGCGACTGCGCCTGGTCGATCCACTTCTGACGGCGCGATGCCGCTTCGACCAGCCACGTTGCATCGACTTCGAAAGCCGTCGCGTAGATCGCGCGCAGGTCGCCCGGCACACGGTCGATGCGCGACAGCGAGCCGTCGAAGTACTTCAGGTCGGCGACCATCACTTCGTCCCACAGGCCGCGCGCCTTCAGGTCACGCACGAGGTAGTCGTTCACTACCGTGAATTCGCCCGACAGGTTCGACTTCACGTACAGGTTCTGGAACGTCGGCTCGATACATGCAGACACGCCGATGATGTTCGAGATCGTCGCCGTCGGCGCGATCGCGACGCAGTTCGAGTTACGCATGCCGTGCGTGGCGATGCGCGAACGCAGCGACGCCCAGTCCATCGTTTCGCTCGAATCCACTTCGACGTAGCCGCCACGCGCGTCGGCCAGCAGCTTCACCGAGTCTTGCGGGAGGATGCCGCGATCCCACAGCGAGCCGCGGTAGGTCGAATAACGGCCGCGCTGTTCGGCCAGTTCCGTCGACGCCCAGTATGCGTAATAGCAGACAGCTTCCATCGAACGGTCAGCGAACTCGACGGCTTCCTGCGATGCGTACGGCGTGCGCAGCAGGTGCAGGCAGTCCTGGAAGCCCATGATGCCCATGCCGACCGGACGGTGCTTCAGGTTCGAGTTACGCGCCTTGGCAACCGCGTAGTAGTTGATGTCGATCACGTTGTCGAGCATGCGCATCGCGACGCTGATGGTGCGCTTGAGCTTGTCGTGGTCGAGCGCGAGCGTGCCGTCGGCCTGTTCCTTCAGATGCGCGACGAGGTTCACCGAGCCGAGGTTACAGACGGCGATTTCGGCGTCGCTCGTGTTCAGCGTGATTTCCGTGCACAGGTTCGACGAGTGGACGACGCCGACGTGCTGTTGCGGCGAGCGCACATTGCACGGATCCTTGAACGTGATCCACGGGTGGCCCGTTTCGAACAGCATGCCCAGCATCTTGCGCCACAGTTGCGCTGCGGGAATCTTCTTGAACAGCTTGATCTCGCCGCGCGCTGCTTTCTCTTCGTAAGCCGTGTAGGCCTTCTCGAACTCTGCGCCGAACAGGTCATGCAGATCCGGGCAGGTCGACGGCGAGAACAGCGTCCAGTCGCCGCCTTCGTGCACGCGCTTCATGAACAGGTCGGGAATCCAGTTCGCCGTGTTCATGTCGTGCGTACGGCGACGGTCGTCACCCGTGTTCTTGCGCAGCTCGAGGAATTCTTCGATGTCCAGGTGCCACGATTCCAGGTACGCGCACACCGCGCCCTTGCGCTTGCCGCCCTGATTCACGGCGACAGCCGTGTCGTTGACGACCTTCAGGAACGGCACGACGCCCTGCGACTTACCGTTGGTGCCCTTGATGTGCGAACCGAGCGCACGCACACGCGTCCAGTCGTTGCCCAGACCGCCGGCGAACTTCGACAGCAGCGCGTTTTCCTTCAGCGCTTCGTAGATGCCGTCGAGGTCGTCGTCGACCGTCGTCAGGTAGCACGACGACAGTTGCGAGCGGCGCGTGCCCGAGTTGAACAGCGTCGGCGTGGACGACATGAAGTCGAACGACGACAGCACGTTGTAGAACTCGATCGCGCGCGCTTCACGGTCGATCTCGTTCAGCGCGAGGCCCATTGCGACACGCATAAAGAATGCCTGCGGCATTTCGATACGCACGCCGTCGCTATGCAGGAAGTAGCGGTCATACAGCGTTTGCAGGCCGAGGTAGCCGAACTGCAGGTCGCGGTTCGCGTCGAGCGCGGCGCCCAGACGCTTCAGGTCGAACTGCAGGAGCTTGTCGTCGAGCAGTTCGGCGTTCACGCCGCGCTTGATGAAGAGCGGGAAGTATTCAGCGTAACGCTCGCCCATTTCGGCTTGCGTGACTTCTTCTTCGAGGATCTCGCGACGGATCGTGTGCAGCAGGATGCGCGACGTGACCTGGCTGTAGGCCGGATCCTTTTCGATCATCGTGCGTGCAGCGAGGATGGCCGAGTCGTAGACCTGGCTCATCGGCACGCCGTCGTACAGATTCTTGATCGTTTCCGTGACGATCGGCTCGGCGCTGACTGCATCGCCCAGACCTGCGCAAGCGGATTCGATGATGCCGCGCAGCGCTGCCATATCCAGCGGACGCGTGATGCCGTTGTCGGTCACGTTCAGGCCCGAGGTGCCGGCTGCGACTTCCGGCTCGTGGCTGCGTTCCTGGCTGCGCTTCTCGCGATACAGCACGTAGGCGCGCGCAACGTTGTGCTCGCCCGTGCGCATCAGCGCGAGTTCGACCTGATCCTGGATGTCTTCGATATGGAACGTGCCGCCATTCGGACGGCTGCGCACCAGCGCGCGCACGACGTTCTGCGTGAGCTGCTCGACCAGTTCGCGAACGCGTGCCGATGCCGCGCCCTGACCACCGTTGACGGCCAGAAACGCCTTCGTCACGGCGATGGCGATTTTCGACGGCTCGAACGACACCACGCTGCCATTGCGACGGATCACCTTGTAGTCGGCGTAGCTCGTCTGCGGCGCGCGCGCGTCAGCGCCCTGAGCGAGCCCTTCGGGGCGGCCAGCGGGTGCGCCTTCGAACCGGGTCGTCACGTTGTCGGTGGTTTGCATGTGCAAAGCTCCTGGTCTTGGAATAGTGCGGAGTTACCGCGGATTAGTACAAACGCTGCGCCACCCCGGACGCATGCGATGAGGGTGAAGAAGAGGAACAGCGGGAACCGTGAAACAGACAGGCCGGATGCGACAGATCCGTCGGGACGTACTTCAACGTTGTGCGTGTCGCGATCACTTGGCTGCGCCTTTTCTTCGAATTTGCCGACGCACAAGTTCTCGTAACTGGTTGCGCCGCATCAGATTTTTCAGTGCCGGTAATGCTGACGGCGCCATGCTCATGGAGCGGGGCGCCGCCTGACAAACACTACATCTTGTGCAAAAACTGATTAACGGCACGAAGTATAGTGTACTGAACAGCCATCGCAAATTCTTTTATTTGGTCATACGATCTTGACTTTTGCGATGGCCGCGTCAGAAAAAGCTGTCGGGCAAATGAAGGGGCGAACACAATGCGCTTGCGTCGTCTGTTGCCTGGCGCACAGAAAAGAAACCCGCTTACGACGTTATCGGCTTGCGTGCGGACGGATGCAGATAGGGGAAGTACGGATCAGCCAGCGCACTGTCGCGCTGCAAACGCGGCCAGTCGAAATGCGGACCCGGATCGGTCTTGCGTCCCGGCGCGATATCCGAGTGACCCGCGAGTGAATCGATCGCGTAGTGCGCGGCAAGCGTCTGCACGAGCGGCGCGAGTGTCTCATATTGCGCCGCTTCGAACGGCGACACGTCACTGCCTTCGAGTTCGATACCGATCGAGAAGTCGTTGCAGCGCTCGCGTCCGAAGAAGTTCGACGCACCCGCATGCCACGCCCGCTCGTCGCACGACACGAACTGGTCGAGCCCGCCATCGCGGCGGATCACGAAATGCGCCGACACGCGCACGCCGCGCAGATGCGTGTCGTAGTACGGATGCGCGTCGCAGTCGAGACGATTGAGGAAGAGATCCGTGATGCCGGGCCCGCCGAATTCATTCGGTGGCAGGCTGATGTTGTGAACGACGATCAACGTGGGACGTGCGCCGTCTGGACGCACCTCGAAATTCGGCGACGGCAGTTTGCGTGCTTCGTTGATCCAGCCGTTTGCATCGACGGTGAAGCGCGCGTTGACGTGTTGCGTCATCGTGCGTCGCGGCCCGTCGGGCGTGCGGCGTAACGCTGCGCGTGATCGTGCGAACAGAAGGTCTGCCCCGCGACGAGCACAGAATCGCTCTTCGGCGCATGCACGCCGCATTGGGCGCAACGGATCATCGGCTCGGCGAGCTGGCCCGCAGTCTTGCCGCTGGTTTGACCATTAGCGCCAGCGCCCGGCCGCGCGTTGGCGGCGGCGTCACCGCCCGCACCCGTGCGCGCCGAAGTACGCGATGCATCGGCGCGACGCAGCGCCTTCACCAGCCACTGGCCGACGATGAACAACAGGATCAGCAGAAAAATTTGTCGCATGACACTCAGACCACAGGACGGTGCAACAGCACCTCGAATACGAAACGGCTGCCGACATACGCCAGCAGCAACGCGACGAACGACGCCAGCACCCAGCGCAACGCCGCGCGACCACGCCAGCCCGACACTTTACGCGCCGTCAGCAGCGCACCGAACATCACCCACGACAGCAGCGCGAACACGGTCTTGTGATCGAGTTGCAGCGCGCGGTCGAGCAGTTGCTCGTTGAACAGGATGCCCGATACCAGCGTCAGCGTCAGCAGCACGAAGCCCGCGCCGATCAGACGGAACAGCAGCGTCTCGAGCGTGAGTAGCGGCGGCAGCGTGTCGAGCCAGCTCGACAGCCAGCCGTTGTTGCTCGCGGCACCACGCGCGAGTGCACCGCCGCGCATCGCGTGCAGACGACGCTCGACGAGCAGCATCAGGATGGCATGCAGCGCGGCGATCACGAACAGACCGTAGGCGATGTTCGCGATCAGAAAGTGCAGCTTGAAGAGCGGATCGGCGGCATACGACAGCACGTGCACGCCGCTGAACACGAGCGGCAGCAGCGACGCGATGCACGCGAGCGGCAGCACCAGCAGACGCAGGCCATCGAGCGGAAAAAAGAAACTCTCGATCCAGTAGATGCCCGCGCCGAGCCAGAACATCGCCGACAGCGCGAACGCGAAACCGAACACCATCGCGTCGTGCGGGAAGATGGTGGTGTGCAGCAGCACGCCATGCGCGAGCAGTGCGGCGAGCGTCACGACACGCGTCGTCATCGACATGCCAGCCGATGCTGCCGCCAGCCCTCGCCCGCCCGCCGGCAGCGGCGCGGCGGGAGAAAGCGGAGACACGCTTTCGAGCATCGGCTGCGACGCCGCCTGCCGGTGCGCGCGCCAGCCCGCGACGGCTAAACCGCCGTACAGGAGCGCAGTGAGGGCATACAGTACAATATCCATATTGGAAGTTTACACCAGGCCCTACGAAGTCCGCCGCTCTCGCGCGGTGAGAACGGGCCGCACTGCTCATCGCCCCCATGCTCGACAACCTCACTCAACGGATGGCGCACGTCGTCAAGACGCTGCGCGGCGAAGCCCGGCTCACCGAGTCGAACACCCAGGAGATGCTGCGCGAAGTGCGCCTTGCACTCCTCGAAGCGGACGTGGCGCTGCCCGTCGTGCGCGACTTCATCGCCAAGGTGAAGGAGAAGGCGCTCGGCGAGGAAGTGCTCAGCAGCCTGTCGCCGGGTCAGGCGCTGGTCGGCGTCGTGCAGCGCGAGCTGACGGCCGTGATCGGCGGCGACTACGAAGGCAAGGCCGTCGAACTGAATCTCGCCGTCACGCCGCCCGCCGTCATCCTGATGGCCGGTCTGCAGGGCGCAGGTAAGACGACCACGGTCGGCAAACTCGCCAAGCTCCTGCGCGAGAAGTACAAGAAGAAAGTGCTGACGGTCTCGTGCGACGTGTATCGCCCCGCCGCTATCGCGCAGCTGAAGACGGTGACCGAACAGGTCGGCGCCGATTTCTTCCCGTCGCAGCCCGACCAGAAGCCTGTCGATATCGCGCGCGCCGCGGTCGATTGGGCGAAGCGTCATTACCACGACGTGCTGCTGGTCGATACGGCCGGCCGTCTCGGTATCGACGAGGCGATGATGAACGAAATCGCCGCGCTGCATAAGGAACTCAATCCGGCTGAAACGCTGTTCGTCGTCGACGCGATGCTCGGTCAGGATGCCGTGAACACCGCCAAGGCGTTCAACGACACGCTGCCGCTCACGGGCGTCGTGCTGACCAAGCTCGACGGCGATTCGCGCGGTGGCGCGGCGCTGTCGGTGCGTCACGTGACGGGCAAGCCGATCAAGTTCGTCGGTGTCGCGGAAAAACTCGACGGCCTCGAAATCTTCTATCCGGACCGCATGGCGAACCGGATTCTCGGCATGGGCGACATTCTTGCCCTCGTCGAGGAAGCGCAGCGCGGCGTCGACGTTCAGGCCGCGCAAAAGCTCGCCGACAAGGTCAAGAAAGGCGGCGATTTCGACCTGAACGATTTCCGTGCGCAGCTTTCGCAGATGAAGAAAATGGGCGGCCTGTCGTCGCTGATGGACAAGCTGCCGGCGCAGTTCCAGCAGGCCGCGTCGGGCGCCGACATGGGCCAGGCCGAAAAGCAGATGCGTCGCATGGAAGGCATCATCAACTCGATGACCGCGCAGGAACGCGCCAAGCCCGACCTCATCAAGGCGACCCGCAAGCGCCGTATCGCCGCGGGCGCGGGCGTGCAGGTGCAGGAAGTGAACCGCCTGCTGAACCAGTACGACCAGATGCGCACCATGATGAAGAAGCTCAAGGGCGGCAATCTGCAGAAAATGATGCGCGGCATGAAGGGGATGTTGCCGGGCATGCGCTGATTTTTTTCGGCGGTCGTGCGCTTCGTCGAAAATAGATGCGCACGACGGCCAGCAAGACCCGGCGCGTATGCCGAATCAAGGCGCGGGTATATGCTGTAGCGCGCAGGGTCGTTGTCTCTCACACTATGTATACAGTTACCGCCCGCCAGACGTCATGAATCGCGAAGAAGCTCTCCACATTTTCAGTCACTCCGAAGAAATCGTTTCGGCCAGCGACGTCAACGCGTCCATCACCCGTATGGCCGACGCCATCCGCTCCGAAATGGCCGAAGAATTTCCGCTCGTGCTGTCGGTGATGGGTGGCGCAGCAGTGTTCACGGGCATGCTGCTGCCGCATCTCGATTTCCCGCTCGAGTTCGACTACATCCACCTCACCCGCTATCGCAACGCGATCAAGGGCAGCGCCGAGATGCAATGGCGTGTGGCGCCGTCGGGTTCGGTGAAGGATCGCGTGGTGCTGGTGCTCGACGACATCCTCGATGAAGGCGAGACGATGGCCGCCATCCGCGACCGCATCATGGACATGGGCGCGAAGCGCTTCATGAGCGCGGTGCTGTGCGAGAAGATTCTGCAGAAGGCCAAGCCGCTGCACCCGGACTATTGCGGTTTCGAAGTGCCGGATCGCTATGTGTTCGGCTGCGGGATGGACGCGAAGGGTTACTGGCGCAACCTGCCGACGATCCGCGCTTTGACGGAAGGCGCCTGATACCTGCCTGCCAGCTGACTCAAGCTGCAAATAAAAAAGCGACCCTTCGAGGTCGCTTTTTTGTTGCTACGTTCTTTCCGCCGCGACGGCTAGTGATCTAGCTGATGCACGAAAGTGCGGATTCCGCCCAGCATCATCTCCACTGAAATCGCGACGAGCACGAGGCCCATCAGCCGCTCGAACGCCATCACCGTGCGCTCGCCAAGCCACTGCTGAATGCGCTCCGCGAGCACCAGCACGATCGCGCAGACGATCATCGTCACCGTCAGCGCCGCCATCCATTCGAGCATCTTGTTCGGCGCCTGCGACGTCAGCAGCATCACCGTCGCGAGCGCCGACGGTCCGGCGAGTGCGGGAATCGCGAGCGGCACGATCAGCGGCTCGGCGGCGCGCGTGTCAGCGCCGAACGGGCCATCGGGATGCGGAAAGATCATGCGCAGCGCTATCAGGAACAGCACGATCCCGCCGCCGATCCGCAACGACAGATCGGTGAGACTCATCATGCGCAAAAAGCGGTCGCCGACGAGCATGAAGACCAGCAGGATCGCAAACGCGATGGCGACTTCGCGCAGAATCACGCGAATGCGCCGGTGAGGCGCAACACCCCGCAGACAGTTGATGAAGAGCGGGATGTTGCCGAGTGGATCAGTGATGAGTATGAGCAGGACGGTTGCAGACAGGAAGTTGTACTCCACCGTCCGCTCCCATCAGCGCGCGAGCGCTGCGTTGATCTTGTCGATGACAGTCTGCGCCGCGCCTTCGACGGGCAGCAGCGTCGCTTCCGTGTCGCGACGCCCCTGGTACTCGATCTTGCCGTCTTTCAGGCCACGGTCGCCGATCACCAGACGATGCGGCACGCCGATCAATTCCCAGTCAGCGAACATCACGCCCGGACGCTCGCCGCGATCGTCGACAATCACGTCGATGCCCGCTGCCGTCAGTTCATCGTGCAGCTTGTCGGCCTGCTCGCGCACGGCGTCGCTGCGGTCGTAGCCCATCGGGCACAGCACGACTTCGAACGGTGCAATCGATTCCGGCCAGATGATGCCCTTGTCGTCGAAGTTCTGCTCGATCGCGGCGCCGAGAATACGCGTGACGCCGATGCCGTAGCAGCCCATCTGCATCGGTTGCGGCTTGCCGTTTTCGTCGAGGAACGTCGCGTTCATCGCTTCCGAATACTTGGTGCCGAGCTGGAACACGTGGCCCACTTCGATACCGCGGCAGATGTCGATCACGCCCTTGCCGTCCGGCGACGGATCGCCCTTCTTCACGTTGCGGATATCCGCGACGACAGGTTCCGGCAGATCGCGGCCCCAGTTCACGCCGGTGGTGTGGAAATCCACTTCGTTCGTGCCGACCACGAAGTCGCTCATGTTCGCGACCGTGCGATCCGCGATCACCTTGACCGGCTTCTTCGTGTTGAGCGGGCCGAGGTAGCCCGGCGGCGTACCGAACCACTCGACGATTTCGGCTTCAGTCGCCATGCGGAATTCGGCGAGACCCGGCAGCTTGTTGACCTTGATCTCGTTCAGATCGTGATCGCCGCGCAGCATCAGCAACCAGATGGTCGGCTCGGCGCCTTCGTTTTCCGTCGCGAGGATGATCGACTTGATGGTCTTTTCGAGCGGAATGTTCAGATGCTCGGCGACGGCTTCGCACTTGGCCTTTCCCGGCGTCGGCGTCTTCTTCAGCTCTTCCGTCGGCGCGGCGCGCTCGGCGATCAGCGGCAACGCTTCAGCCGCTTCGACGTTCGATGCGAATTCCGAGGTCGGGCAGTACGCGATGTCGTCTTCGCCCGTATCGGCGATCACGTGGAATTCATGCGAACCGCTGCCGCCGATCGAACCGTTGTCCGCGGCGACTGCACGGAAATCGAGGCCGAGGCGCGTGAAGATGCGCACGTACGCGTCGTACATCTTGCGATACGACTCGCGCAGACCGTCCATGTCCTTATCGAACGAATACGCGTCCTTCATGATGAATTCGCGGCCGCGCATCACGCCGAAACGCGGACGGATTTCATCACGGAACTTCGTCTGGATCTGATAGAAGTTCACCGGCAACTGGCGATAGCTCTTGATCTGGTTGCGCGCGATGTCCGTCACGACTTCTTCGTGCGTCGGTCCGATCACAAAGTCGGTTTGCTTGCGGTCCTTGAAGCGCAGCAGTTCGGGACCATATTTTTCCCAGCGGCCCGATTCCTGCCACAGCTCCGCCGGCTGCACAGCCGGCATCAGCAGTTCGATCGCGCCTGCCCGGTTCATTTCCTCGCGTACGATCGCTTCCACCTTGCGGATCGAGCGCAGGCCAATTGGCAGATAGTTGTAGATGCCGCCAGCCACGCGCCGGATCATGCCGGCACGCACCATGAGCTTGTGACTGACGATTTCCGCGTCGGCGGGCGCTTCCTTCAGGGTGCCAATAAAGAATCGGGAGGCTTTCATTCAGAATTTTCCAAAAGCGGCGGACCAAAGGGGCCGCCCGAAAGGGTAAGACGAGGGGTTCGCGCGCCTGAGCGCCGGGTCGAACCGGCGCACGCAACTGTAGGCCGAAAAGCGACCGAAACGCGATTGTCGCATGGTCGGGCGCTTGTCCGACCATGCTCCAGAAGTATCGGAAAGCGGCTTTCGCAGCGCAGCACGCGGCCTGTTGCGGACAATCGCGCCAATCTGGTGCGAGGCGGTGCGTAGGACCCGTTATCTGTTTATAATCAAAGCAATTTTAAAGGATTCGAAGGTGGTTGTATGCTGGATCGTGAAGGCTTTCGCCCGAACGTCGGCATCATCCTCTTGAACGCGCACAACGAGGTGTTTTGGGGCAAGCGTCTGCGTGAACATTCCTGGCAGTTTCCGCAAGGGGGCATCAAGTATGGTGAAACCCCCGTGCAGGCGATGTTCAGGGAATTGCACGAAGAAACGGGCCTGCATCCAGAGCACGTCAAGGTTATCGGTCGCACGCGCGACTGGTTGCGTTATGAGGTGCCTGACAAGTTCATCAAGCGTGAGGTCCGCGGCCATTACCGCGGCCAGAAGCAGATCTGGTTCCTGCTCCGGATGGTCGGACGCGATTGCGACATTTGTTTGCGCGCAACCGATCACCCTGAGTTCGATGCCTGGCGCTGGAACGAGTACTGGGTGCCGCTCGACTGTGTGATCGAGTTCAAGCGGGATGTGTATCAGCTGGCGTTAACGGAGTTGTCCCGCTTCCTGCGGCGGCCTGCGCCCCGTACGGAACGGCCCGGTGGCCATCATCACGGGCAACGCTATCCACGGATGGCGTCGTCGGTGAATGCACCGCCTGGCGCGTCGATTGAGTCTGCGATGTCGGTGACCACGGTCACCACGACAATTGCAGTCGAAACGACGCTGCATGCGACAATCTCGTCTGACTGTTCGTCGACGGAAGACCCGGCCGTTGTTCAGGCCCCGGGGCTGCGCGACTGACGCCAAGCGGCTGTCCACGCCGCATCTGCCGGTGCGGCGTGAGACACGCTGCGCCGGCGTTTCGAGGAAATCACATTGAAAGTATCTGCTTTCGCCGTGGCATGTGTCGCCGCGGGCGTTCTGCTGGCTGGCTGTTCGAGCACCAAGACTCCTGCTAACACTGATGGAAAGGCTGAAGGGCCCAAGAGCGACTTTCAGTATCTGTTCGACCGGCCGTCGACGTGGACCGAAAAGAAGGTCGATGCGCTGCCTGCGATGCCGCAGGAAGGCAATCTGCTGCCGTTCAACGTTTCGCAGAACACGCCGCTGCAGTTTGCCGTCGACGACAAATCGCTGACGGTCGATAGCGACGGCGTGATCCGCTACACGGTGGTGATCACGAGCCCGAGCGGCGCGCGCAACGTGAACTACGAAGGCATTCGCTGCGAAGATTACTCGTGGAAGCTGTATGCGGGCCTTAACGCGGACCACGATGGCTGGGATCGCACGGTCGAAAACGACTGGTCGCGTATCGAAAACGGCGATCTGAACGCGTATCACGCGGCGCTGTATCAGGATTATTTCTGCACGAGCAAGATTCCGGTTGGCAAGGCCGATGTGATCCTGAACAACATCCGGTACAAGCGGGCCAACAGTACGCTGATTCGCGGAGGCTGATTCGCAGCGCTCGATTCGTGCAACGCAGGCTGCGCGGTCGATGTAGGCACAACAAAAAAGCCGTCCCATCTTTCCGATGGGACGGCTTTTTTACGATCAGTGCGGATATGAACCGCTTTTGCTACACGAGCACCAGATTGTCCCGGTGGATCAACTCGGGTTCCAGCATGTAGCCCAACACGGTCTCGATTTCTCCGCTCGGACGACGCTGGATCAGTTTCGTCTCGGCGCTGCTGTAGTTCGTCAGCCCGCGCGCAACCTCACGCCCCGACGCGCTAAGACACGCGATCACCTCACCGCGCGCGAAAGCGCCCTGCACGCCGACCACGCCGATCGGCAGCAGGCTCTTGCCGCCTTCCGTGAGCTTCTCGACCGCGCCGTCGTCGATCACCACATGCCCGCGCACCTGAAGATGGTCCGCCATCCACTGCTTGCGCGCGGCCATGCGGGCCGTGCGCGCGATCAGTTGCGTGCCGATTGCCTCGCCCGATGCGAGCCGTGCGAGCACGTCGGCCTCGCGGCCGCTTGCAATCACCGTATTCGCGCCGCTGTGCGCCGCGCGTTTCGCCGCGAGAATCTTCGTCAACATGCCGCCGCGACCGATGCTCGAGCCTGCGCCGCCTGCCATCGCCTCGAGTTCAGGCGTGCCGGCGTCCGCTTGCTGGACGAGCGTCGCGTTTGGATCTTTGCGGGGATCAGCGGTGAAGAGACCTTGCTGGTCGGTGAGAATGATCAGCGCGTCGCCTTCGATCAGGTTCGCGACCAGCGCTCCGAGCGTGTCGTTGTCGCCGAACTTGATTTCATCGGTGACGACGGTGTCGTTCTCGTTGATGATCGGCACGACGCCAAGACGCAGCAGCGTCAGCAGCGTGGAGCGCGCATTCAGATAGCGTTCGCGGTCGGCGAGGTCGGCGTGGGTCAGCAGGATTTGCGCGGTGCGGATCGAATGCTCGGCGAAACGGCTTTCGTACACCTGCGCGAGTCCCATCTGGCCGACGGCAGCCGCCGCCTGCAACTCGTCGATTTCACGCGGACGTTTGGTCCAGCCGAGGCGCTGCATACCTTCCGCAATTGCGCCCGAGCTGACGAGGACGACTTCCTTGCCCTGCTCGCGCAGCGCGGCAATCTGGGCGGCCCAGCGGCCAATTGCCGTGTGATCCAGGCCGCGCCCGTCGTTGGTGACGAGGCTCGAGCCGACTTTCACTACCAATCGCCTGGAATCTGCGATAACGGAACGCATTGTGCGCGGTCTCCAAGATGATTCGTAAGACCGGCGCATGCTGGGAGTGCGCCGGCATCCAGGGTACGGCTGTTACTCCTGCGGCTCGACGGGTGCGCCCGCGCCGCCTGCCTGCTGCTCGCGGAACCGCACGTCGGCGGCCAGATCTTCGGCTTCCGCCTCGCGGTGCGCGTCCGAATGCTCGGAAATGTAGTCGTACACCGCGTAGCAAAGGTTTTCGCAGCCTTGGCCTGTGAGCGCCGAGATTTCGAACACCGGACCGTCCCATTCAAAGTCTTTCAGGAACTGGGACACGCGTGCTTCGCGCTCGTCTTCAGGCACCATGTCGAGCTTGTTCAGCACGAGCCAGCGCGGCTTGTCGAACAGCTGTTCGTCGTACTTGCGCAGTTCGTTGACGATCGCCTTCGCTTCCGCCACGGGATCGACGGCTTCGTCGAACGGTGCGAGATCGACGATATGCAGCAGCAGGCCCGTGCGCTGCAAATGCCGCAAGAACTGATGGCCGAGGCCCGCGCCTTCCGCCGCGCCTTCGATCAGGCCCGGAATGTCCGCGATCACGAAACTGCGGCTCGGCCCGACCCGCACCACGCCGAGGTTCGGCGCAAGCGTCGTGAACGGATAATCGGCGATCTTCGGCCTTGCGTTCGACACCGACGAGATAAACGTGGACTTGCCCGCGTTCGGCATGCCGAGCAGACCGACGTCCGCCAGCACCTTCAGTTCGAGGCGCACCATGCGGCGCTCGCCCGGCTTGCCGTCCGTCTTCTGGCGCGGCGCGCGGTTCGTGCTCGACTTGAAGTGCAGATTGCCCAGACCGCCCGCGCCGCCTTCCGCAACGCGCACTTCCTGGTTGTGCTCGGTCAGGTCGGCGATCAGCTCGCCCGTATCCATGTCCGTGATGATCGTGCCGACGGGCATGCGCAACGTGATGTCGTCGCCACCCTTGCCATAGCAGTCAGAGCCGCGACCATTTTCGCCATTGCGCGCCTGATGCTTTTTCGCGTAGCGATAGTCGATCAGCGTGTTGATATTGCGATCAGCGACTGCAAAAACGCTGCCGCCGCGACCGCCGTCGCCGCCGTCCGGACCGCCGAACGGGACGAACTTCTCGCGGCGCATCGACGCGCTGCCATCTCCCCCGTCGCCGGCGATGACTTCAATCCTCGCTTCGTCAATGAACTTCATGCGTTACTCCGTCCCGTGTGTATTGCTATTTTGCCGCGCGCGACGCGCGTGCACCATTGGCCGAACGGCCAGTTTGCTTCTGATTCTTGTCTGATCGCGACTACGATACGCCGCGACGATGCAGGTCAGCGAACGAAAGCCCGGTAAGACCCGCAAACAAAAAGGCCCCGCAAACTTCGCGGGGCCTTTTTTCCGGTCCTGAAGCCCGTGCCTGACTAAACTCAGGCAGCAACCGGGACGACGTTGACCAGATGCTTCTTGCCGGCGCCCTTCGTCGTGAACTTGACGTGGCCGTCCGTCAGCGCGAACAGGGTGTGATCCTTGCCGATACCGACGTTTTCGCCAGCGTGCATACGCGTGCCGCGTTGACGCACGATGATGCCGCCAGCCAGGATTGCCTGACCGCCGTACACTTTCACGCCAAGTCGCTTCGACTCGGAGTCGCGGCCGTTCCGGGACGATCCGCCTGCTTTTTTGTGTGCCATTTGTTAGCTCCTTGCCCGATGCGCTTACGCGTTGATCGCGTCGATACGCAGTTCGGTGTAGTTCTGGCGATGGCCGCCATGCTTCTGGTAGTGCTTCCGGCGGCGCATCTTGAAGATGGTCACTTTCTTGTGACGACCTTGGGAGACGACGGTAGCCTTGACGGAAGCCCCACTGACCAGCGGCGTACCGAACTTAATCGATTCGCCTTCGCCTACTGCGAGAACCTGGTCGAGCGTGATTTCAGCGTCAATGTCTGCCGGTATCTGTTCTACTTTAAGTTTTTCGCCGACAGCAACCTTATACTGCTTGCCGCCGGTTTTTATGACCGCGTACATTGAAAACCTCACTCTGGATTCATTTTCCCCACGCACCACGCGCGGAAACCCTCGATTATACATAGAGTTAGCTGCGCGGTCAAAAACAGTTGACAACAACCGCGCCTGCCCGTCCCATGCGCGACAAACACCAGCGATTGATGCGCCAACGGGCCAAAACGGCCATGAACAATTGGTGATCGGCGCGGAAATACTGCAGTTCGCCTTATAATTCGCGGCACTACCCGAATCCGTCACCATGTCGTCAACCGCCACCCCCCCCCCAAACCCACCCAAACAGCACCCTCCGATCGCCGAAGCCAAGCAGCACGTGGGCGGCGTCATCCCGCCCCCGCAGGCCGACGAGGGGAGGCGGTGCACCCAGAGGA
>NZ_QBUY01000140.1 GCF_003121405.1 Paraburkholderia sp. C35 | reverse complement strand
GGAAAAATACACCCCCCCTTCCGAACCAACTCCTTAACCTCCTCACCAACCTTCACCGGATTCCGACTCAATCGCGCAAGAAACCCCTTACTCCGCCGCACGTACGACTTCGAATCGTGCTTCGCGCTCCAAAGCACCACATTAAGCACGACAGGAATAAGGTCTAGCCCCTTCTCAGTCAGGGAGTAAAAATCCTTGCGCCCGTCTTCAGGATTCGGCGCCCTCGCGAGAATTCCCTGCTCTTCAAGAAAAGCAATGCGGGAAGCCAGAACATTGGTCGCGATTCCTTCTTCCGATTTCAGGAATTCGCCATACGTCTTCTTGCCAGCAAAAACGATGTCACGAATGATCAACAGCGACCACCGGTCGCCGAAGATCTCCACGCCGTAGTTCACTGCGCAATGAGACCGAAAGTCTTCTTTACTCGTCGTCTTCATCGCGACATCTTAACATCACTTGCATTGCGCAAGTAAACTTCAATCGTTTACTTGTTTTGTGCAAGTGATATGTCTAGCATGACCAGACACGATCGACGTCAGCTTTCACGGCTGAGCACGCCGATACACCCTTCTCACCTCACTCAAAAGGAGCATCAACGTGCGGGTTTTCGTCACTGGCGGGACTGGCCATTCCGGTCCTTACATCATTTCCGAACTCGTCGGCGCCGGCCACGAAGTCACCGCCCTGGCCCGGTCGGACAAGAGCGCAGCAGCGGTGTCCGCGCTCGGCGCAAAGGTACATCGCGGCAGCCTCGAGGATCTCGACGGCCTCAAGGCGGCGGCCACGAACTCGGACGGCGTCATTCACGTCGCGCACCGGCAAGACCTGCTCCCTTCCGGCGGCATCGACGCCGTGGCCGCGGCCGAACGCCAGATCATGCTCGCGTATGGCGAGGCCCTGGCGGGGACTGGAAAGCCACTGGTCGTATCGGGAAGTATCGGCTCGCCTGCGTGGGAAGGCTTGGGACGCGCAGCCACCGAGGATGACCCTACTCTTCCCGGCGGTGATCTGTACGCGCGTACCCTGCGGGTTCGCAACATCGTCGAAACCACCGTCATCGGCCTTGCGGAGCGCGGCGTGCGGTCATCCATCGTGCGGATTCCGCCCATCATGCACAGCACGACCGACCATGCCGGCTTTCTCCCGCTGCTGATTGCGCTCGCAAAGGAGAAAGGCTTTATCGGATACCCCGGAGACGGCGCAAACGTCTGGCCCGCCGTACATAGCCGCGATCTCGCCGCCGTGTTCCGGCTGGCGTTGGAAAAGGGCCCAGCCGGTAAAAACTGGCACGCAATCGGCGACGAAGGTATCCCGTTCCGCGAGATCGCAAAGGCAATCGGCGACCGTCTTGGCCTGCCCGCCGTGAGCATTCCTGCCGACGTGCTGATGTTGCCCGGATACTTCGGATTCCTCGCAAATCTGGTCACGCTCGACCTTCCGGCATCGAACCTTGTCACCCGTCAGAGCCTCGGTTGGGAACCCGCTCAACCCGGCTTGCTCTCCGATCTGGACAACGGCCATTACTTCCCTGCCGGTTAATCGACTGCTTCGGCAGCGGCACGCCATGAAGGATAAAGCGTGCGGGTCGGCATACGTGGAACAACAACCGGGGAACACCTCGGTTAAAGACCACGGGCAATAACTCAACTCACGAGGAAAGTACACATGAGCACCATCAGCATCATCGGCGCAGGCGGAATGGCCGCGGCAATCGGCGGTCGTATCGGCGCGGCTGGACACACCGTCGAAGTAGTCAGCCGCGACCCGGCCAAAGCGCTTGCGCTGGCCGCCCAGCTTTCAGCCGGAGCGATCACGGGAGCATATGGCAGCGTGCCGGCGGGCGACATCGTCATCCTCGCCGTGCCGTACGCGAGTGCGGCAGCGGTGGTCACCGAATACGGAAACGCGCTCGACGGCAAGGTGATCATCGACATCACCAACCCGGTTGCCTCCGATCTCAAGAGTCTCGTCACTCCCCACGGCAGTTCCGGTATCCAGGAGATCGCAAAGCTCGCCGCCCACGGCGCGCATTTCGTGAAGGCGTTCAACACCATCTTCGGCCATGTACTTGAACGGGGCGGACGCCTCGACGTATTCATTGCAGCCGATGATGCGAACGCCAAAGCACGCGCCTCGACATTCATCGAGAGTCTGGGGTTGCGGCCGCTCGATGTAGGCGGTCTGCACATGGCCCATACGCTCGAAGCGCTCGCTCTGATGATGATCGGACTGGCCAAAAACGGTGCCGGCAACTGGGACCTGGCCTTGAACGTCGACATCGGTTGAATCCCTCACACCAGATCGTCATCGAACGTTGCTCACGTGCGCCGACCTTTCGTACCTTTCTGCCCTTTATGCAACGCACCGCGCGCGCTGCCAGCCTTCGGCGAGCGACGATCACGACCACCAAGAAGTTCGACCACCCGCGTCTCGCATTCAGAAAACGAGTAGCCGCGCCGCTGCGAAACCATGAACGTAAGCGCGCGCATGTGCCATGCGCGCCGCTTGAGTTCGACCAGTGTTCCATTCGCGAGGTCTTCCGCAACCATGTGATGCGGCATGTGTCCCCAGCACAGGCTTCCCCTGAGCAGATCGTGCTTTGCGCCGAGATCATTGACGAGCCACTGGCGCTCACTGGCGACGCCCTGCTGCGTCTTTTCCGCGTCCGGCTGATTGTCGGTTACGACTAGCTGGATGTGCCGGCCAAACTCCTCCCGCGGAATCGGGCCCACGATTGCGGCCAGTGGATGCGACGGCGCGCATACGGTCACCATTTGCGCGTCACATAAATGCTGCCTTTCTATGGTGCCTGGGCTCAATTCCGGCACGTCTGTGATCGTCACAGCCAGTGCGCACGTACCGTCGATAACCAGACGCTCGCCGCCCTGCATGGTGGTCATGCGCAAATTGATCGCGATCGTTGGAAAGTCGGCCTGCAAGGTGCGCAGACAGTCGATCAGGTGCGCGCGCGGAAAATAGGTATCGACGGCAATCGAGACTTGCGGAACCCCTGCTTCCGCAATTGCGACCGCGCGCATCTTCATTTCCTCCGTGCGCGAGATCACCCCACGCGCATCCGGCAGAAGGCTGCGTCCCGCAGCCGTCAGCGTCGCTTTCCGCGTGTTGCGCTCGAACAGCAGGACATCAAAGGCCTGCTCGAGCGCGCTGATCGCGTGACTGACCGCCGACTGTGCACGCCTCAACTCGCGAGCAGCGCCGGAAAAGCTTCCCTGATCGCAAACGGCCACGAAGGCCCGAAGCTGGTTGATGGTGACGTTGTCGAGCATATATATCTAAAAAGTAGTTGGTATCTATAGATATTTAGTCAATTGTCTTCATGAATCAAGCACTTCAGAATCGTTGCTGTCGCTTTTGTTTTGAAGGATGCACGACATGAACAGACTGATTGGAAAAACGGCCGTGATTACGGGTGGCGCTACCGGCATTGGCCGTGCTGCAGCACGACGCTTCATCGAGGAAGGCGCTTTCGTCTTCATTTTCGGACGCCGGCAGGAGGCACTCGACGCCGCTGTCGCCGAGCTTGGACCCAACGCCCGCGCGGTGAACGGCTCGGTCTCCGATGAGGCAGACCTCGACCGCCTCTACGCAGCCGTCAAGGCCGAGCGTGGCACCCTCGACATCGTATTCGCCAATGCCGGCGCGGGGAGCATGCTTCCGCTTGGCAAAATCACTGCCGAGCACATCGACGAAACCTTCGACACCAACGTCAAAGGAACGATTTTCACGGTCCAGAAGGCGCTGCCGCTGATGAGCGCAGGCGGCTCGATCATCCTGACGGGATCGAGCGCCGGCACCACGGGCGCGCCGGCAATGAGCGCCTACAGCGCGAGCAAGGCTGCCGTGCGCAACCTCGCGCGGACCTGGGCGGAAGATCTGAAGGGCACGGGCATCCGGGTGAACGTGCTGTCGCCCGGAGCAACGGCGACCGAACTCGCCAAAGCATCGCTTGGAGAGGAAGGGCAGAAGATCTTCGCCTCGATGACGCCGCTGCAGCGCATGGCCGATCCGGCGGAGATCGGGGCGGCTGCCGCTTTTCTCGCGTCGTCGGACAGCAGTTTCATGACCGCCAGCGAAGTCGCCGTCGACGGCGGCCTGGCACAACTTTGATCCCCCTCGCCTTGTCGGGCGCCTGCTTCGCTAGTCTGAGGCGCCCCAAGGCGTGGTAATCGGAAGGAAAATCCATGAGCTACGCAATCATCGGCTTCGGCAAGATCGGCCAGGCGCTTGCTAAAGCCTTTGCCCGAAGCAACCTCGAAGTGTCAGTTGCAACCACACGCGATCCGGAAAGCTTTGCATCCGACGCGGCCGCCATCGGCCCCACGATCATCCCGCAAACACTGGCGCAAGCAGTCAAGGCAGACATCGTCTTTCTGGCGGTCCGTTTCGAGTCGCATCGCGACGTCGCCAAGGCGCTCCCCAGCTGGCAAGGGAAGACCATCGTCGATGTGACCAACGCCTACGGCGTGCCGCCTGAGGAACTGGGCAATCAGCCCTCTTCCAGGGCCGTCGCGCAGGCCTTCACTGACGGCAGGCTGGTCAAGGGCTTCAATCATTTGCCTGCGGCCGTCCTCGCCCAGAACCCGCCCGTGAGTGGCGGCAAAAGAGTCGTGTTCCTCGCAAGCGATGACGACGGCGCCGCAACGGAGATCGGCGGGCTTGCGGAAAAGCTCGGCTTTTCGCCGATCAAGCTTGGCGGGCTGTCGGAAGGTGGACTGCTGGTGCAGGCGCGCGAAAATAGCTGGGGACAGCTGATCTTCAAGGACCTGGTGAAGTTCGACTGATGGATGGCGGTCGGGCGCACGCACAACACAACTCACTGCCCGGCCGCATCACCGCCGTTCTCTACGCGCACAGCCCCAACAATCGCACCGTCGGGCGCTTCGAGCAGCACCGCCAGATGTTCCCCGGCGACCGCACCCGCATGCAGCGTCAGTGCCGCGCCCGACCACTGACCTAACGGCTCGAACCCGCGCACAACATTCGATTCAGTGAGCGTGCGCCCCGAGTTCTCACCGCGCCCCACGGGCGTGACGTGACGCGTGTCGTAACCGACCAGCAGCACGCGTGCACGCCCACTGCCCGAACCGATCGACACAGACACACCCTCGCTTCCGCGCATGGCACTCAACGTGGCCGCAGTGATACCCGCGGACTTCATCTGATCGATAGCCGACTTTGCCGCACTGCGATTCGAGCCGACCACTTCAGCCTTGCCGTCGATCACCATCTCCGGCGTATACGAAAAATCACGAAACCGCTCGGCGTACTTTGCCTGGCGCGCGTCGGCGGCATCGAATGAAAAGGGATCTTTCCAGCCAAGCTGATTCCAGTACGTGACGTGAAACGCCAGCGGCAACACATCGGCGCGCGACTCGCTCAACTCAGACAAAAAGCTGTCGGCAGGCGGGCACGACGAACAGCCTTGCGACGTGAACAATTCGACCACGACAGGACGCGGCGCCGCAGCGAATGTATGCAACGGAAGAAGCACTGCGCCGCCAGCGCAGATAGCGACGAGAAAACGGGTCAACATGTCTCGACTCCAGATGACAACGTTCCCTGTAGTTCGTCGGCCAGGCCTCGCCGGTTACAGTCAAAGTGTTCCTGGACCATCCGGTGAATGACGCTGATCGCTGGCGCCCGTCTCTGCATCGAAGAAACCCAGATAGCCCGGCGAATCGTCAGAATCTTGCGCGTACCCAGCGGTTGCGCCGATGGATCGCAAGTTCGACAGCGTCGACGACCGGTTCGTGATGAAGCGCCAGTCGTGCGGCTGCATTTCGTCGGCCTGAGCGCCTGATCGTTCTGCCTCGCGCAAAGCCGCTTCCAGGCGAGAGCGCTCCGGCGCGTAAATGGCAAAGCCTTCGTTGGCGAGGGCGGCGGCATCGTAACCAAGCAGCGCGCAAAGATACGCTTTCCCGAAACGGTCGCGCTCATTGGCTTCGCGCGACTGTGCAACAAGCGCCGCAGTATCGGCGTCGACGATCTTGCCCGCACGCGTCAACAGCGGCCCGCTGTCGGCCCATGCTTCGGGTGGACAGGCCTTCGCGGCCGGATCGAGCGGTACGAATGGATTGACCTCAGCAGGATAGATCCGGCACACACGCGGGCGACGATCGTAGGCGCCGCAAGTCATGTCTGCCCGCAGATTCGGGCACGCACCCGCAAACGCCGCCACCAGCGTCACCGTCACGCGTATCGGCAGCGTTCCGCTATGCGCGCCGAACGAGCGGCGCCGCCGGTGTTGAGCCAGCGCGTCGCTCTCGGGCGGTTCCTGCGGCCAGACAATCGCGTCGCAGAACAGTTGCACATCGCCGCCGTGCGCGAGCCACACGAGCGCTTCGTCGATGGCGAGCGGCAGGCGCAGATCATGGCAGCAACGGCCGCACAGCGTGCATGAGAAGTGAATGGACATTGGGCTATCGACGCATGTACGAGTGGCTAACCTGCTTAGTTCGCTCGCCACGCGGCGCAGGTTACACGGCGATATGCAACGCGCAACAGATCGGATTCGTCAGTCGTTTGTCTGGCATTCGAAAGCGTCAGAAGCCCGCCACGCCGTCTGTTCAACCATACACCGAACGGGATGCTCCGACAGCCCGCTTCGCAGCATCCCGATTCGCGAAGGTCTTCTATCGGCTATCCTTCCCGTCAGAACATGCCCGATGGAAACAGACGATGTCGAACGAATGGAAGCAGCGCGCCAGTCTGCTGATCAAGCGCTTCTGGCAGCCAACCAGCGCATGCATGACGTGCATGCCCGGAAGCTGGGGCAATATCGTGAGCGTCGCTCACTGGACAATCGCATTGCAGACAGGTCTGCTCACCGGCCTGCTGGCGGTACTGCTGACGTTCACCCCGGCAAGGAGACTCTATTCCCATCGCTACGGTAACGCGCTGATCGTCGGCATTCTGACGGCGTTGGGCGACGCCTACTCGCACGCGAGCCATTATCGTATTCCGTACGTCGAGCACATCGTCACGGGCGTGGTCTCCGGGCTGCTGACGCTGATCGCGTCGTTTCTCTTCGAAGACCACGCCCGGCGCATTCGCGCTACGTGGGCACGTATGTTCCGCAAGCCTGTGCATTGACTGTCGTGTGATGCCGTTTGCGGGTCGGCTACGCGCAGCGCAAGCTCAGCGCTTCAACCCGCGCGCAGACCTGTTCTCCGTCCGAGAGCCCTTTCACCAGTTCCGCCATCCGTTCCTCCGCCGACATCACGCGATCAATCTTCCCCACGCCCTGCCCCGCATATAGCGAAAGCTTCTGCGCCATGCGCGGTTTATCGATTGTGCGTGCACCGCCGCCCATGAAGCGCAGCAGATTCCATTTGTCGCGATTGGGAATCACCCGATGCGGTGTTCCATACTTCCATCCGAACGAATAACCCGTGCGGTATTCCGTATCGTCGACGCTGGCATCCACGATCTTCTGCCTGTAAAGCGGGTGCGCATTCGATTCTTCGCACGCAACGAAAGCCGTCCCGCAAAGCACACCGCCTGCGCCCATATTCATCACCGTGCGCACATCATCGCGATTCGTGATTCCCCCTGCAGCAAGCACAGGACGCCCTTCAGCCACGGCAATGAGCGAAGGCAATAACGAAAGCAGGCCAATCGTCCCGCGATTCAGATGCCCGCCACTCTCGCTGCCTTGCGCCGTGATGATGTCGGCGCCGTGTGCGATGGCTTGCCGCGCAAGCTCGACGTAACCCACCTGAACCATCACCAGCATCCCTGCATCTTTCGCACGCCCGATCATGTCGGGATAGTGCTCCGCATAAAACAGCGACAACATGCGCGGCTTTTCCTGCAACACGACCTGAAACTGCGCCTCGAACACCTCCGGCCCGCCAAACGACGGCACCAGATTGACGCCGAACGGCTTGTCCGTCAGTTCTCTCGTTTCCCTGAGCCAACGCCGCAATGCCAGCGGCGGCAAACGCAATCCGCCGATCGTTCCCATACCGCCCGCATTGGCGACGGCGGCCACCAGCTTCGGCCCGGAAATCGCCGCCATGCCGGCGAGAAAAACAGGGTATTGAACGCCACACAGCTTCGTGACGGCGTTACCACCAAACTCACAGCCTGTTGTGCTCATGATTCAAAGCTCCACGCGTTTGCCAAGCATGCGTTTCAACGCATCGTTCTTCAATACGAAATGGTTCTTGCAGGCACCGAAGATATGCAGCGCCAACCCCAGCACAAACGGCGTCGCGCCGATCCGGAACAGCACTTCGAAAACCTGCGCGGCCTGCGCGTTCGGCTGCATCGGCGCCGGGATGATCCAGCCACCGGGTAATTCGATCTGTATTCCCGCCGCCGACTTCGCGAGCCACGCGGCAACCGGCAGCAGCACCAGCGCCAGCGCGAGCGCCGCCGCAACCGAGCGGCTCACGATCACCTCGACAGGGTTCGGCGTTCCCACGGGCAACGGATGCCAGGACGTCACGCGGGCCCAGAACCGATACACGGAAACAGGAAACAGGATCGTGCCGAGCAGATTCAGCACGCGCATCAACGCGGCATTCGGCTGCACATGCAAAGCGATCTCGATACCGATGATCGCCAGCACCAGCGCGGCGATGATCCAGTGCAGCGCAATCGTGAGCGGCGAAAAGCCCAGACCGTTATCGCGCCATTGAAAGCGGCCCTGTGCGCGCTGGCTGTGCAATTGCGCGTCGTGTGTGGATGACATAGGCGAGTTCGACATGTTGATTCCCTTGCGAATAAAACAGTCCACTAATGGCTGGCGGCACGCGACGAACCGATGCCTGTCTGGGCGCGAACGAACTGATCGTCGAATTGCTCGCGTTCGCTTGCTGCGCGCGCGCCGCGATCCGTGATCGAGCCAAACCATGCGAAGAAGAACGCAATCGTCATCGAGATGATCGCGGGGTAGTCGTATGGGAAAACGGGCGCGGCATGTCCCAACACCTTCACCCAGACAGCAGGCGACAGCACGACCAGACCAACCGCGCTGACAAGACCTGCGATGCCGCCCATCAGCGCGCCGCGCGTCGTCAGGCCCTTCCAGTAGATCGCCAGCGTGAGGATCGGAAAATTGACGGACGCCGCCACGCTGAATGTCAGCGCCACCAGAAACGCTACGTTCTGATCCTTGAACACGATCCCGAGCACGATCGCAACGCACGCAATCGCAATCGATGCGATGCGCGACACGCGCTTTTCTTTGGCGTGGTCGGCACGATTGCGCTTGATCACCATCGCGTACAGATCGTGCGAAATGGCCGATGTGCCTGCCATCGTGAGTCCTGCCACCACTGCGAGAATGGTGGCGAACGCGACGGCTGACAGGAAGCCGAGCACCAGATCGCCGCCCATTGCTTTTGCCAGCTGCATCACGGGCATGTTGCCGCCGCCGATCAGCTTGCCGCCCAGCACGCCGCCCGCGTAGAACATCGGGTTGCGTCCGACGATCACGATCGCCGCCGTGCCGAGCACCATGACGATCAGAAAGAAGTAGCCGATAAAGCCCGTCGCGACGAACACCGACTTGCGCGCTTCCTTTGCGTCAGGCACCGTGAAAAAGCGCATCAGGATGTGCGGCAGGCCCGACGTACCGAACACGAGACCCACGGACAACGACAGCATCGCAAACGGATCGGCCACCAGTTTGCTGGGCAGCATGATGCCGGCGCCACTCTTATGCGTCGCGATGGCTTGCGCGAACATGTCGTTGAGCGAGAAGCCGAACTGGCTCAATGCGAGCACCGCCAGCAGACTCGCGCCGAACAGCATCAGCACGGCCTTGATGATCTGCACCCAAGTGGTCGCGACCATGCCGCCGAAGGTCACGTACACGGCCATCAACGCGCCGACCACGACGACGGCATAGTTGTATTGCAGCCCGAACAGCAGCTGGATCAATTGCCCCGCGCCCACCATCTGCACGACGAGATAAAAGCACACCACCGTCAGCGAGCCAAATGCCATCAGCGTGCGAAATCTCTGCTGGTCGAGTCGGAACGATGCGATGTCGGCGATCGTCACCTGGCCGAGATTGCGGATACGCTCGGCAAACAGAAACATCAGCAGCGGCCACGCGACGAAGAAACTCACCGCGTAGAGCATGCCGTCGTAGCCGTTGAAGAAGATCATGCTGGTCACGCCGAGCAGCGCGGCAGCGGACATGTAGTCGCCTGCCAGCGCGAGGCCGTTCTGAAAGCCGGAAATGCCGCCGCCCGCGTTGTAGAAGTCTTTCATCGACTTCGTCTTCGATGCGGCCCAATACGTGATGCCCAAGGTGGCGACGACGAAGGCGAGAAACATCGCGATGGCTGTCACGTTGAGCGGCTGTTTCTGGGTCTTTTCCAATGCTTCCGCAGCCGACGCGATGTCACAGACCGCGAACATCGCGAGCAGACTGGCAATACATTCGACACCTCGTTTCATTGCGACTCTCCCGCAAGCACCTGAGCCGTCAACGCATCGAATTCACCATTTGCACGGCGAATATAGATGCCCGTCAGTATCCACGTGCCGACGATCAGCGCGACACCGACAGGCCAGCCAATCGTAATGACGCTGCCTGGAAAGAGCTTGAGGGCCAGTACTTTCGGCGCGAATCCTGCTATGAGAACAAACGCGTAGTAGGGCAGCAGTGTGCCGAGCGTGAGCAATGCGACCAGCCTGCGCCGCCGCGTGACGAGGCGTACGAACGCCGGCGACAACCGGACGTGATGAAGTGCAGTCGTTTGGACCACGATGTCTCCTGTGTCTCGTTTGGAAGTGAGCACATATCGGCGCGAGCCGATGTGTTCCGCTGTTTTTCCCAACGATAGGAGCGCAAAACGATCAAGTAAAATGATGATTAATGATGCGTGCCATCATCACGAGTGAGGCTGCGCAGCCATCAAAATACGCACCGCTGTGTTCCATTTCACGCGCCAATTCAGCGCATCTTTAAACGCTCGCGCATTCCACCCCACGATTTGTTCCTGCCGATCACAACTGTTTGTCCACTCCGGGTGTACGCAACAGCGCCGATGAAGCCTAGATTGTCGACCTAACGGCACGTCACTTCCGACGCAAGCCGAACATACTGTCGAGGTCAATCATGAGCAATTCGCAAAAGGTCGCTATCGTTACGGGTGCATCGCAAGGCATTGGCGCTGAGATCGTCAAGGGCTTCCGTGAGCAGGGTTATCGTGTGGTCGCAGTCGCACGTTCGATCAAGCCTTCGGAAGATCCGGGCGTCGTGACCATCGCCGGCGACATCGGCGACCGCGACGTGGCGCAACGCGCCGTTGCGGAAGCGATTGCACGCTTCGGCCGCGTCGATACGCTGATCAACAACGCCGGCATCTTCATCGCCAAGCCGTTCACGCAATACACGGCTGAAGACTATGCCGCGGTGATGAACGTCAACATGAATGGCTTCTTCCACATCACGCAGCTCGCCATCGCCGAGATGGAGAAGAACAGGAGCGGTCACGTCCTGCAGATCACGACCACCCTCGCCGATCACGCCATTGCAGGCGTGCCGTCCGTGCTCGCCTCGCTGACCAAGGGCGGCCTGAACGCCGCGACGAAGTCGCTTGCAATCGAATACGCGAAGACGGGTATCCGCGCGAACGCCGTCTCGCCCGGCATCATCAAGTCGCCAATGCACGCACCGGAAACGCACGACGCGCTGGGCGCGCTGCATCCCGTCGGTCACATGGGCGAGATGAGCGACATCGTCAACGCCGTGCTGTATCTTGATTCCGCGCCGTTCATCACGGGCGAAATCCTGCACGTCGACGGCGGCCAGAGCGCGGGCCACTGAACGCGGCGCATTGGTTGCGCGCTCAGGCTCAATGAGCGATGTTCACTGAGCGCATCGTCTGAAACGCGGCAGGCGCTGTTCACAGCGCCTGCCTGCATGACACCACGGAGATTCTGATGCCTATCGTGACAATTCAGGTTACCCGCGAGGGAAACACGCCCGGCACGAGTGCGGTGACACCCGAAGAAAAGGCGCAACTGATCAAGGGAACCAGCGAACTGCTGCTGAAGGTGTTGAACAAGCCGCTCGAAGCGACTTTCGTCGTCATTCAGGAAGTCGAGATGGAGAACTGGGGATGGGGCGGTTTGCCTGTCGAGGAATATCGTCGGCAGAAAGCGGCGAAGCAAGACTGATTCCCGCGATGGCGTGAAGATTCCGTCGCGCGGAGCGCCCTTTCCGGCCTCCGCGCATTAACGTATGCCGTTTTACCGCTCACGGCTCGCGGTTAGCCTTGCCGCGCCGCCAGTCGAGCATGTTGCTGATCGATTCTTCCCTGCGCCCCGGCACCACGTCGATCCGCGCGCCAGCCCGAATGAAACCCGGCTGCACCACGCTCAGATACACCCCCGCGAATCCGATCAGATACATATGCTTGACGGCTTTCCGGTAGCCCATTGCGGCGTTGAGCTTGAAACAGGGGCTGCGCGGCGCTTCCACTCTCAGCCTGACCTGATCGATGATCAGCGTGTCGCCGATCCACAGGTCGGTTTCCAGCAAGCCTTGCGTCGTCAGATTTTCGCCGAGCATGCCGAAGGCCAGCGGCGTCTCGGCATCGGGCACGTCGGCTTCGATGCGCTGCCGTTGCCACCATGCGTAATGCTCGACGGGATACAGATATACGGCCTTGTCGAGGCCGCCATGCACGCTGAGATCGGCCTGCTCGTCGCCGGCAAGACCGAGCTTCTTCACTTCGATAGCAGCGCCCTCGGTCGCGCTGCTCACTGAGCGCTTGCGGATCGCCGACTCGACGGTCAGGCCTTCGGAAGCCTGGCCGACATCGAGCAGCTGGCACACGCCGATGTTGATCGATAGCAGCGTCGCGTCAGACGACAGCCCGGCGCTGCGGTTTTCAGGTTGCGGTGTCTGTTCATCCATCGGCGGCCAGTGCTCCTTCGAGGTGCTGTCTGTATGCGTTAGCGCGCGAACTGCTGCAACCGGCGGATCGCTTCGTCGAGTTCGGCGTCCAGCTTCGCCACGAGCTCCGCAGCAGGCAGCGAGCGCGCGAGTGCCGCCGCCTGACCCGCCCATTGTGCGCCGAAGCCAAATTCACCGTGAGCCTTGGCGGCGGCATGCAGCGCCTTGCCGGCGTCATACGTGACGGGATAATCCGGCGTGACCGGGCGATCAGCGACGCGGCCCAGTTCCGTGAAGCGGTTGACCATGCTGCGCGCCGCGCGGCCCGAAATCGCCGACGTCATCGTGGTATGCATGGCGGCGTCGCCGAGAATGGCGCGGCGATAGCCTTCGTCGATCGATGTTTCCGGAGAGGCCACGAACGCCGTGCCGAGTTGCGCCGCCTGCGCGCCGAGCGCGAGGGCCGCGGCAATGCCCGCGCCGTCCATGATGCCGCCCGCTGCAATCACGGGCAGATCGAATTTCTCCACCAGCAGACGCGTCAGCGCAAAGGTGCCGAGGCCTTCATCGAAGGCTTGCGGATCGAACATGCCGCGATGCCCGCCCGCCTCGATGCCTTGCGCGACGATGGCATCGACGCCCGCATCGGCCACCTGCTGCGCCTCGTCCAGACTGGTCGCCGACGCCAGCAACCGGATGCCCGCATCTTTCAGCGCCCTGATCACGTCTTGCGACGGCAGGCCGAAATGGAAGCTCACGACAGCGGGCCTCTCTTCCAGAAACACGTCGAGCATCGCCTTGTCTTCGACGAAGCTCGTATAGATCTCGCTGAGTTTCTCGGGCGCACTCGCGCCGTACTTTGTGAATTGCGGTGCGAGCCACGCGAGCCAGGCCTGCTCGACCTTGGCGTTCGCGGTTGCGGGCGCGTGGCAGAACACGTTGATGTTGAACGGCGCGTCGGTCAGCGCGCGGGTGTCGCGGATCGTCTTGCGCGCGGCGTCGGCTTTCATCGCGCCCACGCCGAGCGAGCCGAGCCCGCCCGCGTTGGAGACGGCGGCCGCGAGCGCCGGCGTGCTGACGCCCGCCATCGGCGCCTGGATGATCGGCTTCGTGATGCCCAGCAAGCTCAGGAGCGATTTGCCTTCGGAACGGGTGCTCATGTCATGTCCTCATCGAAATGGTTAGCGCATGCCGATGGCCAGCAACCGGAACCCGACGGACATAGACGCCGCCTCGCGCCCGTTGCAAACGCTCTCGCCACGCTATCTATACCTCAGATCATCTTTTTCAGCGGACGCTGAGTCAACCATCGCTCGGGCAATTCACTCTTGAGTGCGAGGAACAGATGAACGGCGCAGCGTAGTCTCACGCGCGCCGTGTCCGCGGCCGATGTCACTCGGGCAGCCGTTCGCTCGCGAAAGCGTTCAGTTCGCGCACGAGGCTCGACGCTGCCAGCCGCACCAGTTCACCGCCTTTTTCCGGCGATGCCTGCGCCGGGTCCGAACCCATCCGGCCATCCGGATAGCGCGCACGGAAATCCAGCGCCTCGCGGATCGGGCCAGATGGCGCGATCTTCGGCGAGTAATCGGCGGACTTGATCGCGTCGGGGTAGGCCCATTGCGTGATCGCGATTTCGGACGGCGTGGCATGCACGCCGTGCCCTTCCGGAAACTGCTTGCGCGCCAGCTCGCCGACGCCTTCCAGATCCCACCAGTTGCACAGCTTCATCGCGAAGCCTGCGCGGCGCTTCGCGAAGCTCGCTTCCACGTAGACCTCGGAGAATGCGGCCTCGATCGAGGCGATATTGCCGCCGTGGCCGTTCAGGAACAGGATCTTCTCGAATCCATGCGTGGCCAGCGAGCGAATCCAGTCGCCGATTGCCGCCATGAAGGTGGAAGGACGCAGCGAGATGGTGCCCGGAAAGCCGAGGTGATGTTGCGCCATGCCGATGTTGAACGTCGGTGCGACGAGGATGTCAGCCTTCTTCTCCGCTTCGCGCGCGATGATCTCCGGACACAGCCAGTCCGTGCCCAGCAGGCCCGTCGGGCCATGCTGCTCGTTGGAACCGATCGGCACGACGATCGCGCGGCTGCGCTTCATGTATTGCTCGATTTCGGCCCATGTCGAAAGATGTAAAAGCATTCAAACTCCTGATTTTTTGCCTCGCGCTGGGTGAACGATGACGCGTCGGCTGTGGGGAGAGGCAGGGTCCGCTGCTTCGATGCCGCGCGGCGTAACCCGGTCCGCACAAGCGTACAGGCAAACGGGCGCGCGGACCAACAGCAACCAGGTTCACGGCTCGTTGTCCGCAAGGCAACGGCAACGTGACGGGAACTGTTGATCCGTTCGCACCAGTCCGAAAGACCCATTCCATACGGGAAAAGCTCCGCACATACGCAAGAAGCATGAGCGTGGTCGAGACCTGCTATTCTCTGCGGACACGCGGCGCGGCGCAGTGCAGCCCGCTTTTGCCACGCACGCCATCGCGGCGTGCGTCGCGAGCGTTATCCGCCGATCACGAGAAGCACCATGCAGCGTCAATTCGAAGACCTACTTCTGGGCAGCATCGAACTGTTCTGTCTCGCGGCCGAACTGGAAAGCTTCACGGTGGCGGCGACGGCTGCAAGCGTGACGCCGGCAGCCGTGAGCCGCTCGGTGGCGCGCCTGGAGGAACGGTTAGGCGTGAGGCTGTTCGTGCGCACGACGCGGCAAATCAGGCTCACTGACGCAGGCCGCCGCTACTTCGAGCAATGCCGTCAGGCTCTCGCTCAACTCGCCGACGCCGAGCGCGAAGCGACGGGCCAGCAAAGCACGCCGTCGGGTGCGCTGCGCATCAGCATGCCGACGCCGTACGCCCACTATCGCGTACTGCCCGTGCTTGCGGAATTTCGTGCGCGCTATCCTGAAGTCACCGTCGAGACGCATCTGAGCAACCGCAACATCGATTTCGCCGACGAAGGCTTCGACCTGGCCATCCGTGGACGCGCGCCGGACGACTCCGGCCTGGTCGCACGCAAGCTTGAAGACGCCGAACTCGTGGTGGTCGCATCGCCTGCCTATCTGAAGACGGCGGGCAAGCTCGAAACACTCGACGATCTCATCAACCATGAATGTATCCAGTTCGCGCTGCCGAGCACGGGCCGCAACATTCCGTGGTCGTTCATGCAAAACGGCGAAGAGATCGACATGATGACGCGCGGCGGATGCAGCACATCGGGCGACGTGCTCGCAGGCCCGACGCTCGCGCGCAATCACGGGGGGCTGTTCCAGACTTATCGCTTCGTCGTCGAGCGGGATCTGAAGGACGGCACGCTGCGCGAAGTCCTCACGCCATTCGGTGGACGCACGCGCCCATTCGTTCTGTTGTATCCGCATGCGCGGCATCTGTCGTCGCGGGTGCGCGCCTTTGTCGATTTCCTCGTTGAAAAACTCAGAGCCTGAGCGCTCACCTTTGCTCTCATCTTTCCATTCATGCTGCCGAATGTCGATTCGATCGTCGCCCGTCTGCGACTCAAGCAACTGCGTCTTCTGATCGCGCTGGACGAGCATGGCTCGCTGCATCGCGCGGCCGATCAGATGGCCTTGACGCAACCCGGTGCGACCAAGGCGCTGCGCGAGATCGAGGCCACCTTCGGTGCGACGCTCTTCACGCGCTCGCAGCAAGGCATCCAGCCAAACGAACTGGGACGCTGCGTGATCCGCTATGCGCGGCTGATTCATATGGACGTCGCGCATCTTCGCGAGGAGATGGCGGGCATCCTGCAAGGTTCGGGCGGGCGGCTCGCGGTCGGCGCGATCACGGGCGCGGTGTCCGGCGTGCTGGTCGATGCGTTGACGCGTCTGCGCGAGCGTCAGCCGACGCTGACCGTGGAAGTGACGGAAGACACGAGTGCGCGTCTGCTCGCGCTGCTCGATCAGGGACGGCTCGACCTCGCGATCTGCCGCACCACCGTCGCGCAGCAGCCCGATCACTACGACTATGTCCAACTCCGCGACGAACCGCTCGCTATCGTGGCGAGCCCGCTGCACCGGCTGGCGAAGGCGCGCAAAGTGAAGCTGGCGGATCTCGCGCAGAGTGGCTGGATCGTTTATCCGAGCATCATGCCGCTGCGCGGCCTGTTCGAGCGCGAGTTCAAGGAAGCGGGGCTGTCGGTACCGGCTCATCCCATCGAAACCGCCTCGACCATGACCACGGTGCTGATGTTGCAGCGCGATTCGACGCTTGTCTCGCTGATGCCGCGCGACATGGCCGCACTGCTCGCCGATCACGGGCTGGCGAAGCCGCTTGCCATCGAGGTGCGCTCGCGCACCGAGCCATATGGCATCGTGACGCGGCGTGGTTCCGTGCTGTCGCCCGCGACGCGGCTGATGATCGACGAACTGACCTAGTGCGCGATTGGCGCCGCCTTGCGTTGCTGCGCTTGCGTGACTAATATCGATTCATGGCTGCGGCGCACACGTCGTGGCCGGAACCGGCAGCCGTCGCAGATGAAATCTTCCGTCGCACTGCTCGCAGCATGGATGGCCGCATTCGCCGCAGCCGGCATTTATTCGGCCCGCGCGGACAGCCCGGTCATCATCGCGCTCGCCAATCCGTCTTCAGATATCGATGCTTCGCTAGCCGAGCCGGATCATCGCGACCGGCATCATTCCGGTACCCCGTCGCCCGCGATCATCCACGGTCCGTCCTATCTTTCCGCACTGCGCGAATACGACGTGCGCGCGCTCACGCACCGCTTTTCGTATAGCTCGCCGACGGGATTCAAGCTGAACAATCACGGCGACTAAGATCGCGATCTGGCCGCGCGCTCACTGCGTTCAACGCACGACGGGCGTGCGGCTGTCGACCTGTTCCAGCGATACGCCCACGACATGTTCACGCCAGAGTCCGCACTGCGCGACGACGGGAATCCACGATTGCCGGTTGCGCACGTGCGCGAACGCGCGCATCGATACCGTCGATTCGACCTGTTGAGCGCCATTGCTGCCGGAGAACATGCCGTCGCTGTCGTCGACCTTCGCGTTCAGCACGCGGCGGTCCGGCGCGAGAAACATGTCATAGCGTGAGGTAGTCCGAATCCAGCGATCGAGTTCGGCGATGCAGTTGATCACGGCAGGACGCACGTGAAGGCGAGAGAGGTAAGCGTAGTCGTCGGGGACGTCGGGTTGGGACGGTGACTGCGGGAACGCGTTGGTGCAGAACCAGATGAGGCTGACGATGCCCAGTAGGGCGGTAATGCTTTTCATGACGGAGTGGTGCCCGGAAGTGCAGATGTGTTGCAAACGTTCAAGGCAGGGGAGTATACCCTCCTTCGTCGGTGGGTTATCTGGTTGCATGGTTTTTGGGGTTTTTTGTGTTGGGGGGCTTGTGATGGTGGGGTTGGGTTTGGTTTTTTCTGGCATCCGCGATTTGGTGTTTGTGCATCACGCGTCGCCCCTGTGCGGGGCGGCACCTACTTTTCTTTGCCGCCGCAAAGAAAAGTAGGCAAAAGAAAGCGGGCTAA
>NZ_QBUY01000013.1 GCF_003121405.1 Paraburkholderia sp. C35 | reverse complement strand
CACCGCCTTTGCTTTTCAGTCCGGAGTGGTGCGTATAAGGCGCGACAGCCGACACACCGTTTGCCACCTGGGCGGCCTGGGCCGAACTGGTCAGGCCCGCTGAGACGCGGGTGTTTGAAGAGGGTGACGCGCCCTTAAAGAGCGCTGGCAGCGGGCATCGAGAAGAGTGATGCCGTGTGAAGGATAGGACCGGCTGGGGGCCCGCAGGCAACTACAAGGATTGGCGGTGTTTAGCGGCTTTCTTTTGCCTACTTTTCTTTGCCGCTGCAAAGAAAAGTAGGTGCCGCCCCGCACAGGGGCGACGCTAGCAGACCAACACGAAATCGCGGACGCCAGCCAAAGACCAAAACCAAAACCAAAAAACCGGCAGCAACCCCAATCTCAACCAGCCCAGCACGCGCAGCAAATACAGAAAAACAAGATGGCCCCCCCACGAGGAATCGAACCTCGATTTCAGGTTTAGAAGACCCGTGTTCTATCCGTTGAACTATGGGGAGGCGAAACCGGAATTTTAACCTGGGCCAGCTACGCTCATGCGGCCGCCAGGTCACGCGCCGAGGCGCATAAAACAAAAAGGCCCGGCGACACACACCGGGCCCGCGATTATAACTGATCGAACGCGACGATCAGACCGGCTGCGGATGCATCATGAACCAGCCGAGAAACACCGCGCCAGCGATCACGCAATACACGCCAAACGACGCGAGACGCCCACGCCCTTCGAAATACTTCATCAGGAACCGCACGCTCAGATACGCAGCGATCGCCGTCAACACGCCGCCAAGCAATGCATCGGCAAGTTGGCCCGGTGCATGGAACAGCTTCGGCAGTTCGAGAATGCCCGCCGCGAAAATAATCGGTGTACCGAGCAGGAACGAAAACTCCGCGGCCTTCTCGGCCGTCAGGCCCGCGCCATTGCCCGCGATCATCGTCAGGCCGCTGCGCGAGAAGCCGGGAATCAGCGCGCCGATCTGCGCGAGGCCGACCAGGAACGCCTGCTTGAACGTCAGCTTCTCCGGCGCCTGATGCGCACGCGATCGTTGCAGACGATCGCCGAACCACAACAGCACACCGTTGACGATCAGCGCAATCGCCACGATGCGCAGATCATGAAACACACGCTCCAGGCGCTTCTCCAGCACGAGACCCACCAGACCGGCCGGAATCGTCCCGATGATCAGCGCCCACATCATATGACCGTCGTCATTGCGGCGGCCCGACAGCGACGCGAAAAAGCCGCCGATCAGCGCGACCCAGCGCGCACGGAAGTACCACAGCAACGCGAACGCGGTGCCCAGATGCAGCGCCACGAGGAAGGGAAGCAATTGCGGCGCATGCTTGTCGATATGCATGCCGAATAAAGCAGGTACGAGCAGCGTGTGACCAAGACTGCTCACCGGAAACAGTTCCGTGACGCCCTGCAGCACGCTCAAAAAGATCAAAAACGACAGGCTCACGCGTCGGTCCTTTTGAAAAGTGGGGAGGTTGGACAGCTTGCCGGAGCGCGATGTCCGGCATCTGAAAGCGGGTCGATTATGAAGGTCCGATCCGGGAGCGCCAAGGACAAAAATTCGCTTTTAACAGAATCTTTCCGCATCGCAAAAAATCGAAAGTTTTATTACGACGATGAAAGCAAAAAGGCCCGCCTGGAAGGCGGGCCTGCGTGCGGAGGCTGCGTGGACCGTCGGTACGCGCCGACGGCTCAACGTGGAATCTCGTCGCCCCGTGTCAGCGTGTAAATTTATAAAAGAAATAAATCGTACTGCCCGTGAACATACCGAACAGTGCCACGCTCATTGCCATTGCGAGATCCATCGCCCCTCCTGGAAACCGGTGATCGGGCCCGGCGCGAGCCGGTGGCGAGCACATTATCGGTGGCGCTGACTGTGCGGTAACACCCGCAATTTCCCGAGAAGGGTTTCCCCGTACGACAAAGCGGCGCACAATCGGCGTCGCCGCGCGCTTCGTTCCACCTTTTGCGCCACAATTGTGCAGATCGCTTCCCTCCTCAACCGCTTTCTATCGCCATAGCCATGCCTCAATTCCAGCAACAGGACATCATCGAGATCGCACGCGACGCCTCCTTGCTGCGCGTCGCGCCGCAGGCGGGCGGCCGCCTGCTGTCGTGGGACGTCGACGGCCAGTCGGTCATCTTCTGGCCTGAGCAGGCGGACTGGAGCCGCGTCGCGCACGTGCGCGGCGGCAATCCGCTGCTGTTTCCGTTTCTCGCGCGCCATTATGTCGACGGCCAGATCGGCCGCTGGAAGGACGCGCAAGGCACCGTGCGCGACCTGCCGATGCACGGCTTCGCGCGTAACCTGCCATTTGAAGCCACGGTCGATGAAGCCGCCGGCTCGATCAGCATGGTGCTGACCGACAACGAGGCGACGCGCACCGGCTATCCGTTCAGCTTCCGCTTCGAAGCGAAGTACACGCTGGTCGATGCGCACACGCTCGATGTCGACTTCATCACCACGAATACGGGCGCAGCCGGCAGCGCACCGCTGCCCTACTACGCGGGCCATCACTTCTATTTCACGCTGCCGCACACGCAACGCGGCGAAACGGTGCTCGAACTGCCGCGCACGGTGCGCCGCCATCAGTTGCCGGACGGCTCGATCAGCGCGGGCGAAGCCGGCAAGCCAGACTATCGGCTCGACGATCAGAGCATCGTCGACCAGTTCCATTGCCTCGACGGCGCGCCGGATCATCTCGTGCGCCTCGTCGCGCTGGGACTCAACCGCAGCCTCACGATCGATCTGCAGCGTCCCGGCTCCGTGCCCTGGTATGCCGTCACGACGTGGACGGAAAAGCTGGAATCGGACTTCTACTGTGTCGAACCGTGGCTGGGCCTGCCCGACGCGATCCACAACGGCATGGGCTTGCGCTGGCTCGAAGCGGGCGACACCGAAACGGCGTCGCTGCGCATCGCCGTCAGCACGTTGCCTTAAGCGTTCCGCGTCTCACGTCGCGCGCGGTGCCGAACACCCGGCGCCGCGCGCCGTCCCGGTCCAAAAACGGGCCGTGTTTTGCAAAACCGTTAAAATCTGGCGTTTTGCAACTGCCGCGTGATCGGGATCGGCGCGCGGCGGCGTCTTGCGAGGTCCAATGTTGACAACAAGAATCAGACGGCTGGTCTGCGCGAGCATGATCGCAGCACTGGCCGCATGTGGCTCGGCACCTGTAGGGCCGGGCTTCTACCGCGTCGAACGGGGCGACACGCTGAACAAGATCGCGCGAAGCAATCGCACGTCGGTTCAGAGCATCGCGCGCTGGAACAATCTGTCGAACCCCGATGCCATCGAGGTCGGCCAGGTGCTGCGCGTCGCGCCGCCGCCGGGCACGGCAACGGCCAGCACGGGGTCGGCACGCAGCAGTGCGGGGTCGTCGGGTAGCGCATCGGCGGGGGCTTCGTCTTCGTCGCGCAGCGCTGCGGCGGATACGCCTTCGACGCCCGCCTCGTCGATCTCGCTGATCTGGCCGGCAAGCGGCAACGTGGTGCGCAGCTTCGACGGCAACAACTCGAAGGGCATCGACATCGCGAACGTCGCGGGTACGCCCGTGTTCGCGGCGGCGGGCGGCACCGTCGTCTATGCGAGCAACGGCCTGCGCGGGTACGGCAACCTGCTGATCATCAAGCACAATGCCGACTACCTGACGGCCTACGCGCACAATCGCACGCTGCTCGTGAAGGAAGGCGAATCGGTGCAGCAAGGCCAGAAGATCGCCGAGATGGGCGACTCCGACAACGACCGCGTGATGCTGCACTTCGAACTGCGCTATGCGGGCCGCTCGATCGATCCGGCGCGCTCGCTGCCGCCGCGCTAACGCGCCACGACGCAGCGGGAACCTGATGGGCCGTGCGCGGCTCCATCACAGAGGCAGGCGGGCACGCTCCGTGCCATGCCTGTCGACACCGCGTTCACGCGCGCAACGACACAGAGAGGACACTCCGATGAAAAACGCCCTTGCGGCTGTACGTGCGACGGCGGCGAGCCTCGCGATCGCAACGCTTACGAGCCTGACAGGTTGCGCCAGTTCCGGCTCGACCACGCTGACCTATCTGCCCAACGGCGACGCCGGCTTCGCCATCAACTGCAGCGGCAGCGACGCGAGCCAGAACTGGGGCGAATGCTACAAGCGCGCGGGCGAAGCCTGCGGCGCCTATGGCTATGACGTGATCTCGAAGGATGTAGACACGGGCGGCACAGCGGGCGGCACGCTTGGCGGCGTGCTCGGCGCCAACGTGAAGAACCGTTCGATGGTGGTCCGCTGCAAGCAGTAAGCGTCGCTTGCGTACGTAGTCTGATGTATTCGATGAGCGGGCAAAAAAATGCCCGGCACGAGGCCGGGCAAACGGGGGTTCGGCGCATATCGGCAAAGGACCGGTTCACCATGCGCCGAGACGAAATCTAGCAACGCACCTATACCCACGCAATCGATTAATTGTGCAAATAGTGTGAGTCGGCGCACGGTTAGACGAGGAACTGAATGGCGCACGCGTCATTGTGCAATGCCGATCAACATATCGATTCACATCCAATAGGCACTTTTCGCAATATCGCATTCGCCTGGAACCCACAGCAGACGGGCGTTTCGCCGCATCTTGCAAATAACGCGCGCAAATAGATCTGCACGCCGATATTCAACCGATTTACGCATTTCGCTTCGATGACGACAATAGCGTGACTTGGTGCGCCAACGCACCTTTCTGTAGCGATTGTCCATCGCCATTCATCAGATTTAACGAATTGGCGCGCCTTGGTTTAACAGACCGATATGCACGCGGAGTGCGACTTTTAAACCGCGCGAGCGATGTCATCGACATCGTTCCAACCAGGCGAAATGGCGCCATGTCGCCTATGGTTTATAGTTACGCCCGCCGTGCAGGCGCGCGCCATCTGCGCGCCCAATACACACGGCTTGCCCCCGATACCTACGACACGCCCCGCTGGCCGCAAACGTCATGACTTCCTCCGCTACCCCACAAAGCCCGCTCTACCAGACACTGCTCGGTGAAACCGCGAAGATCGGCTGGAGCGAACTCGAACGTTTCTTTGCACGCGGCATGCTGCTGCGCGTCGCGCGCGACCTCGATCTGGTGAGCGTCGCTGAAGCGATCGCCAGCGACGATACGACCCAGGTCACGCAATGGCTGTCGGCGGGACTGGTCGAGCGTGTCCAGTCGGAAACAGCCGCTGACTTCGCCGCGCGCGACCCGGATCTGTGGGCCGTGGTGGTGTCGCCGTGGGTCTGCGTGCAGGAACGCGGTTGAACGATCACGCCGACGACAGCGCCGCGCCGGCCGCCGCGCCCGCTGTCCCTACGCGCTGGCACCGGCGCGTGCTCACGCTTGCCTTCCCCATCGTCCTCGCCAACCTGACGCAGCCGATACTCGGCGCAGTCGACACCGCCGTCGCCGGCCATCTGGACAGCGCGTCGTATCTCGGCGGCGTTGCGCTCGGCGGGCTATTCTTCAACTTCGTGTTCTGGGGTTTCGGCTTTCTGCGCATGGGCACGACGGGCCTCGTCGCGCAATCGTTCGGTGCGAACGATCAGGCGGGCCTGCGCATGAACATCGTGCGGGCGCTGCTGCTCGCGTTCGTCATCGGCGCGGTCATCCTCACGTTGCAGACGCCGCTGATCGAGTTCGCGGTGCGCGCGATCGGCGGCAGCAGCGAGGTGCAGCAGCACGCACGCGCTTACTGTCATGCGCGCATCTGGGCTGCGCCGCTCGCGTTGGGCAACTATGTCGTGCTCGGCTGGCTGCTCGGCACGCAGCGCGTGCGCGTCGCGCTTGCCACGCAGGTGTTCATCAACACGGCGAACATCGTCGCGGTGCTTCTGTATGTGTATGCGTTCGGCTGGGGCGTAGCGGGGATCGGCGCCGCCACCGCGACAGCCGATGCGCTCGGCTTCGTATTCGGCGCCGTGCTGCTCTGGCAGATGCGGGTACGCGGCCTGCCTTCGCTCGAGCGAGCCGCACTGTTCGATCGCGTAGCGCTGCGGCGCATGGTGACCATCAACCGCGACATCTTCGTGCGCACCCTGTGTCTGCTCGGCGCGTTCGGCTGGTTCGCGCATCTCGGCGCGAAACAGGGCGACGCGACGCTCGCTGCGAACGCGCTGCTGCTCAACTTCCAGACGTTCATGGGATACGGGCTGGATGGCTTCGCGCATGCGGCGGAAGCGCTGGTCGGCGCGGCCATCGGCGCGCGCAATCGCGAAGCGTTCCGTCAGGCGGTCAAGGTGACGCTGCTGTGGTCCGCGCTGGGCGCGCTGGTCTTCACGCTGATCTACTGGATGGCGGGCGCGTGGATCGTCGAACGGCTGACGGATCAGACCGTGGTGCGCGAAGCAGCAGAGGCATTCCTGCCGTGGACCGCGCTCTCGCCTATCGTCTCGGTGTGGGGTTTTCTGCTCGACGGCGTGTTCATCGGCGCGACCCGCACGCGCGAACTGATGACGTCGATGATCGTATCGCTCGGCGTGTTTTTCGCGGCTTCGTGGGCGCTCGCCGGCACGCACGGCAATCACGGCTTGTGGGCGGCGTTGATGATCTTCATGGCGGCCCGCGGCGTGACGCTTGCGCGCCTGTTGCCGGGCCTCGCGCGCGAGGTTGGGCCTTCCGTATTGCCCGGCCGCGCGTAGGCGCCTGCAGAGCGTCTATTGCGGCGCGGCGGGTGCGTCGATCATCGACGGTGGACGGTCGTCGGTGGGCACGCCGTGGTAGTCGACGGGATCTTTGGGCGGCACGTGGTGGTGGACGGTCGGATCGTCGGCACACGCCGCCAGGGCGAACAGCGAAAACAGCGAGGCAGCAAGCAGGAAGCGCTTCATGAATTTTTCGTACGTGATCTTGGCAGCGACAGACAGGTCGCGGGTGACGAGTCTAACCGTAAAGCGCAATGTGCGCCGCCGAACCTGGATATTGTCCGCCTTGCGCCATCTTGCGGCGGCTGTTCTACTATGTATGGATGGTTGCATTCGTCGAAGGAGGCTGCCATGGATGCCGAATCGATCGCAGGTCTGGTTGGACTGGCCATTGGGTTGCTGGTGCTCGTCGCGCTGTCGGTATTCGAATCGCGCACCTATCGCCGTGAGCATGAGGGCGAAGGGATGATGCACCACTGGCTGGCCGCACATCACGTCTTCGACAGAATGCGCCGCAGACACTGAAGCAGGATGCGCTGCGCACAGCGGCGCTGCCGTCCTGGTCGTCTGAATCTCCACCGACTCGCGCGCCGGTGCGTCTGCCGCGCGCGGCGTTTCTTGTTCCGCGTGCGAGTCCCGCGTGCGCGTGTTCCCTTGCCTCTGTTATCCCCCGCGCCCTCCTTCGCGGCTTCTCCTGCGCCTGGGCAATCCGTAACACGTCCGCCGATGCCGGGCACATGCCTTGCTGCCTGTAAGCCACGGAACGCGCACGTTGCGCGCTCGATACTCCGGCCGCCAGCGCGTCCAACGGTACTGCCCGGACGCGTCCAAGCGGTCTCCATTTGTGGCCCGGCCATATAAGGAGAGATAACATGACCCTCGGAACCATTCTGCTGATCGTGGTGATCCTGCTCTTGATCGGCGCCCTTCCCAGCTGGCCGTACAGCCGCGAATGGGGCTATCGTCCGACGGGGCTCGTCGGCATCGTGCTGGTAGTGGTGATCGTGTTGCTGCTGATGGGGCAGTTGTGACCCGGTGCAACGAACCGATTCTGCGGCGCGCAAAACGCATTTGACTCTTGGCCAGCATTGCACTTACAATCTCGGGCTCGCGTCGGAGCGTAGCGCAGCCTGGTAGCGCATCTGATTTGGGATCAGAGGGTCGTAGGTTCGAATCCTATCGCTCCGACCACCAATGCCGTACACATAAACCCGCGTCACTGTTCTGGTGGCGCGGGTTTTTGCTTTTTTGCCCGTGTTTTCGCGCGAGTTTCGGGCGCTGCGAGTGCATGTCGGCCGCGCCCGTTTTTCATCTGCGACGCAGCGTCGAAACACGCATGCATTAAAACCAAACTCGCCCCGCCTCGCGTTGTCCATACTTGTTCAATCCCAACCGCCGACAGAGCAAACGGAGACATCGCCATGAACCTGATTCTCTGGCGCCACGCCGAAGCCGAAGACATCGCCGCCAGCGACCTCGCCCGCCAGTTGACCACGCGCGGCCGCAAGCAGGCGCAGGCGTCCGCGAAATGGCTGCGCGCGCGTCTTCCCGACGACGCCGTGATTCTCGCCAGCCCTGCCACCCGCACCGTGCAGACGGCCGAATCGTTGACGGATCAATACCGCGTGGTGCGCGAGATCGCACCCGCCGCCAGCGCCACCGCCGTGCTCGAAGCGGCGGGCTGGCCGGACGGCATGGCGTCGACGGTCGTGATCGTCGGCCATCAGCCCACGCTGGGTCACGTCGCGGCCCGTCTGCTTGCCGATAGCGGCGCAAGCTGGTCGATCAAAAAGTCGGCGATCTGGTGGATCGAAAGCCGCGTGCGCGGCAGCGAGGGCCAGGCGATTCTGCGCGCGATGATCAGTCCGGACCTGATCTGATCTCTCGCCCAATCGATTGATCCGTGCTGCATAGTGGGATCGAATGAAGCGGGCACCGAAGGCCTGCCGAAAGCGGCGGGCTTACGACACGTCATCGAATCGTCATGGCGTTGCCATGTGAGCGTCACCCGCCGTTACTACATTGGCGTCGAAGCGAATTTCACATTTTCGACCAGGACGCCACATGCGAGAACTGCCGACGCCTACCTTGCCCTTCGCATCGATCCTTGAGCCGCGTCGTCGTCTGCCACGCACGGAAGAAACGGTTACCGCCCAGCATCGCTTGCAGGTTTCGTGGGCACGCACCGACGAGGAGCTTCGTGAAGCGCAGCGTCTGCGTTACCGGGTCTTCGCCGAGGAAATGGGCGCGCGCCTATCCGGCCCTGCCGGCCTCGACGTCGACTCGTTCGACGCGTATTGCGATCACCTGATCGTGCGCGATCTGGACACGCTGAAGGTGGTGGGCACGTATCGCGTGCTGCCGCCGCACCAGGCGGCGCGTATCGGGCGTCTGTATGCCGAGGGCGAGTTCGATGTGTCGCGTCTGACGCACCTGCGCTCGAAGATGGTCGAGGTGGGCCGCTCGTGCGTGCATCCCGACTATCGCAGCGGTTCGGTGATCATGTCGCTGTGGGCCGGGCTGGGCTCGTATATGCAGCACAACGGCTATGAGACGATGCTCGGCTGCGCGAGTGTTGCCATGGCAGATGGTGGTCACTACGCGGCGAATCTGTATGCATCCCTGCAGGATGATGCGCTGACTACGCCTGAGTATCGGGCGTTTCCTCATACGCCGCTGCCTGTCGATGAACTGAAGACTGGGGCGACTGTGACGCCGCCGCCGCTGATCAAAGGGTATTTGCGCCTGGGCGCGAAGATTTGTGGTGCGCCGGCCTGGGATCCTGACTTTAATACCGCTGACTTTTTGACTCTCTTCCGGTTGTCCGAGATTAATGCGCGGTATGCGCGGCATTTTTTGGGTGATGCGTTGGGGAGGTAAGTGGTTTGTTTGTCTTGCGACGCTTGTAGTGGTTTGCTGGTTTTTTTGTCGCTGGCGTCCGCTCGTTGTTAGTGGTCTGCTAGCGTTGCCCCTGTGCGGGGCAGCACTAGCGGACCACTAACAAACCGCGGACGCCAGCAACAAAAAACCTCACTCTTCGGTATACACAACCCGATACGACGTCCGAATCTTCTCCCACTCAGCCGCCTCCTGAATGAGGCTGTAATCGGTCAGCGGATTATTCGACACCCAAGAGTTAGGAAGCCGCACCTCATACCCGCCATTCGCCTCAGAGACAGTAATCTCCGGCAACCCGGCATCCGCCCGCCGGCGGCAAAACAGCGCCGCCAGCCGCAGGCAAAACAGCAGCTTCCATTCGAGATCGCGCGTCTGCGCCAGCTTGCCGAGCTTACCCGCATGCCCCACAACCAGCGCCGCTAACCGCGCCTGATCCGTGCGCGAAAAACCCGGCATATCCGCATTGCTCGCGATATACGCCGAATGCTTGTGATACGCGCTATGCGAAATCGACAGCCCGATCTCATGCAAGGCAGCAGCCCAGCCGAGGAACATGCGATTCTCTTCCCGCACCTCTGCATCAGGCTCATCGAGCTGGTCGTAAAAGCGCACCGCCAGTTCACCAATGCGCGCCGCCTGCGCGCGGTCGACGCCATAGCGCCGCATAAACCCTTCGACCGTCACCGTGCGCATGTCCTGATGCTGCGAACGCCCCAGCAGGTCATACAGCACGCCGAGCCGCAACGCACCGTCCGTCGTGTCGACATACTCGACGCCCAGTTCGTCGAACACGGCAATCATGATCGACAGGCCACCCGCCAGCACGGGTACGCGATCAGGCTTGAGCGCGATCAGCTTCAGCCGGTTGACGTTCTCCGCCTTGATCAACGCACGCTTGAGCCGCTCGAGGCCGCCGCGCGAAATGCCATGGGTGATGCCCGGGTCGTTGAAATCGTTCGCTTCGATCAGTTCGGCCAGCGCGCGTGCCGTACCCGATGAGCCAATGCCCTGCTCCCAGCCCTCGGCCTTGTAGTCGGCGGAAATGATCTGGATTTCGCGCGACGCTGCTAGCTCGGCCTGACGCATCGTGAACTCGTCGACATTGCCCGCCGGAAAGAACTGGCGGCTATGGCTCACGCAGCCGATGTACAGACTCTCCATGCGGATCGGCGTGTAGTGCGAACCGATAATGAATTCCGTCGAGCCACCGCCAATATCCACGACGAGCCGCTTGCCCGCGCTCGCCGGCACCGAATGCGCAGCGCCTGCATAAATCAGGCGCGCTTCTTCGCGGCCCGCAATCACTTCGATGGGGAAGCCGAGTGCCGCTTCCGCTTCGCCGAGAAATTCCTCCGCGTTCTTTGCGACGCGCAGCGTGTTGGTGGCGACGGCACGCACATGATCGGGATGGAAATCGCGCAGACGTTCGCCGAAACGCTTCAGCGCATCCCAGCCGCGCTCCTGCGAAGCACGGTCGAGCATTTTTTCGCGCGACAGACCCGCTCCGAGCCGGACCGGTTCGCGCAGCGCATCGACCTGATAGATCTGGCTGCCCGCTTCGGTTTCTTCGACGCGGCCCACGATCAGGCGGAAACTGTTCGAGCCGAGATCGACGGCGGCAAGGAGTGGCGGAGTGTTGACCATCGGATGTGAGGACCTCATGCGCGCGCTCGATGCACCCATAGCGGGCGCGTTCTGTGGCGCGTTGTTCAAAGCCGCCATTTTAAGCGTACTCGTCATTACGCTGTCACCTCCGCCATTGTCGAGCGATATCGTCACACATGCTTGCGTCATATTTACGACATGGCCCGGCAAAAGCGTAAAATCATGACAAAAGCTATTTACATGCAACTGTCATCATACTGTGAGAATTTCCGAGCGTCCTTTCGAGTCACCATCCGACATTTCTTTCTCACCGCCGATGTCCAACCGCTACCCTCTTCTGAACCGCGAGCTGGGCATTCTGGGGTTCAACGAACGCGTCCTCGCGCAGGCCGCTGACCCAGCTGTACCGCTACTCGAACGCTTGCGTTTTATCTGTATCACCAGCAGCAATCTCGACGAATTCTTCGAAGTCCGCATGGCCGGCCTTCAGGAACAGATGCGCGACAATCCCGGCGCGCTATCGCCTGACGGCATGTCGCTGCAGCATTGCTACGACCTCGTCGTAGAACGCGCGCAGAAGCTCGTGCACCGGCAATACACGATGTTGCAGGACACGGTGCTGCCCGCGCTCGAAGACGAAGGCATCTACTTCCACGGCACGGAAGCGTGGAACGACGCGCAGACGCAATGGGCGCGCGAGTACTTCTTCAATGAACTGCTGCCCGTGCTGACGCCGATCGGCCTCGATCCCGCGCACCCGTTTCCGCGCGTGCTCAACAAGAGCCTGAATTTCGTCGTCGAACTGGAAGGCAAGGATGCCTTTGGCCGCCAGGCGGTGATGGGCATCGTGCAGGCGCCGCGTGCGCTGCCGCGCCTCGTGCGCATGCCGCAGGAACTGTCTGGCTATCCGCATGGCTTCGTGCTGCTCAGCTCGTTGCTGCAGCGTTTTGTCGGTGAACTGTTTCCGAATCTCACCGTGCGCAGCTGCAACCAGTTCCGCATCACGCGCAACAGCGAACTGTTCGTCGACGAAGACGAAATCACCAATCTGCGCGTCGCGCTGCAGGGCGAACTGCCCGCGCGCCACCTGGGCAATGCAGTGCGTTTGGAGATGTCGGCGGGCACGCCTGCTCATCTGATGCGGCGCCTGCTCGACGAAAGCGGTCTGTCGCAGAAGGACTGCTATTTCGTCGATGGCCCGGTGAATCTCGTGCGGCTGATGCAATTGCCCGAGATGGTGGATCGCCCCGATCTGAAGTTCGTGCCGCACATTCCTGCTACGCCGCCGCAAATTGCCAACAGCGCGAGTCTGTTCGACGTGATCGATCAGGGCGACGTGCTGCTGCATCATCCGTACGAGAGCTTCCAGCCGGTGCTCGAACTGCTGCTGCAGGCCGCGAAAGATCCGAACGTCGTCGCGATCAAGCAGACCATTTATCGCACGGGCACGGATTCGCCGTTGATGGACGCGCTGATGCAAGCCGCGCGCAACGGCAAGGAAGTGACGGTGGTGGTCGAACTGCTGGCGCGCTTCGATGAAGAGACCAACATCAACTGGGCGTCGCAGCTCGAAGCGGTGGGCGCGCATGTGGTGTATGGCGTGGTGGGCCACAAGTGCCACGCGAAGATGATGCTGATCGTGCGGCGCGTGTCAGAAGGCGGCAAGTCGATCCTCAAGCGCTACGCGCATTTGGGCACGGGCAACTACCACCCTCGTACCGCGCGTCTTTACACCGACTTTGGTTTGATGACCGCCGATCAGAAGATCTGCGAAGACGTGCATCACGTGTTCCAGCAGCTCACGGGGATTGGCGGCGAGTTGCAGTTGCACGAGTTGTGGCAATCGCCGTTTACGCTGCACCCACGGCTGGTCGAATCGATTCGCGCTGAAGCCGAGCATGCACGTGCAGGGAAGCGCGCGCGGATCGTCGCGAAGATGAATGCATTGCTCGAGCCGACCGTGATTGCCGAGCTTTATGAGGCGTCGCAGGCGGGTGTGAAGATCGATCTGATCGTGCGTGGCGTGTGTGCTCTGCAGCCTGGGGTTGAGGGGCTGTCGGAGAACATTACCGTGCGCTCGATCGTGGGACGTTTTCTCGAGCATCATCGGATTTTTTACTTCTATGACAGTGGGCGCGAGCAGGTGTATCTGTCGAGTGCCGACTGGATGGATCGGAATTTCTTCCGGCGGGTTGAGGTTGCGTTTCCTATCAACAATCGACGGTTGAAGCGGCGGGTGATTGCTGAGGGCTTGTCCGCGTTTCTCGGGGATAATCAAGCCGCCTGGCTTATGCAGAGTGATGGGCATTATCGGCGCCGCCGGCCTGGGAAGTCTTCGCGGAATGCGCAGATGAGTTTGCTGGCGAAGTTTTGTTCTTAGGGTTTGGGTTTTTTGCTGGCGCTGGGGTTTGTGGTTTGCCTCTTCGCTGGCATCCGCGGTTTGTCTCTTCGCTGGCATCCGCGTGATGACTTGCCACTTCATGCGTCGCCCCTGTGCGGGGCAGCACCTACTTTTCTTTGCCGCCGCAAAGAAAAGTAGGCAAAAGAAAGCGGGCTAACACCGCCAATGCTAGTCGTTGCCTGCGGGCCCCCAACGGCCCCGTCCTGTACACGGCAACGCACTAGTCGTTGCCCGTTGCCAACGCTCTAAAGAGCGCCTCCCCCGCTTCAATCACCCGCAGTGCCGCGAGCGGCAGCGATTCGTTACGGCCGCCCAGGTGGCAAACGGTGTGTAGGTCGGTGCGCCGTATGCGTCGGCGATCCTACAAGACACACCGCCTTTGCTTTTCAGTCCGGAGTGGAGCGTGTACGGTGCGACAGCCGACACACCGTTTGCCACCTGGAGAACGCATGCACTTTGGTCGCGCATGCAGTGGCGCGGGCGCGTGAAGCGGGGGATGCGCGCATTAGAAAGTTGGCAACGAACGTGAGCGAGCACGTTGCCGTGCGAGGTGTAGGACCGGTTGGGGGCCCGCAGGCAGGAAGAAGGGTTGGCGGTGTTAGCCCGCTTTCTTTTGCCTACTTTTCTTTGCGGCGGCAAAGAAAAGTAGGTGCTGCCCCGCACAGGGGCGACGCATGAAGTGGTAAGTCATCACGCGGATGCCAGCGAAGAGACAAACCCCACATACCAGCGCCAGCAAAACTAAAACCAAAACCCAAACCATTACGCCGCATTCGACTGCAACCTTGCAGTCCTCGCAACCGGAAACCGCACGGTAAACACACTCCCGCGCCCTTCCTCACTCTTCACATCGAGCTGCGCATCATGCCGCTGCAGCACATGCTTGACGATAGCCAGCCCAAGCCCCGTCCCACCCGTATCCCGCGACCGACTCCGATCCACGCGATAAAACCGCTCGGTCAACCGCGGAATATCCGCAGCCGGAATCCCAAGCCCGCTGTCGGCTACGGTGAAAACGGCCTGCCCGCCTTGAGCATGCCAGCTCACTCCAATCGACCCGCCGTCAGGCGTATACCGGATCGCATTCGTCACCAGATTGCCGAACGCACTGAGTATCTCGGTCTCGACACCCGTCACGGTCAGGGCCTCGTCGGTATCGAATGAAATCCGATGGCGCCCGCCAGACAGGCTCTGCGCATCGTCCTGCAAATGCCGCAGCACCGCGCGCATATCGACCATCTGATTGCTAGGTGGCTTGTTGTCGCCTTCGAGCGTCGCCAGCACCAGCAGATCGCTGACGATATGCTGCATCCGCTGCGCCTGCTGCATCATCAGATCGAGATAGCGCACGCGCTCGCTCTCGTCGAGCGGCAACTCCCGCATCGTTTCGAGAAAACCGGCCAGCACCGTCAGCGGTGTCTTCAGTTCGTGCGAGACGTTGGCGACGAAGACGCGCCGCATCGCATCGGTGCGTTCCAGTTCCGTAATGTCCTGCGACAGCACCAGCTTGCGGTTCTCGCCATACGGAAACACCTGCACGGAAATCACGTTCTGCCGCTTGTCGCCCATGCCGCGCATGATCAGCATCTCGTCGTAATGATGCGAATTCAGGTAGCGGACAAAGTCGGGATGACGCACGAGATGCGTGATGTGCTGGCGTAGATCGCGCTTTGCGTCGAGGCCGAAGTGCTGCTCGGAAATGGCGTTGCACCATTCGATCTGATCGTGATCGTCGAGCATCGCCACGCCGTTCGGTGACGCCTGGATGGCCTGAATGAAGCGCGAATGCTGCTGCTCGACCTGACGCACCTGCGCATGCCAACGCTTCGCGAGCTTGTGCAGCCGGTAGTAGATCTCGCCCCAGATGCCGGGCGCGCTCGGCACTTCGCCATACACGGGCGCATCGAGCAGACGCCACAGACGCTGCTTGTGGAACGTGCTGAAGACGACCTGCGCAAGCAGCGCGAGCACGGCAATCGCCAACGCCAGCTTGGTGTTGACGAAAATGCCGACAGCCACGCACAGCACAGCGAGGAGCACAAGCGATACCAGGGAACGCGCCCAGATGATGTTCATGTGATCCTGCGATCTTGAAGACAAACCCAAAGACTTCAGAGACAACAAAGCGCGCTGCGTTGAGATGCCGCAGCGCGCTTCGTGTTTTCCAATCAGTTTACCTTATGCGCTCTTGGCCAGCCGGTATCCGCTGCCACGCACCGTTTCGATCATCGCATCGCAACCCGCCGGCTTCAGCGCAGCACGCAGACGCTTGATGTGCACATCGACCGTGCGCTCTTCGACGAACACGTGATCGCCCCACACCTGATCGAGCAGCTGCGTGCGGCTGTGCACGCGCTCCGGGTGCGTCATGAAGAAGTGCAGCAGACGGAATTCGGTCGGACCGAGGTCCAACTTGATCTCGCTGCCTTCTGCGTGCGCGGCGACGCGGTGCGTAGCCGGGTCGAGCTTCAGGCCGTTGATCGCGACGACGTCTTCCGTCAGCTGCGGCGCACGGCGGCGCAACACCGCCTTGATACGCGCCATCAGTTCCTTCGGCGAGAACGGCTTCGTCACGTAATCGTCGGCACCGATTTCGAGGCCGAGCACCTTGTCCTGCTCATCGCCACGTGCCGTCAGCATGATGATGGGAATGTGCTTGGTGCGCTCGTTGTTGCGCAGGTCGCGCGCAAACGCGATACCCGATTTGCCCGGCAGCATCCAGTCGAGCAGCACGAGATCGGGAAGCACATCGCTGATCAGGTTCTGCGCCTGTTCGGCGTTGTACGCACGAATCGGACAATGGCCCGCGTGTTGCAAGTTGACCGAGATCAGCTCGGAAATAGCGGGTTCATCTTCGATAACGAGAATACTGCTGGGCATCGGCGCCTCTTGATAAACGGTATGCGGTGAAAACGGTTATGTGCGCTGGCCGCTTCGCTTCGAAACGGTCAGCGCTGCGATCAGCTGAGCGCCTCGCGTTCGAGCGCGTCGCGGCCCATATGGCGCACGTCCGTACCCTTCACCACGTAAATGATGAACTCGGCGATGTTCTTCGCGTGGTCGCCGATCCGCTCGATCGCCTTGGCGATGAACAGGAAATCGAGGCCCACGGAGATCAGGCGCGGGTCTTCCGTCATGTACGAAATCAGCTTGCGCACGAACGCGCGGAATTCCTCGTCGATCGCCTTGTCGTCGCGCACGATCTGTGCGGCAGCGACCGTGTCCAGGCGCGCGAACGCGTCGAGCGCGCGGCGCAGGATGCTCACGGCCATATCGCCCGACAGCTTGATTTCAGCGATATTGATCGTGCGCGATGCGCCGTCTTCCGACAGGCGCTTGGTGCGCTTGGCGATCTTCTCTGCTTCGTCGCCGGCACGCTCGAGGTTCGTGATGGTCTTCGAGATCGCCATCACGAGGCGCAGGTCGCGTGCCGTCGGCTGACGACGCGCGATGATGTTGCTGCACTCTTCGTCGATCTCGACTTCCATCTGGTTCAGACGGTCTTCGGCGGCGATCACCTGATCGGCGATACCGATGTCGAACTCGTTCAATGCATTCATCGCGGCGACGATCTGCGCCTCGACGAGGCCGCCCATTTCGAGCACCTTCGAAGAGACTGCGTTCAGATCGGCGTCGAACTGGCTGGACAGGTGTTTGTCGGACATGTCGTACTCCCTAAGCTCGTTCGCTCTGCACTTAGCCGAAACGGCCCGTGATGTAGTCTTCCGTTTCCTTGCGGACCGGCTTGATGAAGATCTTTTCGGTGTCGCCGAATTCGATCAGTTCGCCCAGGTACATATAGGCAGTGTAGTCCGAACAACGCGCCGCCTGCTGCATGTTGTGCGTGACGATCACCACCGTATAGTCGCTCTTGAGTTCAGCGATCAGTTCTTCGATACGGCCCGTCGAAATCGGGTCGAGTGCCGAGCACGGCTCGTCGAGCAGCAGCACTTCCGGACGGATCGCGATGCCGCGCGCGATACACAGACGCTGCTGCTGGCCGCCCGACAGACCGTAGCCGCTCTGGCCGAGCTTGTCCTTCACTTCGTTCCACAGCGCCGCCTTCGTGAGCGCCCACTCGACGCGATCGTCCATTTCCGAGCGCGACAGCGTTTCGAACATCTTCACGCCGAAAGCGATGTTGTCGTAGATCGACATCGGGAACGGCGTCGGCTTCTGGAACACCATGCCGATACGCGCACGCAGCAGCGAGATGTCGCGCTTGGTGGTCAGCAGGTTTTCGCCGTCCATCAGGATTTCGCCTTCGGCGCGCTGCTCCGGATAGAGCGCGTACATCTTGTTGAACGTGCGCAGCAGCGTCGACTTGCCGCAGCCCGACGGGCCGATGAACGCCGTCACCTTGCCTTCGGGAATCTGCAGGTTGATGTTCTTCAGCGCGTGATACTTGTTGTAGAAGAAGTTCAGGTTGTTGACTTCGATCTTCGGGCGCGAAGGTGCTGCCGCTTGACCGCTCTGGGCCGGATCGAAACCGGCGGGTGCTGCCGGGCGTTCGACGGGATTCAGGTGAGTTTCTGCCATGTTCATCGGATCGCTCCGCCCTTACTTTTTCGAGAAGATCGTACGCGCAAGAATGTTGAGACCCAACACTCCGAGCGTGATCAGGAAGACGCCAGCCCACGCGAGCGACTGCCACTGCGCGAACGGACTCATCGCGAACTTGAAGATCGTGACCGGCAGGTTCGCAACCGGCTGATTCATGTCCATCGAGAAGAATTGATTCGACAACGCCGTGAACAGCAGCGGCGCCGTTTCGCCGGCGATACGTGCGATAGCCAGCAGCACGCCCGTCACGATGCCCGCGACCGACGCTTTCAGCGTGATCGACAGCACCATCTTCCACTTCGGCGTACCGAGTGCAAAGGCGGCTTCACGCAGTGCGTTCGGCACCAGCTTCAGCATGTTTTCCGTCGTGCGGATCACGATGGGAATCTGCAGCAGCGCGAGCGAGATCACACCTGCCCAGCCGCTGAAGTGGCCCATCTTGGCAACGACCAGCGCGTACACGAACAGACCGACCACGATCGACGGCGCCGACAGCAGGATGTCGTTGATAAAGCGCGTGATGCTCGCGAGCCAGCCCTTCTGGCCGTACTCGGCGAGGTACACGCCCGCCATGATGCCGATCGGCGTGCCGACGAACGTGGCCAGCACGACCAGCATCAGGCTGCCGACGATCGCGTTGGCGAGACCGCCGCCATCCGTGTTCGGCGGCGGCGTCGACTGCGTGAACAGCTCGACGGACAGGCCGCCGATACCGAGCCGCAGCGTCGTGTAGAGAATCCACACGAGCCACAGCAAGCCAAACGCCATGGCTGCGAGCGACATCGTCAGCGCGCGTGCATTGGTCACCTTGCGGCGCTTTTGCAGCTTGTTGCGCATCGCTTCGAGCGCGGCGACAGCGGTGCTGCCCGGCATATTCAACGAGGGTTGGCTCATTTTGCGCCCTCCCCTTTCTCGAGGCGAAGCAGCATGATTTTCGAAATCGCCAGCACGATGAAGGTAATCACAAACAGGATCAGGCCCAGTTCCATCAGCGCGGCCGTATGCAGGCCGGGCGCGGCTTCCGCGAATTCGTTCGCGAGCGCCGATGTAATGCTGGTACCCGGTGAAAAGAGCGACACGTTGTCGAGCAGATTGGTATTGCCGATCACGAACGTGACGGCCATCGTCTCGCCGAGCGCGCGGCCAAGGCCGAGCATCACGCCGCCGATCACACCCGTCTTCGTGAACGGCAGCACGATCTTCCACATCACTTCCCACGTCGTGCAACCGATGCCGTATGCCGATTCCTTCAGCAGCACGGGCGTGACTTCGAACACGTCGCGCATCACCGAGGCGATGTACGGAATGATCATGATCGCGAGAATCACGCCGGCGCACAGAATGCCGATGCCGATGGGCGGGCCCTTGAACAGCGCGCCGATGATCGGCATGCCGCCGAGCAGCGTGCCGAGCGGCTTTTCGAAGTACTGCGCGAAGATCGGCGCGAACACGAGCAGACCCCACATGCCGTACACGATCGACGGAATCGCGGCGAGCAGTTCGATCGCGATGCCGAGCGGGCGGCGCAGCCATGCGGGGGACAACTCGGTCAGAAAGAGCGCAATGCCGAAGCTCACAGGCACCGCGATGATGAGCGCAATGATCGACGTCGCAATCGTGCCGTAGATAGGCACCAGCGCGCCGAACTGCTCGGACGGTGGATCCCAGTCCGCCGTCCAGAGAAATGAGAGGCCGAATTTCTGGATCGTCGGCATCGAAGCGACGATCAGCGACACGATGATGCCGCCGAGCAGCAGCAACGTGACGATGGCGGACAGCCGGGCAATGCCGCCGAAAATGACGTCGCCCGCGCGGCTGGGCGCTTTCTGCGTCGTGCTGCCGGGCGGAGTCGACCGGGCCGAACCAGAAGTGAGAGGGAGGTCGGACATGGGAGCTGATAAACCTGTTTCCGGTTGCCGCATGGCGTATGCCACACAGCCAGAACTGAGGCCGCCGGGCCTCATCGAAGCCCGGCGGCCGGCCGCGCGCAGCGTGTTGCTGTGATGCGCGCGGTGGGTGCTGCTACTGTTTCGCGTCTACTGCTACGAATCGAGGCTTACTCGGCGCTTGCCTTGCCCGATGCGTCCTTGACCTTTGCCTTCCACTGCGTCTTGATTTCCGACACAACCGATTCCGGCAGCGAGATGTAGTCCAGATCGTTAGCAGCCTGGCCGCCGTTCTTGAACGCCCAGTCGAAGAACTTCAGCGTTTCCGCGCCTTGCGGACCCTTCTCTTGCGTCGTGTGCAGCAGCACGAACGTCGCGCCGACGATCGGCCCTGCGTTCTTGCCCGGCTCGTTCGTCAGGATCTGGTAGAACGACTTCGACCAGTCTGCGCCCGCTGCCGCTGCCTTGAAGGTTTCCGTCTTCGGCTCGACCACCGTGCCCGACGAGTTCTTCATGTCGACGAACGTCATGTGGTTTTGCTTCGCGTACGCCCACTCGACGTAGCCGATTGCGCCCGGCAGACGTTGCACGAATGCTGCGACGCCGTCGTTACCCTTGCCGCCCGTACCCGTCGGCCAGTTGACCGTCGAACCTTCGCCGATCTTCGACTTCCATTCCGGGTTGACCTTCGACAGGTAGTTCGTCCAGATGAACGACGTGCCCGAACCGTCGGCGCGGCGAACCACGGCGATGTCCGTATCCGGCAGCTTGACCTTCGGGTTCAGCGCTTCGATTGCCGGGTCATTCCACTTCTTGATCTTGCCGAGGTAGATGTCGCCGAGGACTTCACCCGACAGCGTGACTTCACCAGCCTTGACGCCCGGCACGTTGATCACGGGCACCACGCCGCCGACCACCGTCGGGAACTGGAACAGGCCTTCCTTCGCCAGTTCGTCGTCCTTCAGGGGAGCGTCCGAGCCTGCGAAATCAACCGTCTTCGCGACGATCTGCTTGATACCGCCCGACGAGCCGATGCCTTGATAGTTGACCTTGCCGCCGCCCGTCTTCTGGTAAGCATCTGCCCACTTCGTGTAGATCGGTGCTGCAAAGGTGCTGCCCGCGCCGGTGATGTCGGCGGCTTGCGCTGCGATCGCAAAGAGAGCGCCAGCCATGCCAGCGAACGCGGTTTGCATCAGTTTCATGTTTTCTCCGTGGTTGTGAGCGTGTGCAACGACACCGCGAAGAATAGTGGCCCATTGTGACAGTCACATGACTATCCGTGAACTTGATGTGACATTTCTATTACGGCGATGAAAGGCGCTATGTCAGGGTTTCTACTGCAGCAGCAGATGCGCGGTGGATCGGCGGCTTTGCGCTCGAAATTGGCTGAATGCCAACGTTTGCGGGCTTTCGTGCCTGCCCGAAGGTGGTGCGGCGTTGCGCCGCACCCGGCAGACGTAAAAAAGGGCGGCATGCGCCGCCCTTCTGGTCGAAACGATTCTGTCGCGAATCAGGTCGTCGCCTCTTTGACCACGGCGGCGATTGTTTCAGCGTGGTGCACGGCGTCGTTCTCGTGCGCTGCCTCGACCATCACGCGCAGAACCGGCTCGGTGCCTGATGCACGGATCAGCACACGGCCGCTGCCGTCGAGTGCGCCTTCGGCCTCGCTGATCGCGCGACGGATGGCATCGCTGCCCTTCCAGTCCGCGCCCGGCTGCATGCGGACGTTGATCAGCTTTTGCGGGAACAGCTTGACGGCTTCGAGCAGCTGTTCAAGTGAACGGCCGCTGCGCTTGACGGCTGCCAGCACCAGCAGCGCCGAGACGATGCCGTCGCCCGTCGAATGGCGATCCAGCGACAGGATGTGGCCCGAGCCTTCCGCGCCCAGTTCCCAGCCATGCTCGCGCAGTTGCTCCAGCACGTAGCGATCGCCGACGGCAGCGCGCACGAACTTCACGCCCACCTTCTTCAGCGCGACTTCGACGGCCATGTTGGTCATCAGCGTGCCGACCGCCCCGTCGACCTTGCCTTGCGTCGCGATACGGTCCTGCACCAGCACGTACAGCAGCTCGTCGCCGTTATAGAGCCGGCCGTTGGCATCGACGATCTGCAGACGGTCGGCGTCGCCATCGAGCGCAATACCGAGATCGGCCTTGTTCGCGCGCACGGCCCGCACCAGCGCGTCGGGTGCCGTTGCGCCAACGGCGTCGTTGATGTTGAAGCCGTTCGGCGAGACGCCGATCGTGATCACGTCCGCGCCGAGTTCGTGGAACACCTTCGGCGCGACGTCGTACGCGGCGCCATGCGCGCAATCGACGACCAGCTTCATGCCGCGCAGATCGAACGTCTGCGGGAACGTGCTCTTGCAGAACTCGATGTAGCGGCCAGCCGCGTCGTCGAGGCGTCGAGCCTTGCCGAGGCGTTCGGACGGCGCGCATTCGAGCGGCTTGTCCAGTTGCTCCTCGATCTGCAGTTCGACTTCGTCGGGCAGTTTGTTGCCGTCGGCGGAGAAGAACTTGATGCCGTTGTCGTAGTACGGGTTGTGCGACGCGCTGATCACGACGCCCGCCGCAAGACGCAGCGCGCGCGTGAGATACGCGACGCCGGGCGTCGGCATCGGGCCAGCCAGCATCACATCGACGCCTGCTGCCGAGAAACCCGATTCCAGCGCGGCTTCGAGCATGTAGCCCGACACACGCGTGTCCTTGCCGATCAGCACAGTCGGCCGGCTGCCCGTCTTCGCCCATGTGTCGGCGCCCGCGAGCACCTTGCCGGCTGCGTAGCCGAGGCGCAGCACAAAATCAGGCGTGATCGGACCTTCACCGACCTTGCCACGAATCCCATCTGTTCCGAAATATCGACGTGCCATGTTTGAATTTTCCTCCCAAGCGTGGAGATCAGGCGCTGCGCGCTGCGTCTCGCGTAGCCGCCCATACTTTCAGTGCATCCACCGTCTGCTCTACGTCATGCACGCGGATCATTGCCGCGCCCCGTTCAGCCGCACACACCGCCGCTGCGACGCTCGCCGCAACACGCTGCGGCGCCGGCCGGTTCACGACAGCACCCAGCATCGATTTGCGCGACATGCCGGCCAGAATCGGCAACGGCCTGCCGACGACCGGTGCAGTCTTAGGCAAGTGTGCGAGCAGCGCGTAATTATGCTCGACGGTCTTACCGAAGCCGAAGCCTGGATCGACGCTAATGCGATTTTTTGCAACACCGGCCTTTATCATTGTGTTGACACGTTCATCAAGAAAGGCTCGGACGTCGGCGACGACATCGTCATAAGCCGGCTCGCCGACCTGCATGGTCTGCGGCTCGCCGAGCATGTGCATCACGCACAGCCCGCACTGACTGTCCTTCACGGCGTCGATCGCGCCGGGCATCCGGAACCCCCAGATATCATTGATCAGATCAGCGCCGGCCGCCAGCGCATGGCGCATAACTTCAGGCTTATAGGTGTCGACGGAGACGAGAATATTCGCTTTGACTAGCTCCTCGACCAGTGGAATGACGCGCTTCAACTCTTCGTCGAGGGGGACGGGGGGCGCACCGGGCCGCGTCGACTCGCCGCCGATGTCGATGATGTCGGCGCCTTCCGTCAGCATGCGCTCGGCCTGCCGCCGTGCCTCGGCCGGATCGACGTAACTTCCGCCATCGGAAAACGAATCAGGCGTGACATTGAGAATGCCCATGACCAACGGACGTTCAAAGGTCAGGGAGAACCGGCCGCATTGCATCGGTTCAGGAATCGGATAAAGCGGGGAATCGACGTTTGACACGAGAAGAGGCGTAAGTCGCAGACGAGGGATTAGGAAGAACAGCGAAAAAACTGAATCGCGAGCCGAGCAGCATTAGAAATGAAAACGGGCCGGTGTGAAAACACACCGGCCCGTAAAACACCTTTAACCGATTATCAGGTAGCCGGCGCGGTCGCGCTGCCCGGCTTGACTTCCGTGCCCGGACTGCTGCCACCCGACGCATCGCCCGGCGACGGCGAGCTCTTCGGCGAGCGCGGCGGACGGCCAGCCATGATGTCGTTGATCTGATCGGCGTCGATCGTTTCCCACTCCATCAGCGCGGCTGTCATCGCTTCGACCTTGTCTCGGTTCTCGTCGAGCAGACGTCGTGCGAGGTTGTACTGCTCGTCCAGCACGCGGCGGATTTCGGCATCCACCTTCTGCTGCGTCGCTTCCGAGATCGTGCGCGTGAAGCCACGGCCAAACGGCCCTTGATCGTTCTCGTCGTCGACGTAGACCATCGGTCCCAGTGCGTCCGTCATGCCGAAACGCGCGACCATCGCACGTGCGGTCGAGGTTGCCTTGTTGAAGTCGTCCGATGCGCCCGTGCTGATCAGGTTCAGGAACAGTTCTTCCGCAACCCGGCCGCCGAACAGGATAGCCAGACGATCCAGCAGGTAATCCTTCGAGTACGTTTCGTTGTCGTGCTCCGGCAACTGCCACGTCACGCCCAGCGCACGGCCGCGCGGGATGATCGTGACCTTGTGCACCGGGTCAGCCTTCGGCAACAGCTTCGCGATCACCGCATGGCCCGACTCGTGGTACGCCGTCGCGCGCTTCGCGTCTTCGCGGATCACGGCCGACTTGCGCTCCGGACCCATGAAGATCTTGTCCTTCGCGTCTTCGAAATCCTGCATTTCGACGATGCGCTTGCCGCGACGTGCAGCGAACAGCGCCGCTTCGTTCACGAGGTTCGCCAGATCAGCGCCCGAGAAGCCCGGCGTGCCGCGTGCGATCACCGCTGCATCCACGTCGTTCGCGATCGGCACCTTACGCAGGTGCACCTTCATGATGTGCTCACGGCCACGGATATCCGGCAGACCGACATACACCTGACGGTCGAAACGGCCCGGACGCAGCAGCGCCTTGTCCAGCACGTCCGAACGGTTCGTCGCAGCGATCACGATCACGCCCGAGTTCGCCTCGAAGCCGTCCATTTCGACGAGCATCTGGTTCAGCGTCTGTTCGCGTTCGTCGTTACCGCCGCCCATGCCGGCGCCACGATGACGGCCAACCGCGTCGATTTCGTCGATGAACACGATGCAAGGCGCATGCTTCTTGGCCTGTTCGAACATGTCGCGCACGCGAGCGGCACCGACACCCACGAACATTTCAACGAAGTCCGAACCCGAGATGCTGAAGAACGGCACCTTCGCTTCACCGGCGATAGCACGTGCCAGCAGCGTCTTACCGGTTCCCGGCGGGCCGACCAGCAGCACGCCGCGCGGAATGCGACCACCCAGCTTCTGGAACTTCTGCGGATCGCGCAGGAAGTCGACCAGTTCGGACACTTCTTCCTTCGCCTCGTCGCAGCCCGCGACGTCCGAGAAATTGATGGCGTTGTTGTTCTCATCGATCAGACGCGCACGGGATTTACCGAACGAGAAGGCACCGCCTTTCCCGCCTCCCTGCATCTGTCTCATCATGTAGAACCAGAACCCGATAATCAGCATGGTTGGCCCGAGGTAATACAGCGCGGACACCAGCGCATTCGGCTCGTCATCAGCCTTGCCGCTGACCTGCACGCCATACTTCATCAGGTCGCCGACCATCCAGATGTCGCCCGGCGACACGATCTGATACTTTTGACCATCAGCCGGCGTCACCGTGAGGTTGCGCCCCTGAACGATCACGCTCTTGACCTTGCCGCTTTTCGCGTCGTCCATGAACTGCGAATAGGAAACGCCTTCCTGGACACGGGGCTTGTCGAACTGCTTGAACACCGTAAACAGCACCAGTGCGATAACCAGCCACACTGCTGCTTTCGAAAACATGTTGTTGTTCAAAGCACCACTCCTTCACTCATAGACAAGCGCCTACATTTGCCTTGCGGCACCACTCAGGCATTCTAATCCAGTCCGCAGACCCCTGCCATAAGCATTCGCTACCGCATAAATAGCGTGCCGCGCAACCTCAGCGCTCTTATTTTCCAGCTCCCCCGGAAATGCGGGCTCACATTTCACTGCACCCTGCTCAACGGGGCCGCTTCAGGTGCCTGCCGAGAATGAACGTCTCGGACGACTTGTCCCGGGACGCCTTCGGCTTGCGTGCAGCCACCGTTTTGAACTGGTGCTTGAACTTTTCGACAATCTGGCTGTAACCGCTGCCGTGAAAGCATTTGACTAAAAGGGCACCATCAGGTTTCAGGTGGTTTTGCGAAAACTCCAACGCGAGATCGCACACATGCTCGATCCGCGCGGCGTCCGCCACCGCCACTCCCGACAGGTTGGGCGCCATATCCGAAATTACAAGGTCCACGTCGCGCTCTCCGACAACTTCTTCGAGCTGCTCCAGCACGCTGTCCTCGCGGAAGTCGCCCTGGATGAAGTGAACGTCGGCGATGGGCTCCATCGGCAGCAGGTCGAGCGCGATGATCGTGCCGTCAACGCCGCCTTCGCGCTGCGTGTCGCGGTTCTTGCCCTGCGCCAGCTTGTTGCGCACGTACTGGCTCCAGCTGCCGGGCGCCGCGCCGAGATCGACGACGACCTGTCCGGGACGGATCAGCTTGTCCTGTTCGTCGATTTCCTTCAGCTTGTAGGCGGCGCGGGCGCGATAGCCCTCCCGTTGCGCCATTTTCACGTACGGATCGTTGATATGGTCGTGCAGCCACGACGTGTTGAACTTGTTTTTTGCCATTAAACGTTGAACTCTTGCTACGTAATGCAGCGCTTTTAGCGGATAATACGCGTTTAATTCGCGCGGCTGCAGCCAAAGGCCGTCATCCGCGCTCGTGGTTCTGCTTGCAGTCCGCGCCGCCATCGCTTGTCGCACCCGGCCTGGCGCTGTATTCATCGCAGTTTCTATTTTCTCGCGCGCCGCCTGTTGTTTCGCCGGATTGCCGGTTTTCCGGACCACCGATCCCTGCTCGCGGGCGCCGCCATTTTAGTCGAGTCTTCCACTTCTCATGCCAGCCCTCAAAGTTTCCTCCGAACAACGCGCCGATCTGCGCTCCCAGGCTCACGCGCTCAAGCCGGTCGTGCTCGTCGGCGCCGAAGGGCTGACCGACGCCGTGCTGGCCGAAATCAAGGTCCACCTGAAAGCACATCAGCTGATCAAGATCCGCGTGTTCGGCGACGAACGCGAAGAGCGTGTCGCCATTTATGACGAAATCTGCGACCGGCTCAGTGCCGCGCCGATCCAGCATATCGGCTAGCTGCTGGTTATCTGGAAGCCCGAAAAGGTCGCCACCGAACGCGCACCTGTCGCGGCGAAGGCCAAACGCGGCACGTTGCCGAGCGCGCGCGAAGCAATGGGCGATGAACCGTCGAACAAGGGCCGTGCGCCGCGCGTCGTGAAGGTCGTCAAGCCGTCGGAAAATCCGATGCGCAAGCCGAAGGCGCAAAAACTGGTGGTGCGCGGCAATGAACGCGTCACCGCGGGCGGCAACATCAAGAAGGCGAAGAAGCGTCAGACGAGCGCGAAGCGCTCGCATCAGACGTCGAAGTAAGCACGGAAGCGGCGCGGCAGACATTTCGTCGAGTCGCGCCTTTCGGAGAGAACGCTGAACGCCGCGTCATGTCCGCTTGTTGCGATGAGCAGCGACGCCTCAGCCACACGCGAAACTTGCGCCGGATATAACGGCAATTCGCGTGCTCAGCATCGGCATATCACCCCGCCGTCCGCCCCGCGACGCGCGACGCGCCCTGCTCGATGGCAAGACCGGCGCCCGCCGGCAGCTTCCAGGCGAGCACGATCCCAAGCAGGCTTTCGATCAGGTAGAACACGCTCGACACGCCATGCAGCATGCCAAAGCGGCTCGCATACACGGAATGACCAACGTCCGTACCGGCTTCCTGCGCGGCGATGCGCAATGCATTCATAAACGGCTGCAGCGCAAAATAGCCGACCAGCACGCACACCAGCATACCGGCCACCAGCCAGCGCAGACGCCTGTATGCGTCGCCACCGCGCCGCACCATCACGTTGCACAACGCGAGCAGCAACACGCCGCACACCACACCGATCACGCCTTCAATGCGAAACAGCTGTGCCGCGACGGCGCCCGCCGTCACACGGTCGAGCGACGTGAAAAGCACGGGCGCAACAGCGTAGCCAATGGTCAGCAGGCTACCGACCCACACAACCGTCAGCAGACGGAACAGGCGATGCGGCATGGTCGACACGGCAGCCGCCTCAGACGTAGCGAACCGCGATGATTTCGTACTCGCGCACGCCGCTCGGTGCCTGCACCGCCGCGACGTCGCCTTCCGACTTGCCGATCAGCGCCCGCGCGATCGGCGAGCTGACGGAGATGAGGCCGCGCTCGAGATCGGCTTCGTCGTCGCCGACGATCTGATAGGTAACCGAATCACCCGAATCGAGATCTTCCAGGTCGACCGTTGCAGCGAACACGACGCGGCCTTCCGCGTCGAGCGCGGACGGATCGATGATCTGCGCAGCCGCCAGCTTCGACTCGATGTCGGCGATGCGGCCTTCGATAAAGCCCTGCTTTTCTTTCGCAGCGTCGTACTCGGCGTTATCCGAGAGATCGCCCTGGGCACGCGCTTCCGCGATGGAATTGATGACGGCAGGACGCTCAACCGATTTCAAACGCTGCAATTCGTCGCGCAACTGATCTGCGCCGCGCTTCGTCAATGGAATAGTGCTCATAAACAACTCTTTGGCAAAAGACAGCCACAAAAAAAATCACCGCGGTTAAGTGCATCCCGTATGGTGGCCAGACGTGGCGCGAAGCCCGATCTGACACCTTAGGGACGCCGCTTAACCGCGGCACTTACGTCTTTGACAGAAATCTGAAGCCTTAGTTTAGGCGAGCATGGAGTCCTTGTAAATCATAGACTTCCAGGTCCTTCAGATAACGCAAACCTTCAACGGCGGCACGCGCGCCCGACATCGTCGTGTAGTACGTGACCTTCTGCGCCTGCGCGCTCATGCGAATCGAACGCGAATCGGCGATAGCGGCACGCGTTTCGTCGACTGTCGTGAACACCAGCGCGATCTCGCCGTTCTTGATCATGTCGACGATGTGCGGACGGCCGTCCTTCACCTTGTTGACGACCTTCACGGGAACGCCCGCCGCTTCGATCGCGGCCGCCGTGCCCTTGGTGGCCACGAGCGGATAGCCGAGTTCGTGCAGCATGCGCGCGACTTCGACGGCCTTCGGCTTGTCAGCGTCCATCACCGTCAGCAGCACCGTGCCCGATTCCGGCAGACGCGAACCCGCCGCGAGCTGCGACTTGAAGAGCGCTTCGCCGAACGTCTGGCCCACGCCCATCACTTCGCCTGTCGAACGCATTTCAGGTCCGAGGACGGGATCGACAGCCGGGAACTTGACGAACGGGAACACCGCTTCCTTCACGCTGAAGTACGGCGGGATCACTTCTTTCGTCACGCCTTGCTGCACGAGCTTCTGGCCGACCATGGCGCGCGCCGCGATCTTCGCGAGCGGCAAGCTGGTCGCCTTCGACACGTACGGCACCGTACGCGATGCGCGCGGATTCACTTCCAGCACGTAGATGACGTCCTTCTTCGAGCCGTCGGCCTGCGGCACCTGCTGGATCGCGAACTGCCCGTTCATCAGGCCGACCACGTTCAGCGCCTTTGCCATCGCGCCCGTCTGACGCTTCAGTTCCGTGACGGTTTCATTCGACAGCGAGTACGGCGGCAGCGAACAAGCCGAATCGCCCGAGTGGACGCCTGCCTGTTCGATGTGCTCCATCACGCCGCCGATAAACACGTTATCGCCGTCCGAGATGCAATCCACATCGCATTCGATCGCGTCGTTCAGGAAGCGGTCGAGCAGCACGGGCGAATCGTTCGATACCTTCACGGCCTCGCGCATATAGCGTTCGAGGTCGCGCGGCTCGTGGACGATTTCCATCGCGCGGCCGCCCAGCACGTACGAAGGACGCACGACCAGCGGATAGCCGATTTCGTCGGCAAGCTTGAGCGCTTCGTCTTCGGCACGCGCGGTGCGGTTCGGCGGCTGGCGCAGACCGAGGTCCTGCAGCAGCTTCTGGAAACGCTCGCGGTCTTCCGCTGCGTCGATCATGTCCGGCGACGTGCCGACGATCGGCACACCGTTCGCTTCGAGATCGAGCGCGAGCTTCAGCGGCGTCTGACCGCCGTACTGAACGATCACGCCGAGCGGCTTTTCCTTGTCGACGATTTCAAGCACGTCTTCGAGCGTCAGCGGCTCGAAGTACAGACGGTCGGACGTGTCGTAGTCGGTCGAAACGGTCTCAGGGTTGCAGTTGACCATGATCGTTTCGTAGCCGTCTTCGCGCATCGCGAGCGCGGCGTGCACGCAGCAGTAGTCGAACTCGATGCCCTGGCCGATCCGGTTCGGGCCGCCGCCGAGCACCATGATCTTCTTGTTCGTGGTCGGGTTGGCTTCGCACTCTTCCTCGTAGGTCGAGTACATGTAGGCCGTCTTCGTTGCAAACTCGGCAGCGCAGGTGTCGACGCGCTTGTAGACCGGGCGAACGTTCAGTTCGATACGGCGCTTGCGCACGTCCGGACCCGTCACGCCGAGCAGCTTGCCCAGACGGCGATCCGAGAAACCGCTCTGCTTCAGATACTTGAGTTCTTCCTTCGTCAGGCTCGCGAGCGTGCGGCCTTCCAGCGCCTTTTCCTTGCGGATGATCTCTTCGATCTGCGCGAGGAACCACGGGTCGATCGCCGTTTCTTCGAAGATTTCCTGTTGCGTCAGGCCAAGGCGGAATGCATCGCCGACGTACCAGATACGATCCGGACCGGCTTCGCCGATCTCGCGGATCACTTCGTCGCGGCTGGTGGTCTTTTCGTCCAGACCGTCGACGCCGACTTCCAGACCGCGCAGCGCTTTCTGGAACGATTCCTGGAACGTGCGGCCGATGGCCATCACTTCGCCAACCGACTTCATCTGCGTGGTCAGACGCGGATCGGCTTCGCGGAACTTCTCGAACGCGAAACGCGGAATCTTCGTGACGACGTAGTCGATGGTCGGTTCGAACGAAGCCGGCGTCTGACCGCCCGTGATTTCGTTCTTCAGTTCGTCCAGCGTGTAGCCGACGGCCAGCTTCGCCGCGACCTTGGCGATCGGGAAGCCCGTTGCCTTCGATGCCAGCGCCGACGAGCGCGACACACGCGGGTTCATTTCGATCACGATCATCCGGCCATCGACGGGATTGATCGAGAACTGGACGTTCGAACCGCCCGTATCCACGCCGATCTCGCGCAGCACCGCGAGCGATGCGTTACGCAGGATCTGATATTCCTTGTCGGTGAGCGTCTGTGCGGGTGCGACCGTGATCGAGTCGCCCGTGTGGATGCCCATCGGGTCGAGGTTTTCGATCGAGCAGACGATGATGCAGTTGTCCTTTTTGTCGCGGACCACTTCCATCTCGTACTCTTTCCAGCCGAGCAGCGATTCTTCGATCAGCAGTTCGCGCGTCGGCGACAGATCGAGACCGCGCTTGCAGATCTCTTCGAATTCTTCCCGGTTGTACGCAATACCGCCGCCCGAACCGCCGAGCGTGAACGACGGACGGATCACGATCGGATAACCGCCGCCGCCCGTGAACGCCGCGATTTCCGCGTGCACGGCCATCGCTTCTTCCATCGAATGCGCGATACCCGACTTCGCCGAGCCAAGGCCGATCTTCGTCATCGCGTCCTTGAACTTCTGGCGATCTTCGGCCTTGTCGATGGCTTCCGGCGATGCGCCGATCAGCTCGACGTTGTACTTCGTGAGCACGCCGTGGTGATGCAGATCGAGCGCGCAGTTCAGCGCCGTCTGGCCGCCCATCGTCGGCAGGATCGCGTCCGGGCGCTCCTTCGCGATGATGCGTTCGACCACTTCCCACGTGATCGGCTCGATGTAGGTGACGTCGGCCGTGTTCGGGTCGGTCATGATCGTCGCGGGATTGCTGTTGACGAGAATGACCTTGTAGCCTTCTTCACGCAGCGCCTTGCACGCCTGCGCGCCCGAGTAATCGAACTCGCACGCCTGGCCGATGATGATCGGACCCGCGCCGATAATGAGAATGCTCTTAATGTCTGTCCGCTTGGGCATAACGCTCTCGCTAATGTATTCCTGAGTTCTTACTGTTGGCGCGCTGGCGGTGTGCCGTTCGAGGCGGTCTGTTCGGACCGTGATCGAACGGCGTCGCGGGGCGCGCCTTTTCCGTCGCTGCTGTTACGAGCGCCTGCTTATGCCGCTGCCGACTTGTTGCCCTTCGCCGTGTCCATCAACGCCGTGAAGCGATCGAACAGATAGGCGACGTCGTGCGGACCCGGCGACGCTTCCGGGTGACCCTGGAAGCAGAACGCCGGCTTGTCCGTCAGCGCGAAGCCTTGCAGCGTGCCGTCGAACAGCGACACGTGCGTGACCTTCGCGTTGGCGGGCAGCGTGTCGGCGTCGACTGCGAAGCCGTGGTTTTGCGACGTGATGACCACGCGGCCGTCGTCGAGATCCTTCACGGGGTGATTCGCACCGTGGTGACCCGTCTTCATCTTCATCGTCTTCGCGCCGACGGCGAGACCCATGATCTGATGGCCAAGGCAGATGCCGAACGTCGGAATGCCGCGTTCGATGAATTCGCGCGTGGCGGCGATGGCGTAATCGCACGGTTCCGGATCGCCAGGACCGTTCGACAGGAACACGCCATCAGGATTGAGCGCCAGTGCGTCAGCGGCCGTGGCTTGCGCCGGCAGCACTGTGACCTGGCAGCCGCGTTCGGCCAGCATGCGGAGAATGTTGTACTTCACGCCGAAGTCGAACGCGACCACACGGTAGCGCGGCGTGTTTTGCATGCCGTAGCCGCTGCCCAGACGCCATTCCGTCTGCTTCCATTCGTACGGCTTTTGCGTCGACACGACTTTCGCGAGGTCCATGCCCGCGAGACCGGGGAACGAACGCGCGAGTTCGATTGCCTTCGCTTCGTCATCTGAGCCTGCGAGAATCGCGCCGTTCTGCGCGCCCTTGTCACGCAGAACGCGCGTCAGCTTGCGGGTGTCGATACCGGCGATGGCGACCACGCCTTCGGCCTTCAGGTAATCGGGGAGCGTGCGCTCCATGCGGAAATTGGATGCGAGAACAGGCAGATCACGGATGATCAGGCCGGCGGCATGGACTTTCGTGGCTTCGACATCTTCGGCATTCACGCCGACGTTGCCGATGTGCGGATACGTCAGCGTGACGATCTGGCGCGCGTAGCTGGGGTCGGTCAGGATTTCCTGATAGCCGGTGATGGCCGTGTTGAAAACGACTTCACCGATCGTATGACCGGGCGCGCCGATCGAGTAACCACGAAAGACCGTGCCGTCGGCGAGCGCGAGCAGAGCGGGAGAAAATGACGGCAACACGGGAGACTCCTTGGGGGAACACCCTGTTGCCGACCTGTCTATCCGTGCGGGCCGCGTCTGGCGCATCAATGATGCGCGCGCAGGCTCGCTCGCGTTGTCGCTGTTCGCGGGAAGTCGCATCTGGCGCCGCGGATCTGGCAGTTGGCCCATCGTGTAGGCGAACTGGCGGGTTGCGGGCCGGGCGACGGTAGCCGGGAGATTTCACGCATGAAAAACAACCGGGACTACAACGAAACGCGGCGGATGAACGGTGTGGGAGAGGTAGGCGCTAGGGTGCGGGTTGATAAGCTCAAACCTTGAAATTATAGCCTGAAATGGCCCTTCTCTCCAAATCCGAGATGGGCGATGGCGGGACGAGGGCGCTGCTGAAGGACGCTCATCCCCGGCAGGCTCGTTACACAGCGGGGCTGCGCCGCCCCTTTTACGCAAATTCAGGATACGGCCGGTTGCTTACGGCTGATGCTCGGCATGCATCGACGATGACGGGCTTTTGGCCAGCACGCGGCTCGGCAGCGCGTACCAGACGGCGCTCGCCAGTTGCAGCGCGACCAGAATGCCCCACGCCGTGAGATGCGCCGCAGGCGGATAGTGACCGTCGGTAGGCGTCCAGCGCGAGAGCACGGCGCCCACGCCAATCTGAAAGCCGAAGATCAACAGGAAGATGATCAGCGTCAGCGTCGTGTTCGCGCGGCCGATCAGATGCGGCGGGAAATGGCGCGCCAGCACTGCATAGCTCAGGATGCCGACGCCGCCGAAAATCCCGTAAGCCGCCCACAGCAGACCCGCGGGCAGCGGCGCGCGCAGCATGATCAGCAATTGCGTGACGACGAACAGCGCCATGCCGACGCCGCAAAACGCATACAGCGACACGCCGCGCCGCTCCATGCTGCGCGCCGCTGCGCCGAAACCCACGCAGCCGGCCATCATCGCGAAACCCAGCACGGACACCAGCGCAGCCGCCTCATGCGACTGGAAACCCGACACGTCGCGCAGCCACGCACCGACCCACAGCGACTGCATCGCGTAGAACACGCCCTGCGTGACGACCGAAAACGAAGCGATCTTCCAGAACGCTGCGCTGCGAAGGATGTGCCACGTGCCCTTGAACTGGCTGACGAGACTGGCCTGATGACGCGTCTCTGTCTGCTCCGGCGCGAACGCCCACAGCATCGCGGAGACGACGAGCGTCAGCACGACCAGCCCGAAACACACGGCGCGCCAGCTTGCGAAGGTCAGCAGCCACGTCAGCGGCGAGCCGACCACGACGCCGCCCAACCCGCCTACAGCCATCACCAGCCCGTTGATCAGCGGCAAACGTGCCGCCGGGAAATGCTGGGCAAGCGCCTTGAAAGCTCCACCCAGGCACACCGACACACCGACGCCAATCAGCAGCCGCCCCACCATCATCGTGCCGACGCCGTGCGCGGTCCCGAACACGCCAATGCCGATGGCCGCAAAAATCAGCATGCCCGCCGTCACGCGACGCGCGCCGAAATGATCGAGCAGCACGCCTGCGGGCAATTGCGCGCCAGCGAAACCGAGAAAGTACAGACTGGTCAAAAGGCCGAGATCGGCAGCCGTCAGGCCGAGTTCATGCGTGATCAGCGGCGCAAAGCCGAGATTCACGCCACGGAACACGTACGAAACGAAGTAACCGGCGGAGAACAGCAGAAAAACGCGGAGCGGCGTGGAGAACATGATGCGTCAGCAAGCTGGCCAGACAGGCCTGAGGCTGAACGATAGCCTAATCGTGTCCATCGTGGTGCAAGACCGCGTGCCGCGTGCGGACTCCCGGATGCAAACGCGCGGGACGGAAGCGTCGGCAGAAATGAAAAACGCCGTCACCAGATAGTGACGGCGTCAAGGAAATCGAGGAGAGATCGGAGCGCACTTCATGCGCTGCCCCCGCAACGCATGTTCGGTCATCCTCGGAAGAGCCGCTGTTGTTTACTTGCCCTTCTTCGCGTTGGCCGAGACCTTAGGGCGGCTACCAGTTTCAGCCTTCGACGCCTTGCCGGCCGACTGCGCCGAAACCTTCGTCACCTTGCCTTTTGCGGCAGGCGTTTTGCCGACGGGTTCCGACACCTTCACCACGCCAGTGTGGCCGCGGCCTCGCTTCTTATCGTAGCGCGATTCGGAACGCGTGGCTGCGACCTCGGCGCTCGCCTTTTCGACGCCGCCGCCCACGGGCACCGTCGCCAGTTTCTGCGGACCCGGCTCGCTCGGCATCGCTTTGCCAACGGGCACGTGCAGCACGACCACCTGACCCGGCATGACCATGTCGCGCTTCGTGCGGTTCCAGGCTTTCAACTGGCCGATCGACACATCGTAACGGTCGGCGATCATCGCCATCGACTGCTTGCGGCGCACGCGGATCAGCATCTTGCGCGTGTCGGGCACGTCCGGTTCCATCGCCAGCACAGCGCCTTCGGCGACGTCGGCGCTGATGTCTTCGTCGTCGTCATCGGCGCGCGGCACGACGATCGTCGAACCCGGCTTCAGGCGCATACCGGCCGGAATCTTGTTGACGGCCATCAGCGTGTCGGGCTCGACGCCGATTTTTTCGGCGATCGCCGCCGGGCGCGAGCGCTCCGTGACGGTATAAGTTGTCCACGACGACAGCGAACCCGTGTACGACTTCAGATTGCGTTCGAACGCGCTGGCATTGTCGAACGGCTGCAGGATCTGCGGTTGCGTCGCGCCGAGAATGACCGGCTTCTTGAACGATGGATTCAGCGAGCGGAATTCGTCCGGCGTCATGTTCGCGAGCTTCGCCGCCGTATCGACGTCGATGTCATGCGACGTCGTGACCGTGACGAAGTACGGGTGATTCGGAATGGACCGCAGCGTGAGACCGAAAACCTGCGGGTTCATCACGAGGTTCTTGACGGCCTGCAGCTTGGGCACGTAGTTGCGCGTTTCCATCGGCATGCGCAGGCTTTGGTAGTCGGTAGGCAGACCCGCCGCTTCGTTGCGCGCGATGGCGCGCTGCACGTTGCCCTCGCCCCAGTTGTACGCGGCGAGCGCCAAGTACCAGTCGCCGAACATATCGTGCAGACGCGACAGATAGTCGAGCGCAGCGCTGGTGGACGCGAGCACGTCACGGCGCTCGTCCTGCCACATGTTCTGCTTGAGGTTGTAGGTGCGGCCCGTGCCCGGCACGAACTGCCACATGCCCGCCGCCTTCGCCACGGACAACGCCTGCGGGTTATACGCGGACTCGATGAACGGCAGCAGCGCCAGTTCCGTCGGCATATGACGTGCTTCGAGTTCCTCGACGATGTGGTACAGGTATTTCTGCGACCGTTCGGTCATGCGCTGGACGTAGTCCGGGCGCTGTGCATACCAGTTCGCCTGCATGTCGACGAGGTCGCTTTGCAGGTCGGGCATCTGAAAACCACGGCGGATACGGCCCCAGAGATCGCTGTCCGCGCTCGTCAACTGATCGACCGAACCCTGGTCGACATTGATGGTTTCTTTGGCGGTGGCAGTCTTGCGAAGGGCGTCGGCTACGGCTTGCTGGCTAGCAGGATTGGAAGCGGTGGAAAGGCTATTCGTTGCTGGCCCCTGGCTCGCGCAAGCGGCGAGCGTCAGGACCAACAACGCGCAAAAGATAAATCTCATGAACGTCTCGGCTTCCAAAGGGGCTGGAATTTGCAGCCGATAGTACGAAAGTGCGCCCTTTACGTCAATCAGAAAAATGTGAAAAACGTAGCCAAATCTGAGGCTTGGCGTTTGTTTCTACGATTCGGATGAGCATAGCCCCATGCTTTACCCGGTTAGCGGAACCTGTTCTTCCACTCTCGCATCAATGTAAACGCGGCCAGGCGATCCGGCACCGATTCATGCAACTGCTCGGCGAGCGTTGCCTGAACGGACGGCTCGCCCGCGCGCAGGAACGGGTTGACGGCGCGTTCGTGAGCGATCGTGGTGGGCAATGTCGGCACGTGGCGGGCGCGCAGATCGGTTGCTTCGTCGCGCCACGCTTGCAAATCCCGATTGCCCGGTTCGCAGGCAAGCGCGAAGCGGATGTTCGACAGCGTGTATTCGTGCGCGCAGTGCACTTCCGTTGCGCCGGGCAACGCGGCAAGCGCGTCGAGCGACTTGAGCATCTGCGCGGGCGTGCCTTCGAACAGCCGGCCGCAGCCGCACGCGAACAGCGTGTCGCCGCAGAACACGTGCGGCGTGCCGCGCGGATCGGCTGCCTGGAAGTACGCGATGTGCCCACTCGTATGGCCGGGCACGTCGAGTATCGTGAAATCGAGCGCGGGCGCCGCGATGTGCACCTCGTCGCCCTGCTTCAGACGCTGCGTGAGATGGGCAATCGCTTCTCCGGCGGGGCCGTAGACGGGCACAAGCTGGCCATCCAGCAGATCGGCCACTCCGCCGACGTGGTCGGCATGATGGTGCGTGAGTAAAATAGCGCTCAGCCGCCATCCCCGTTTTGCCAGATAAGCCTTCACCGGGGCGGCGTCGCCCGGATCGACGACGACGGCGTGAGCGCCGTCGGAAACGACCCAGATGTAATTGTCATCAAATGCCGGGACGGGCACGTACTCGAGCGAATTCATAGGCGACGCATTCTTCAACATGTCTGACCGATCGATTATAGACTGGCCTGCCTGGACCACCTCCCCGCCCGGACGCTACGTGCTGGAGTGGGAGCAGGCGCAGCTCGACCGCGTCGTGTCCGACGTATTCGGCTACCACGCGCTGCAACTGGGCCTGCCGCAACTCGACGCGCTGCGCGAGAACCGCATGCCCTGCCGCGGTCTCGTGCTCGACGCCGAGAGCGGCGCCAGCGCGCCCTATACCTTTCCACGCGGCATCGCGGGCGGCATGCCCGAGCGGCACGCGCCGGCCGGACGCAGTGCCGTCTGGTGCGACCTGCTCGACCTGCCGTTTGAAGCGCAAAGCGTCGATCTGATCGTGATGCCCCACACGCTGGAATTCACCCGCGATCCGCACAGGCTGCTGCGCGAAGCCGAGCGCGTGCTGATGCCCGAGGGTCAGCTGATCATTCTCGGCTTCAATTCGCTGTCGCTGTGGGGCGCGCGGCAGTCGTTCGGCAAGGTCGCCGGGCGGCCGTTCGTGCCTGCGGCGCATGACCTGATCGCGTTTACGCGTCTCAAGGACTGGATCAAGCTGCTCGGTTTCGACCTTGAACGCGGGCGCTTCGGCTGCTATCGTCCGCCCCTCGTTGGCGAGAAATGGCTGTCGCGCTATCAGTTCATGGAAGCCGCCGGCGACCGCTGGTGGCCGATTTTCGGCGCCGTGTACATGGTCACGGCCATCAAGCGCGTGCGCGGCATGCGCCTGGTGGGTCCACTGAAAGTCAAGAAGCCCGTGCTGGCCGCCGGCCTCGCGCCCGCTGCCACGCCCAACACCCGCAACAAGGCAAAATGAGTTCTGATCTGATCGAAATTTTCACCGACGGTGCCTGCAAGGGTAATCCAGGCCCCGGCGGCTGGGGCGCGCTGCTGCGTTTCGGCACGCAGGAAAAAGAGCTGTTCGGCGGCGAAGCGAACACGACCAACAACCGCATGGAACTGATGGCCGTGATCGCTGCGCTCGAGGCGCTCAAGCGTCCGTGCAAGGCCGTCGTGCACACCGATTCGCAATACGTGCAGAAAGGCATCAGCGAGTGGATTCATGGCTGGAAAAAGAAAGGCTGGGTGACGGCGGCCAAGGCACCCGTCAAGAACGCCGACCTATGGAAGCGACTCGACGCGCTCACGCAGCAACACGAACTCGAATGGCGCTGGGTCAAAGGCCACGCGGGCCATCCGGAGAACGAGCGCGCGGATGCGCTCGCCAATCGCGGCGTCGCGTCGCTGGCCGGGCTTTGAGTTGTTTGCGAGCCGTTTTTTGCACGTTCGCGGCGGGCTTTAGAGAGCCTTATTCTTTTTCACGCTTCAAGCATCCACACAGGCAGACAACACCGACATGCGTCAAATCATTCTCGAAACGGAAACGACAGGACTGAACGCGAGAAGCGGCGACCGCATCATCGAAATCGGTTGCGTCGAACTGGTGAACCGTCGGCTGACGGGCAACAACCTGCACTTCTACGTCAATCCCGAGCGCGATAGCGATCCGGGCGCGCTGGCCGTGCACGGCCTGACCACCGAATTCCTGAGCGACAAGCCCAAGTTCGCCGAGATCGCCAATGAACTGCGCGACTTCGTGAAGGACGCGGAACTCATCATTCACAACGCGCCGTTCGATATCGGCTTCCTCGAAGCCGAATTCGCGCTGCTCGGCCTGCCGTCGTTCAAAGACCATTGCGGCGAGGTGATCGATACGCTGGTGCGCGCGAAGTCGATGTTCCCGGGCAAGCGCAATTCGCTCGACGCGCTCTGCGACCGCTTCGGCATCAGCAACGCGCACCGTACGCTGCACGGCGCGTTGCTCGACTCGGAGCTGCTCGCTGAAGTCTATCTGGCGATGACGCGCGGCCAGGAAAGCCTCGTGATCGACATGATCGGCGAAGCGGCTGCAAACGAAGCCAACGGCACGAAGCGCGTGAAACTCGACACGCTCGATCTCGTGGTGCTCACGGCAACGGACGACGAACTCGCCGCGCACGAAGCGCTGCTCGATGGTCTCGACAAATCGATAAAGGGAACCAGCGTGTGGCGCACCCAACCCGCTGCCGACAACGCGTCCGAATCAGCCGATGCGCAAATTGCTTAAAAAGTACTTGCCGAAGTCTAAAAGGCCTGACATAATCTGCCTCTCTTCGGGTGGTTAGCTCAGCGGTAGAGCACTGCCTTCACACGGCAGGGGTCACTGGTTCGATCCCAGTACTACCCACCAGATTCATGGGTATGTAGAACCCGAAGAATAAAGGCCCTCTGGCGAAAGCCGAGGGCCTTTTTCATTTCCGGTCCGTCCTGATCACGATGCATGCTTTGCTGCGTGCGTGTCCATATCGCCGCCACACCCGGCTCGAACAAACGGGCCACGCCCGATGCGTGCGATAAAATAGCCGCGCTTCGCGTGCGCTCCATCACCGTCGCCTGCGCAGCCCGTCAACATCTTCCTTTATCGTCCGATGCCTCTTTACGATTCGCTTCGACCGGCCGTGCCGGCTTTCCGCTGCAACGAGGCAGCGACACTAGCGGGACGAGCCATCCAATGAAGCGTGAACTACTGCGTTTCGCCATCGCCGGCGTCATCGGACTCGTGGTCGATGCCGGCGTGCTGTACGGCATGCTTGCGCTGGGCGCGGGTTATTTCGTCGGCCGCGCGGTGTCGTTTCTTGCTGCCGTATGGTCGACATGGCAGATCAACCGACGCTTCACATTCGTCGAAAGCAGCAACCGGTCGGCATGGTCCGAATGGTGGCATTACCTGTTCGCGATGCTCGGTGGCGGCGTCGTCAACTACGCAGCGTATAGCGCAACCGTCGTGATGCTGCCGAAGAACGGCTTGCTGCCGCTGATCGCCGTTGCCGTCGGCTCGCTCGCGGGCATGACGGTCAACTTCGTGAGCGCGAAACTGTGGGTCTTCAAGGCCCGCTCGTGACGCCTCATTCCGCGAAGCCGGATCTTCAGAGCAGCGCGATGTCGACTACAACGCGCACGCGCATTGTCGATCTGCGCTCGCGTCGCGCGATGACAGTCGCATGCGTGATCGTGCCACTGCTGTTCGGGCTGTACTCGTTGATGCTCGGCGCGGACGCGAACTGGGATCTCTACAACTACCACCTGTACAACCCGTTCGCATGGCTGCACGGCAAACTGCAGACCGACCTCGCGCCCGCCGGCATGCAGACGTATTTCAATCCGCTGCTCGACTCGGCGCTGTACCTGTTGAACACGCATCTGCCTTCGCGCGTCGTCGGATTTCTGCTCGGCGTGCTGCATGGCTCGACGTTCGTGCTGATCGTTGCGATTGCGCGCCAGGTGTGGCCCGCCACATCGGATGACGAACGATACCGCCTGCCTGTCCTCATCGCCGCAGCCGGGTGCCTCACGGCCAACTTTCTGTCGGGACTCGGCAACTCGATGGGCGACGACACAACCGCATTGCTCGTGCTGGGCGGCCTGCTCATCGCGCTCTCGAACTGGCAACGCCTTGGCGAATTCACCGCGCGCGCGGTCGCCGCGTCGATCGCGAGCGGCCTGCTGGTTGGGTTCGCCACCGGCCTCAAGCTGACCAACGCGCTGTTCGCCGTCGCGCTGTGCGTGAGCCTGCTGAGCTATCCCGGCGCGTTGACGGTGCGCGTGCGCATTGCGTTTCTGTTCGGCGTCGGCGTGCTGCTCGGCATGGCCACGACGACGGGCTTCTGGATGCTGCATCTGTGGCAACAGTTCGGTAATCCGCTCTATCCGCAGTTCGGCAAGTTCTTTCCGAATCCGCTCACGATTCCCGCCGCCCAGGCCGACACGCGCTGGCTGCCGCGCAATCTCGCCGAAACACTGCTGTGGCCGTTCATCATCGCGGCAGATTCGAAGCGCGTCGGCGAGACGCCGATTCGCCAGATCATCTGGCCAATCGTCTACGTCGTGTTCGTGTGGTGGGCACTCGTTCGTGCAACCGTACGCTTCAAGCCGCAAGCTCGCGCCGCGCTCGAACCGAAGCAGCGCTTTGTGGTGCTGTTCGTCGTGCTCGGCTTTGTCGTGTGGATGAAGCTGTTCAGCATCTACCGCTATATCGTTCCCATCGAAATGCTGGCGCCGATGGTGCTGGTGCTGCTGCTCGACCGGCTGCTGCCCGCCCGCGTGGCGCGGCGCGCGTCGAAGTGGCTGCTGATCGCGGCCACGGTCGTCGTGGTGACGGGCGGCGCGCGCACGTGGGGCCATGAAGGCTGGGCCGATCCGCTCTATCACGCGCACCTTCCGCCGCTTGCCCAGCCGGAACGCACGACGGTTGTTATCAGGAGCACGACGACAGGCTGGGCATGGATCGCGACGCGCTTTCCCGATACGGTCGCGTTCACGCAAATCGACAGCAGCTTCCCCGCCAGCGATGCATTTCGTGCGCGCGTCGTGGCATTCGCACGCGAGCGCGGCGGCCCGTCGTTCGCGTTGATCGACGGCGCGCACAACTGGCGCGAGGACAGCGTGAACAACATCAACGACGTCGCCGCGACGCTCGGGCTGACCCGCTCGGCGGGCGGCTGTCATGCGCTGAACTGGGCGGTATCGAAGCTGCGACTGCATGCCGCCGTCGAAACGCCGCGCGATGCGTCCGAGCAATGCCATCTGGGCCTGCGTGCCGACGACCGCTGCGATCTCGCGGCGCGCAATCGCCAGCTCGCCGCCGATGCTGCCGCTGCATTCGAGCGAGCCGGGTTCAGCTTCGATGCATCGTCATGCACGCCCTACGAAGCCGGCATCGGCAAAGGCGTGCTTGCGTGGCAATGGTGCCGTATCGCGCCGCGCTGAACATGACTCGCTTCTGACTGACCGCCAACGGGCACGCAACCTCACGCCGCGCCCGCCCCGATGCCGCGCGCCATGCCCGACGCGGCCAGCACCATCACCACCAGCAGAATGCCCTGCCAATGCCCGATGCGCGCCATACGGCGCGCACGGGAAAGATCGGGCGTCTCGCCGCTGCGCATGGCCGCACGCCAACGGATCAAGGTCATCATCGGTGCGATTTCGAGCGCGAGGATCAGCACGAGCGCGGCCATCTTGATGTGAAAGAGCGGCTCATGCAGGTAGTAATCGGCACCCTTTTCGAAGCCGCCGAACGCGCGCATCAGCCCCGTCACGATCATCACGACAGCCGTGATGCCCCAGACGCTGTCCGCGGCAAACACACGCTGTAACCCCGCCGGACCCGACAGACGGCGCAGACCGCGCGTGCGTCCGACGATCGCGGCGAGCGCAAATCCGTAACCCAGCAGATGAATCGCGGCCAGTAACCAGCGGATCAGCATGAACATCTCCCGTTCGATGCAAGGCGGTTGGCGCTTCAGAACCGTGTGGAACCACGCGCGCGCGGCACGCAGGCACCGCGCACGGAGAACGACGTCAGGCCTGGCGCAGGTTCGCGTCGAGCGCGCGCGCCGCGACACGGTCGCCTTCCGTCGAAAGCGGCGTCCTGAAGACGGTCTGTCGATTGTGACCGGCGGCAGCGGGCGAATCCCACGTCAGTTCGATCCTGGGACGCCGTAGCAAGCCGCCCACACCCGCGCGCTCGAGTGTCGCGTGTCCGTTCGGGATCGGCGGCACGGTGGCCGCTTGCGCGCCCGACAGATCGACGGCCTGCGACGCCCGCATTGCGCCCGCTGCGCGTTGCGTCCCGTCATGCCAGCGCAGCGCAAGCTCGCGCGCGTCGTACTGGCCGAGTTTGCGGCTCTCCGCCCAGACGATGGCCGTGCGCGTGACGGTATCGATGGATATGGCAAAACGGCCGATCGCGAAACGGCGCGCAGCGATATTCGTGCGCCACAACGCGCGCGGCCGGCAGATCCACACGACCACGGCATACAGCGTCGGTGCCGCAAGCAGCCAGCCGTTGGTCGCGGCGACCGCACTGAACGCACGCCGCCAACCCGCCGCCCACACGAACGCACCCACCGACCAGACCGCGAACAGCAATCCTAGAAACGCGAACAGCCGCAGCGCCTGCCGCAGCCATTGCGGCAACGGATGGAACGGCCGCTCGGCGCGCGCCTTGGCGCCCGGCAGGAAGATCAGAAGAAACAGGAAAACGAGATTGATGCACGCCCACGGCGACGATGCCATGGCCTGCAAGGCGGTGAGCGGGTCCATCTCGCCCATCGAGAAAAGCCAGCGAGCCAGTATCACGAGACCGATGGCGCGAAGCGCGAACATCGTGCCGGCGCCGGGCGCCGCGCTCGCACGCGTCTGTTTCGTTCTCGCCAAAGCACTCTCCTCGTCTTGACCGGCTGCACCGGATTTGCGGCACGGCCATTATAGGGATATTACCGATTCGTCTCACGGTTGCCGGGCGGCGAACGCACACTTTCGACACATTCGACGCGCGTTGGGCGCCCGTGTGCGGCGCAAATGCAACAACGCCCCGCATGTTCGACACATGCGGGGCGTTGTTAGCTCACCGTCAGTGCCGCACGAGGACGTTTTACCGTCCTGCGCGGCTGGCGATGCTGGCGACCAGATCAGCCTGCGTTGACTTCGCGCAGCACCGTGCGGCGCTTGGCGTGCAGCAGTTCTTCGTAGGTCTTCAGGTAGTTCTGCGCCATCACCTTCGACGTGAAGCGGTCTTCGAATGCCTTGCGAACCTTCGCACGCGGCAGCTGGTCGAGACGCTTGAGCGCGGCGACCGCGCTGATTTCGTCTTCGACGACGAAGCCCGACACGCCGTTTTCGATCACTTCCGGCACCGAGCCGCGGTTGAACGCGATCACGGGCGTGCCGCAAGCCATCGCCTCGATCATCACCAGACCGAAAGGCTCCGGCCAGTCGATCGGGAACACGAGTGCGTGCGCGTTGCCGAGGAACTCACGCTTGTCGGCTTCGCCGATTTCGCCGATGTACTCGACGTGCGGCAGCGCCATCAGCGGCTTGATGACTTCTTCGTAGTAGGCGCGGTCGGCCTTGTCGATCTTGGCAGCGACCTTCAGCTTCATGCCTGCCTGGCCAGCGATGCGGATCGCGCGGTCAAGACCCTTCTCCGGCGAAACACGGCCGAGGAATGCGAGGTAGCCCGGCTCTACGTCGGGGATCGGCGTAAGCACGTTTTCCGGCAGGCCGTGGTACACCGTCGACAGCCAGTGCGCCTGCGGCAGCGGCTGGCGCTGGTTGTCCGAGATCGACACGACGGGCACGTCGTTGAAGGTGTTGAAGATCGGCTGCAGTTCGGGCAGGTCGAGACGGCCGTGCATGGTCGTCAGGAACGGCACTTCCTGGCGTGCGAACAGCGAGAACGGGTAGTAATCGATGTGGAAATGCAGCACGTCGAATTCGTCCGCGCGGCGGCGCACTTCTTCCAGCAGCAGCATGTGCGGCGCCATCACGTCGCGGATCGTCGGGTCGAGGCGCAGTGCCTGCGGCCAGAATGCTTCCAGCTTTGCCGAGGTTTGCGAATCGCCGCTCGCAAAAAGCGTCACGTCGTGTCCCAGCTCGACCAGCGCCTCCGTCAGGTTCGACACGACACGTTCCGTGCCGCCGTAGAGCTTGGGAGGAACCGCCTCGTGCAAGGGAGCGATTTGAGCGATTCGCATAATGAAGAACTCCTCGTAAAAAATCAGGCAAAAAGACTGCAGTTTGGAAAAAGCGACTTCGCTTGCTCGCCAGGGCGCCCGGTTCGATATGCAGCCCTACGCTGCACCAGACACGAGCCTGATTCTTTCGAGAAATTCCTGCGATGGATCGCTTGGTAAGACGCCAGCTTGGTCAATGTCAAAGTCTGTGCTCAAGCCTTAAACGCGGCTCGTGTCCGGACGTTGACAAACTGTCAGTTATTTCCTGACGCGACCGAGCATGCATTATCAATGCCTGCCTGGCGGACCGGCTCCAACATTTCAAAGTCTTTACGTTGTTACAAACGCGAAACACTCTGCAAACCCTTGTTTTCTCAAGGCGTTTTACATTGGATGCCCTGCATCGGCGCTGGCGCCGGAAGCCGTTCGTCGTCATCTGCGATGACGCGTACGCGAAAGTGGTCTCGTTAAAGAGCGCCGACTCGCCGGCTCGTATGCAATCTGTAATTATATCTTGAAATTGAAGGTCACTCACGTGAACCACTTGGCCGCAGGCGGGTCAAGCCTGGGAAACCTTACCGGCAAGTTGTCGCGAAAATAATCGCGCCCCCTTTGGCCGTATCGCCATGCGAAATGGCTTTTGCATGTTTACAATGCGGGGCCTACGCTGGTGTAACGCGCCGTATTTCCAGGCACAACCGTTGCACGGCTTAACCCCGATTTCAGACCGTCACAAACCGACCGACCAAACGAACGAACAATTGGAACATCTGACCATCGCCCAGCGAAACGCCCATAACGCAAAGCTCGCGAGCTATGCAAACCGGCCGCTCGCGTTCCTCTTCCGCTTTATTCGCCGCCATCCGGTCGCTCATCTGATCGTGCTGGGCAGCGTGTTTGCGGCCGTGGGCTGTGCACTCGCCTCGCAGTACGCGATCAAGCATCTGATCGACGTGCTCGGCGAAGGCCGTCATCATCCGGGGCCGTTGTGGGGCGCGTTCGCGATCCTCGTCGGTCTGATCGCCGCCGACAATCTGTTGTGGCGCGTCGGCGGCTGGGTCGCCGCGCACACCTTCGTGGCCGTCACGGGGGACCTGCGCAAAGACCTCTTCCAGTATCTGACGGGCCATTCGCCCACCTATTACGCCGAAAAGCAGCCGGGCACGCTGGCCAGCCGGATCACCGCGACGTCCAACGCCGTCTACACGGCCGAAAACACCACCGCGTGGAACGTGCTGCCGCCGTGTATCGCCGTGGTGGGCGCGATCGTGATGATCGTGACCGTCAACCCGCTGATGGCGCTCGGCCTGCTGACCTGCTCGGCCATTCTCTCCGTCGTGCTGTTCAAGCTCGCGGGCCGCGGCTCGGCCCGGCATCACAATTTTGCGTCGAAGGCGGCAGCTGTCGACGGCGAACTCGTCGATGTGATCGGCAATATGGCGCTGGTACGTGCATTCGGCATGACCTTCCGCGAACAGAAGCGCTTCGGCGCGACCGTGAAGTCGGAAATGGTCGCGCGCCAGCAAAGCCTGCTGTATCTGGAAAAGCTGCGTCTGCTGCACGCGGTCATCACAGCGCTGCTGTCGGCCGGGCTGCTCGGCTGGGCGCTGTGGCTGTGGGATCAGGGCAAGGCGACCTCGGGCGACATCGTGCTGGTCAGTTCGCTCGGCTTCACCATCCTGCACGGCACGCGCGACCTCGCCGTCGCGCTGGTCGATGTGACGCAGCACATCGCCCGTCTGGCGGAAGCCGTGAAGACGCTGCTCGAGCCGCACGGCATGCCCGACCACAACGATGCCTCCGAACTCGTACCGCAAGGCGGCCGCGTAACGTTCGACAAGGTGACCTTTGCGTATCCGAAGCGTCGCCCGATCCTCGATCACTTCGATCTCGACATTCCCGCTGGCCAGCGTGTCGGCCTGATCGGCAAGTCGGGCGCGGGCAAGTCGCCCGTGCTGGCGCTGCTGCAGCGTTTCTACGAGACACAGGGCGGACAGATCCTGATCGACGGCCAGGAGATCTCGGCGATCTCGCAGGACAGCCTGCGCCATTCGATCGCGCTGGTGCCGCAAGATATCTCGCTGTTCCATCGCTCGGTCTACGACAACATCGCGTACGGCCGGCCTGAGGCAACCCGCGACGAAGTGCTCGCCGCCGCACGCGAAGCGCGCTGCACGGACTTTATCGAAGCGATGCCGGAAGGTTTCGATACGATCGTCGGCGACCGTGGCGTGAAGTTGTCGGGCGGTCAGCGGCAGCGCATCGCGATCGCGCGCGCAATCCTCAAGAATGCGCCGATCCTGCTGCTCGACGAAGCGACTTCCGCGCTCGACAGCGCGTCGGAAGAAGCGATCCAGAAGGCACTCGACCGGCTGATGGTGGGCCGTACGGTGATCGCGATTGCGCACCGGCTGTCGACGCTGCACAACTTCGACCGCATCATCGTGATGAGCGCAGGCAAGGTCATCGACGACGGCAGTCCCGAAGAACTGCGCAATCGTCCTGGCCTCTATCGCGATCTGCTGTCGAAGCAGTTCGGCAAGCACTCGACGCTGCATGTCGGCGGCGGCAAGAAGCTCGATGAGCAGCACGTCGCGTGATGCGCGCTTCGAACTGAACTGTTCGAACAATAAAAAAAGCCGCTCTGGAGCGGCTTTTTTTATGCGTGAGGGAAGTCATCCCTCGGTAGCTTCGTTCTCGACTTGCGCCTGCGCGCCCTGCTTCTGCTGCAGGTCGCGCATGAAGTTGTCGCGCCACACGGACACGTTGTTCTCGCGCAGCTGCGCCATCATGTCGTCGTAACGCGCCTTGCGCTCGGCGAGCGGCATCGACAGCGCAGTGCCGAGTGCATCGGCCATCCCGTCGATATCGACGGGATTGACGATCAGCGCGCCCGTCAGTTCCTGCGCGGCGCCCGCGAAACGCGACAGCACCAGCACGCCGGGATCTTCCGGGTCTTGCGCCGACACATACTCTTTCGCGACGAGATTCATGCCGTCGCGCAACGGCGTCACGTAGCCGACATGCGCGGTGCGAAACAGCGCCGCGAGCACGGGCCGCTCGTACTGCCGATGGATATAGCGGATCGGCGTCCAGTCGAGTTCCGCGAATCGGCCATTGATGCGGCCCGATTCGCCTTCCAGTTGCAGACGGATTTCCTGATATGCGTGCAGATCGGAACGTGTGGGCGGCGCAATCTGCAGGAACGACACCTTGTCGCGATAGGCGGGCGAATGTTCGAGCAGCCGCTCGAACGCGCGAAAGCGCTCGACCAGTCCCTTCGAATAATCGAGCCGGTCGACGGCCATGATCAGCTTGCGCGCATGCAGCGTCGCTTCGATCGTGCGCACCGGCTTGTCGCTCTCGCCTGCTTTGGCCAGTTCGGCGATCTCGTCGGGATACACGCCGATCGGGTAGGCCGCCGCGCGCAACGTGAGGCCGAACGCGCGCACGATGGTCGGCCCGTGCGGCGAGGACTCGACGGTGCCGTCCGCCTCGTTGACGATGTAATCGCAGAACGCACGCAGATCGGGCCTGGTCTGAAAGCCGAGCAGATCGAACGAACAGAGCGCCTCGACCAGCGCGCGATGCGGCGGCACCGCCAGCAACACCTGCGAGGCCGGAAAAGGAATGTGCAAAAAGAAGCCGATGCGGTTCTTCACACCCGCTGCGCGCAGCGCCTGCGCGAACGGGATCAGATGGTAGTCGTGAACCCAGATGACGTCGTCTTCGCGCAGCAGCGGCACGAGTTGTTGCGCGAGCCAGGTGTTGACGCGGCAATAGCCTTCGAAATCATGCCGGTCGAACTGCAGCAGATCGGGCCGATAGTGGAACGCCGGCCACAACGTCGCGTTCGAGAAACCACGGTAATACTGGTCGTAATCGCGGCGCACGAGGCCGATGGTCGCGAAGGTCACCGGGCCGTGCTCTTCGAGCTTGATCTGCGGCTGGCCGGAACCGAGCACCTCGCCGCTCCAGCCGAACCACATGCCGCCCGTTTCCTTCAGTGCGTCATACACGCCGACGGCCAGACCGCCCGCGGCAGGCCCGCCTTCCGAAATCGGCGCGACGCGGTTCGATACGATGATCAATCGGCTCATGGCGCGAGGTTTCCTTGCTGAACGGGAGCCGGACACGGAGTGAGAGACGCCCTCATGCGTTGCGCGCCGCCGCGACGATTTCCGACAGCCACGCGAGCAGCGCACTGACCGAGCCGATGCGCGAACGCGCGATCGTGTCGCCGCCACCGACCTTGATCGACAGCCCGCCCTTTTCGTTGACGACGACGAAGCCTTTTTCGTCGGTCAGATCGTCGCCGGCGAATACGGGCGTGCGGCCCGTGAATGGCGGTTCGTTCAGAAAAGCTCGCAGCGCGCGACCTTTATCAACGTCCTTCGGCTTGATTTCATAGACCATCTTGCCGGGTTGCAGCACGTAGGCGTCAGGATAGTCCGCGACAAGGCGCGTGGTCGCCTCGCGCGCCACGGGTTCGCGGTCGGGTGCATTGCGATAGTGCAGCGCAAGCGCCGCGCCCTTGATTTCGAGCAGCATGCCGGGATTCGCATTGACCACTTCGGCGAGCACCTGCTCCATGCGCAACAGACGCTCGTCGTTGAAGCCGATACGCTGCGTATCGCCGTTCGCGTCGCGCCGCTCGGCGCCGTGCAGGCCGGCGATGGGCATATCGGGCATGCCGAGAAACTGGTCGATGCTGTCGATGCCGCGTCCCGACACGATCGCCACGGCGCCGTTGGTCAGACGCCGCAATTCGGCGAGCAAGGCGATCGCCTCGGGTTGAACCAGCACGCCGTCGGGCGTGGGTGCCAGATCGACGAGTGTGCCGTCGAAATCGAAGAAAAATGCGGTCTCTGCGGGAGACAGAAAAGCCGGAAGTGCTTGCATCGGTGTACGTTGCCTCTCAGCCGCTTGCAGCCGGAAAAGTGTGCGCATCTTACCGCGCATCGGTCGTTTTTTCGAGAAAGTAAGTTTTCACCCAGCGCTGACGGGCGTTTCACGCCGCCGTCCATCAAAACGAAATGACAATTCCGCTCGATCCGGCTTCAGCCGCCTTTCAACGCGATGCGGCAAATTGACTCGCTTTTCCCGTCATAAGTCCACGGTACAACGACACGCCATAAATTGCGATAGAGTCGCAACGGCGCGCCGGGATGGTGAGCGCGAATGTTGCATACCATCGGACGCCATCGAGTCTTGCCAGTCGTGAGGCGCGATCTGTGTCTCATGTGGCGCTCCCATTAGCGCCCCTTATTGAATCGAGTCGTCGAAACTGCCTTTGTTCCCGAAAGCACTGGTGTCCGAACTTCATCCCATCGCCCTGCCCGTTGCCACGCGACGGCGCCTTTCAGCGCTGGGCGTGATGCTGTGCGCGGCGCTTGCCGGCGCGGGCTGCACACATCGCGGCGAGCCGTGGCAACTGACGGACGTCAGCGGCCATCTACCCGATCTCGATTTCACGCTGACAGCCGATAACGGCCAACGCGTCGCAGCGGACTCGTTCAAAGGACGCGTATCGCTGGTCTATTTCGGCTACACGCATTGCCCGGACGTCTGCCCGGAAACGATGGGACGTCTGATGCAGGTGATCGGCAAGCTCGGGCCCGACGCGCAAAAGGTGCGCATTCTGTTCGTCACCGTCGATCCCGCGCGCGACACGCCGAAGGCATTGCACGACTATGTCGACGCATTCGACGCACAGCATGCTCAAGGCCTCACGGGCACGGATGCGCAGATCGAGGACATGGCGAGGCACTATCGCGTCGCGTATCAGATGGAAAAGCGCGACCCGAACGGCAACTATGAAGTGACGCATAGCTCGGCCGTCTACATCTTCGACGCAAAGAATCGCGCGCGCCTGCTCGCCACGGACCACGACTCGCCCGACGTCATCGCCACGGACGTGCGCCGTATCATTGAAGACCACTCCTGATTTCTCACAGGTTCGCCATGACACAACAAATCAAAACGTTTTCGAGGCTTCACACGCTGGTCTGCGCGGCGGTAGTCGCACTCGCCGCCACGGGCAGCATCGCGGCACACGCCGCCGACAGCAAGCAGGCGATCGGCGTGCAGAACGCATGGGTGCGCTGGCTGCCGAACAATCTGCCCGCCGCAGCCTACGTCACGCTGACCAATTCGAGCGACAAGCCCGTCGATCTCGTCGACATCTCGAGTGCCGATTACGGCATGGCGATGCTGCATCAGACGGTATCGAACGGCTCGACGCAGAAGATGGTGATGGTCGACAAGCTGACGGTGCCGGCGCACGGTCAGGCGTCGATTGCACCGGGCGGGTATCACGTGATGCTCGAAGAAGCGAAGCGCAAGATCGCGCCAGGCGACACGGTGCATCTGAAGCTGCAGTTCTCGGACGGTGAAACGGTCGATGCACCATTTGCGGTGAAGCCGCCGTCGCAGACGAAGTAAGTGGTGCGTGGACCAGCGTTGCTGACCACGATGAAACTTTTCCCGTGTCTGCGATGAATCTGCCTCGGTGCTCGCGATGAACCTGCTCTACTGGCTCGAACCCTGGGAGCCGTCGCCGACGGTCGTGATCGCGATACTCCTCGCCGCGTTACTGTTCGCGCGCGGCGTGCGCAAGGCGAAGGTGTCGCTGGCGCGGCAGATCTCGTTCTGGTTCGGCCTCGGCGCGCTCTACGTCGCGCTGCATACGCGGCTCGATTATTTCTTCGAGCATGAGTTCTTCATGCATCGCGCGCAGCATCTGGTGCTGCATCATCTCGGGCCGTTCTTCATTGCGCTGTCGTATCCGGGCGCGGCGCTGCGCGCGGGCATTCCGTTCGCGTGGCGGCAGCGTTTCATGCGGCCCGCGCTACAGACGCGCTGGGTCCGCGCGACGCTCGACGTGCTGTTTCATCCCGTCGTCGCCGTGATTCTGTTCGTTGGACTGATCTATTTCTGGCTGCTCTCGCCGATTCATTTCATCGCGATGCTCGACTGGCGGCTGTATCGCGTGATGAACTGGAGCATGGTGATCGACGGGCTGATGTTCTGGTGGCTCGTGCTCGATTCGCGGCCCGCTCCGCCCGCGCGGCTGTCGCCCGGCAAGCGCGTTCTGGTGGTGATTGCGGCAATTCCGCCGCAGATCGTGCTGGGCGCGTTCATCTTCTTCTCACCGCGCGAGCTGTATCCCGTCTACTCGATCTGCGGGCGCGCGTTCACCTGGCTTAGCCCGATGCGCGATCAGCAGATCGGCGGTCTGTTGCTATGGATTCCTGGCTCGATGATGAGCGTTATCGGCGCGATCCTAGCGCTGCGTCACTGGATGCGTCTGTCCGCGCGAGCGCGTTTGCGCGACGAGCGGCATGCGCGTGGGGCAGCGCCAGCTGTTGCCCGCGTCGCCGCACACGCCGACCGTTGATCGTCCACCGCTGACCGCTGACCGCTGAGCCGCCGTTGAATCGCGGCGATGCTCAGGCGGAACGCATCCAGACGTGAGGGATGCCGTCTTCCACATGCACATCCGATACCGGCTCGAAGCCGAACGCGCCATAGAAGGCCTGCAGATGCGCCTGCGCATGCAGACGGATCGGCGTGCCGGGCCACTGCGCACGAATATGGCCGAGCGTGGTGTCGAGCATCGCGCGGCCCAGACCCAGGCCGCGGAAATCGGCGGTGGTCAGCACGCGGCCGATGCGGATATCGGTGTCGTCCGCATCGGGCAACAGCACGCGCAGATAGCCCGCCAGTTTCGCGCGTGCATCCGGCGATGACGCCGCACCGTACGCGAACAGATGCCATGCATCGAGATCGAGACCGTCGATATCGCCATACAGACAGTTCTGCTCGATCACAAAAACGGTCGCTCGCGCCGCGAGCATGTCGTAGACCTCGACGTTGGTCAGATCGCCGAATGTCTTCCAGCGCCAGTCGATGGTAAGCGTCTCTTTGGTTTGCATACGTTGTTGCCCGGTTGTGACGTTGACGTTGCTCTTGCGTGAAACCATACGCTGAAAAAAGAAAAGCCCCGACATAGCGGGGCTTTTCTTTGCTTCTGGAGGCGCGAACCGGAGTCGAACCGGTCTAAACGGCTTTGCAGGCCGCTGCATAACCGCTTTGCTATCGCGCCACAAGCGGACTGCTGAACCGTATTCTGTTGCGTATGCAACGGTTCGCAGATTTTGTGCGATGACCTGAACCGTTCGACTTCAGGATCACCTTTGCTCAACGCTTCTTGCGAAGCATCAAACAAAAAGGGAAGCGTTGCTTCCCCCTGTGTTTGGAGCGGGAGACGAGTCTCGAACTCGCGACCTCAACCTTGGCAAGGTTGCGCTCTACCAACTGAGCTACTCCCGCATTAACCTGCGCTTTACTGCTTCACAACGTCCTGCTGATTACTGCCACAAAACGCTGCTTCAAGAATCTGGAGCGGGAGACGAGTCTCGAACTCGCGACCTCAACCTTGGCAAGGTTGCGCTCTACCAACTGAGCTACTCCCGCGTTTTGCTTCTGCTGCTTCCCCAGTGTTTCGCGCTGTTTGTTAGTGCGTGCACTGGAGAAGCGAGATTATGTCGAAGCCTCAGAATCGTGTCAACCCCTTTTGTACGAGAGTTTGAAAAAATTAGTCGCGCCCTCGTTGTGTCTTCGCTGTGCCCTCGCTGTGCCCTTCTACTCGCGCGTGTTCTTCACGCCATGCCGCCCCGTTCGCGGATCTGCGGCCACGCGAGTTTCATGTAGTACAGCATCGACCAGATGGTGAGGAACGCGGCGAGATAGATGAGCCACAAGCCCCATACGCGCGTATCGATGGAAAACACACCGAACGACAGTGGGCCGTAAAAAAGCAGCATCGGAATCGCCGTCATCTGGCAGGCCGTCTTGAACTTGCCGAGCGAATTCACCGCGACGCTCTTCGACGCGCCGATCTGCGCCATCCACTCACGCAGCGCCGAAATCGCAATCTCGCGGCCGACGATCACCAGCGCAATCGCCGAATCGATGCGCGTCAACTGCACGAGCACGAGCAGCGCAGCCGTCACCATCAGCTTGTCGGCGACGGGTTCGAGAAACGCGCCGAACGAGGAGGTCTGATTCCACTTGCGCGCGAGAAAGCCATCGAACCAGTCGGTGCGCGCGGCCAGAATGAAAATGGTCGCCGCAGCGAGATTGCGGTGCGCCGGGCTCATCATCATGTCCGGCAGATAGAACACGCCCACGACGAGCGGAATCAGCACGATCCGCAGCCACGTCAGGAAGATCGGAAAATTAAACGGCATGGGGCAGGCGCTACGTTCTGAGATAAGAGATGCAATTGTGCCGGTTCACCGGGCGAGCCACAAGCAACGGCCCGGCGACACCCCGACACACGACATGCGCCGGCGTTCGCAGGCGCCCACCGCGCACGGCGCGTGCCACGCGCGACGCCGAATACGCGTATCAATGCAACTGACGATAAATCTGCTCGGCGAGCGCACGCGAAATGCCTTCGACACTGGCCAGATCGTCGATGCTCGCCGCCACCACGCCGCGCAAGCCGCCGAAGCGCGCCAGCAGCCGCTGACGCCGCTTCGCGCCGACGCCTTCCAGCTCTTCGAGGCGCGACGTCTGCCGCGTCTTGCCGCGCTTGGCGCGCATCCCGGTGAGCGCGAAACGGTGCGCTTCGTCGCGGATCTGCGCGACCAGCATCAGCGCCGCGCTTTCCTTGCCGAGCTCCAGCGACGGCCGGCCATCGGCGAACACCAGCGTTTCCAGCCCGACCTTGCGCCCTTCGCCTTTCGCGACGCCAACCAGCATGCTGAGATCGAGTCCGAGTTCGTTGAAGACCTGGCGCGCAATCTCGACCTGTCCCTTGCCGCCGTCGATCAGCACGATATTCGGCAGCAATCCGCCCGCGGCCACGGGTTCCGCGCCTTCCACGGCAGCCGCGGGATCGGCGGCAGCTTCGGGCTGCAGGTCGGCCGCTTCGTCGTTCGCGTTCGCGGCGGCCTGGGCGACCATCTTCTCGTAGCGGCGCGTCAGCACCTGGCGCATGGCGGCGTAATCGTCGCCGGGCGTGATGCCTGTGATGTTGTAGCGCCGGTATTCCGACGACTGCATCTTGTGATGGTGATAAACCACACACGACGCCTGCGTCGCTTCGCCCATCGTGTGACTGATGTCGAAGCATTCGATGCGCAGATGCGCGAGATCCTCGAATTCGAGCGACAGCGTATCGGCGAGCGCACGCGTGCGCGATTGCTGCGAGCCCTGCTCCGACAACAGCCGCGCGAGCGCAATCTTCGCGTTCTGCTCCGCCATCGCGAGCCACGCGCGCTTCTGGCCTTGCGGCTGACGCAGCAGCGTGACCTTGTGGCCCGCCTGTTCGATCAGCAGATCGACGAGTTCGCGGCTCGCGGGCGCGTGGCTGACCACCAGCACGGGCGGCACGCGATTGCCGAGATAATGCTGCGCAATGAACGCTTCGAGCACTTCGGATTCGATGCCGTGCGTGCGGCGCGGACGACTTGCGGCCGGTTCGCCCTGTTCCGCTGCATCGGCTTCCTGCGCAGATGCAGCTTCTTCGCCCTCGTCGACCTCTTCCGCTAATCCAGCTTCGTCGACACTCACCACTTCATCCGGCTCTTCACCCAGTTCCGCTTCGACATCGATCAAGGCCGCCGCCTGCGCAGACGTGATCGCGTCGCCATCGTCGAGACCGCCCTCTTCCGCCGTCAACGCGCTTTCGACATGCGTCGGGAAATAAGCCTTGTCGCCAAGATGACGGCCGCCGCGCACCATGGCGAGATTCACGCACACGCGCCCGCCCAGCGCGACCACGGCGAGAATATCGACGTCGCTGTCGCCGCCCACTTCGATCGCCTGCTGATGCAATACGGTCGATAGCGAACTCATCTGATTGCGCACAGCCGCGGCCTGCTCGAACTTCAGTTCGCCTGCGAATGCGTGCATCTTCTGCTCGAGTTCCTTCATCACTTCCGACTGGCGTCCGAGCAGAAAACGCGACGCATTGGACACGTCGCGTGCGTAGTCTTCTTCGGTAACCGCGCCGACGCACGGCGCCGTGCATCGACCGATCTGATGCAGCAGACAGGGCCGCGTCCGGTTGTTGAACACGGAGTCTTCGCAGGTGCGCAACTGGAACACACGCTGCAGGATCTGAATGCTCTCGCGCACTGCCCACGCGCTCGGGAACGGTCCGAAATACTGATTCTTCTTGTCGACCGAACCACGGTAGTACGCCATGCGCGGGAATTGATGACCCGTCAGCTTCAGATACGGATACGACTTGTCGTCACGAAACAGAATGTTGTAGCGCGGCGCCAAAGCCTTGATGAGATTGTTCTCTAGCAACAACGCTTCCGCTTCAGAGCGCGTGACCGTCGTCTCGATCTTCGCGATCCGCGACACCATCATTGCGATGCGCGGCGACAGCAGCGTCTTGGTGAAATAGCTCGACACGCGCTTCTTCAGATCGCGCGCCTTGCCCACGTACAGCACCGCGCCCTGCGCGTCGTAGTAGCGATAAACACCCGGCATGTGCGGCAACTGGCGCAGCACTTTCTTCGGGTCGAAATCTTCGGCAGCGGCTGCGGGCGTACCGGCTGCGGGCGCACCTGATTTCGCGACGGAACCGGCTGCGTGAGAGGGATCGGATCGGGTCATGCAGAATCGGATAAAGCACCGTGGACGCACGGCGCGTGATGTGGGTGAAGTGCTTTAGAATCGCCAGTTTAGAACATTCCGACCGCGCCCGAACCCAGGCGCCGCCATCATGTCCACCGCTTCCACTCAAGCGCCGCAACCGTCAGCCATCGCCTGCGATATTTTCTGCGCGGTGATCGACAACTTCGGCGACATCGGCGTCTGCTGGCGGCTCGCGCGCCAGCTCGCGAGCGAGCATGGCTGGCAGGTGCGCCTGTTCGTCGACGATCTGCATGCATTCCAGAAGCTCAATCCATCCGTCGATGTGAAGCGCGCGCGGCAGACGGTCGGCGAGATCGTCGTCGAGCATTGGCACGAGCCGGCGCATGCGGGCGATACGCTCGAAGTCGCCGATGTCGTGATCGAAGCGTTCGCGTGCGAGTTGCCGCACGTGTATATCGAAGCGATGGCGCGGCGCGAGCCTGCGCCCGTCTGGTTCAACCTCGAATATCTGAGCGGCGAGGACTGGGTCGCGGATTTCCATTTGCGGCCTTCGCCGCATCCACGTTACGCACTGAATAAAACCTTCTTCTTTCCGGGTCTCGGCAAGGGAACGGGCGGCGTGTTGAAAGAGCGCGATCTGGATGCACGCCGCGCGGCATTCGAAACATCGCCCGATGCACGCGCCTCATGGTGGCTAGCGAAAACGGGCGGCGCGCCGCCTTCGAAAGACGCCACCGTTGTCTCGCTGTTCGCGTACGAAAACCCGGCTGTCGACAGCCTGCTCGAACAATGGCGCGACGCCGGCGAAGAAATCGTGCTGCTGGTGCCCGAAGGCCGCATTTCGGGCGCGGTCGCGCGATTTTTCGGCTTGCCGTTGTTTGCGGCGGGCACGCATGCATCGCGCGGCAGTCTGCGCGCGCACGCGCTGTCGTTCACCGATCAGCCCGGCTACGACGAACTGCTGTGGGCAAGCGACATCAACTTCGTGCGCGGCGAGGACTCGTTCGTGCGTGCTCAGTGGGCCGCGCGGCCGTTCGTCTGGCACATCTATCCGCAAGCCGACGACGCTCATCTGCCGAAGCTCGACGCCGCGCTTGCCCACTACGCGCAGGGCCTGCCCGATGCAGCCCGTGATGCGCTCGGCCGCTTCTGGCACGCGTGGAATGGCAACGGCACGCCCGATTGGGCCGATCTGCAGCGTCATCGCCCGCTACTCGACGCGCGCGCAGCCGGCTGGTCACACGAACTGGCGTCGATCGGCGATCTCGCCGGAAATCTCGCCGTATTCGCAAAAAGTCAGTTAAAATAAGCGGTTATCCAACGGCCGACGCCGCAAGCGCGGCACGACGGCATAGCCGGTAGCGAATCAACTCTTCCGCTTCGATGGCCATGTCAGTCAGTGTCACACGCGTACGCGCCCGCTTCGGGTAAAAGAAGCAGACGGACGAGCACGGAACCCGCCCTGAGCAGCATCGGCGCAGTTCCGGCAAGCACCGGCCCCGCTCACCGCGCAATCCAGCTTTGACCGACCGTCGGATCACCGAAGGAACGTCGGACGCGCGCCGGGCGCCGAACCCGCTTGCGCCGTATGCCGTTGAGCACAAGTTGATGCACCTTATTTCGTACAGGACAGTTTTATGAAGATCGCTCAAGAACTCCGCACCGGCAACGTGGTGATGATCGGCCCCGACGCGATGGTCGTGCAGAAGGCCGAATACAACAAGTCGGGCCGTAACTCGGCCGTCGTCAAGATGAAGTTCAAGAACCTGCTGACGGGCGCAGGCATGGAAAGCGTGTACAAGGCCGACGACAAGTTCGACGTCGTCATGCTGGATCGCAAGGAAGTCACGTACTCGTACTTCGCTGACCCGATGTACGTGTTCATGGACGCCGACTACAACCAGTTCGAAGTCGAAGCCGAAATGATGGGCGACGCGCTGAACTACCTCGAAGACGGCATGGCTTGCGAAGTCGTGTTCTACAACGAGAAGGCGATCTCGGTCGAACTGCCGACCACGCTGGTCCGCGAAATCATCTACACGGAACCGGCTGTCAAGGGCGACACGTCGTCGGGCAAGGTGCTGAAGACGGCCAAGCTGAACACCGGTTTCGAACTGCAAGTGCCCCTCTTCTGCAATATCGGCGACAAGATCGAAATCGATACGCGTACCAACGAATACCGCAGCCGCGCATAAATTTGAATCGCGTTGTAGCACATTCGTCTTAAGCCCTGAGTCAATTCAGGGTTTTTGAATTAAAAAGCGCCCTCCGGGGCGCTTTTTCTTTTTTTCGCGACCGTGTATGGTGGTGGAAAACTTTACCGGCCACTCATGCAATTTTGCCAGGTCGGCGGCTGGAGTCCCGTTTTTCAGTCCGTGCTCACGTTGTATTTTCAAGATAAATTGATGTGGCACAACTTCTGCTTCTCGAACTGTTCAGGCCTATGAGGCTTTCGTTCATTCGGAATACACGGGAGGTGTGCCATGAACAACGATATCGCTGAAGGCAAGTGGAAACAGATGATCGGCAAAGCGAAGACTGCGTGGGGCGAACTCACCGACGACGAACTGACCAAGGCAGAAGGCCGCGCCGACAAGCTGGCGGGCCTGATCCAGGAACGCTACGGCAGAACCCGGGACGAAGCGGAACTCGAAGTGCGCCGATTCTTCGACCATAACCGGGACTTCTGATCGATCCGGCGCATCGCATCCAGGCGCACCGCGCCGGGATCACCGGCCGCCCAGCCCATCCATCAAGCGCCCGCGCGCGCGGCGCCGCCTCCGGCGAGCCGCGCATCGGGCATCCGTCCAACGAACAGTTGCGCTCGTTATGCCACATGCCCTGATTGTCGAAGACGATCCCAACAGCCTGTCAGGCCTGTCCGCGATTCTCGCCGCCGACGGTTTCTCCGTCGACACCGCGATCACGCTTTCCGAAGCGCGCGCAGCCCTGACACGCTTTATCCCTGACGTCGTGCTGGTCGACCTGAACCTGCCAGACGGCAGCGGACTCGACCTGCTCCAGCATCTGCCTGCGCAACCGCCCGGCGGCGCCCTGCCCGTGATCGTGATGACGGGCAATGCGACCGTCGAGAGCGCGATCGAAGGCCTGCGCCACGGCATCTGGGACTATCTGCTCAAGCCCGTCAACATTCCCCGTCTGCGCAGCCTGCTGGCGCGCATTCCGCGTCCTTACGAGCTGACGGAGGAAGTCCAGACGCTGCGCGCGAAGCTGCGCCGCATGGGTCGCTTTGGGCCGATGATCGGCCGCAGCGGTGCGATCCAGCATATCTACGATTCGATCGAGCACATCGCGCCGACGGAAGCGGCCGTGCTGATTTCTGGCGAAGCGGGCACCGGCAAGGAAGTCGCCGCGCGCACGCTGCACGAGATGAGCCGACGTCGCAAAGGTCCGTTCGTCGTGCTCGATTGCCGTTCGGCGCAGGCTATCGCCGGTGGCCGGCCGCTCGACAGCCTGCTGTTCGGCCATGAGCGCGGCGCGTTCGGCGGCGCCGAGCAGCGTGAACCGGGCCTGTTCGAGCAGGCCAGCGGCGGTACGCTCTTCATCGACGAGATCACGATGCTGCCGCGTCCGCAGCAGGAAGCACTGCTGAGTGCGCTCGATTCGCAGACCTTCATGCGTGTCGGCGGCACGAACCAGGTGGCAACCGATTTCCGCCTGATCGCGTCGACGCGCAAGGCACCGCGCGCGGCCGTCGCCGAAGGCACGCTGCATCAGGATCTCGGCCTCAGGCTCGAAGCCGCGGCGCTATCGTTGCCGCCGCTGCGCGAGCGCGGCGACGACCCTGCCCTGTTCGCGCAGGCACTCGTCGACGAACTGAACGACGAAGCAAATGCACGCGGCGTCGCCGATGCCACCAAGCTGATCGGGCCGAATTTCTTCCGCGAGTGTCTCGCGTACGAATGGCCGGGCAACGTGCGCGAATTGCAGGATCGCGTGCGGCGCGCGTATCACGCTTCCGGCGACGTGCTGGAAACGTTGCGCGCCGACGAAGCCAACGGCGCAGGCGGACGCGATCTGAACGGCGGCCGCGTGCAGGTGACCGTCGGCACGCCGCTCGCCGACGTCGAAGAAATGCTGATTCGCGCGACGCTCGATGCCGTTGGCGGCACGCGGCACCGCGCGGCATCGCTGCTCGGCATCAGCCCGAAGACGCTGTACAACAAGCTGCAGCGCATGCGGCTGAACTGAAGCCAGGCGTCGTAAAAAAGGACGGGTTCTTTCGAGACCCGTCCTTTTTGTTTGCGGCGGTCGCGTGGCTTTAGCCCGCGAACGTCTCGCGCAACAATGCCTGCGCCTGCTGGTATTGCGGCTCGACTTGCAGGTCCGCCCACGACAACGCCTCGCCGCGCGGGCGCATCCGTTCCAGTCGCTGCCTGGATTCCTCGGAAGGCATGAAGCGCAGCGCGTCGAGCACCTTGCCGGCCTCGTCGGGCTGATTGCAGATCAGCACCATGTCGATGCCCGCTTCGAGCGCCGCTGTTGCCGCCTGCGTCAGCGTGCCACCCTGACGCGCCGCTTCCATGGAAAGGTCATCGCTGAAGATCGCACCTTCGAAGCCGAGCTTCGTGCGCAGAATGTCCTGAATCCAGATGCGCGAGAAACCCGCCGGCTTGCTGTCGATCTTCGGATAGATCACGTGTCCCGGCAGCACCGAAGCCAGCGACATGCCGAGCCAGTCATACGGCGCGACATCTTCAGCGAGGATCTCATCGAGCGTGCGTTCGTCGACAGGAACGGCGACGTGCGAATCTGCCGTCGCAAAACCATGCCCCGGAAAATGCTTGCCGCAGTTCGCCATGCCGGCGAGCGCGAGACCGTGATTGAGGCTCTTGGCGAGCATCGTCACCACGCGTGGATCGCGGTGAAACGCGCGATCGCCGATCACCTGCGAATGACCGTAGTTCAGATCGAGCACGGGCGTAAAGCTCATATCGATGCCGCACGCGCGCAGTTCGGACGCCAGCACATAGCCAACCGCCGTCGTGACCTTGGTCGCGCGCAGCACGTCCTGATCCCACAACGCGCCGAGCTTGCCCATGGCGGGCAGCACCGTGAAGCCGTCGGTGCGAAAGCGCTGCACGCGGCCGCCTTCGTGATCGACGGCGATCAGCAGATCTGCACGAATCGCGCGGATCGCGTCCGTCAGCGCCACGAGTTGCGCGCGGCTTTCGAAGTGACGCGCGAACAGGATCACGCCGCCCGTCATCGGATGCGCGAGGCGGTGTTCATCGTCGGCGTTCAGGGTTTTGCCGACGACGTCGAGCATCACCGGACCAGGAGTCAGTTTCATCGGGTTCGAGAAAAAATGGGAAGAGCGCGGCGCGGCTTTCAGGCGCGCGCCGCCGTTGTGCTGGAAGGATCAGGTCGAAGCGTCAGGCGTCTCGGCGATCACGAACGACACTGCGTAATCACGCTCATCGGACAAGGTCACCCGCGAAGTGATGCCGCGCTCCGTAAGCCAGTCGGCCAGTTCGCCCGATGCAACGCACATTGGGCGGCCGCTCGGTTCGTTCAGCGTTTGCAGCGCGCGCCACGTCATCGGCCAGCGCATGCCGAGACCGATCGCTTTCGAGAACGCTTCCTTCACCGAAAAGCGCGTGGCCAGAAACGCGATGCCACGCACCTGCGAACGGGCGTTGCGTGCGTGATAGATGCGCAGCTCGTCCGGGCCGAGCACTTTCTCGGCGAAGCGCCCGTTGGTGCGCTCCATCACTGCCGCTACGCGGCTGACCTGAACGATGTCGGTGCCGATGCCGTAGATCGCCATACGCGTGCCGCCGTTATCCGTGAGATACGTTGAGTGTGTGGTAGGCCTTACGTGGTCAGGCGTGCGCCGCGAGACGCGCGGCCACCATGATCGCCTTCATCTCGCGCACGGCATTGTCCCAACCGGCGAAGATCGCATGCGCGACAATCGCGTGGCCGATGTTCAATTCCACGATGCCTTCGATCGCCGCGATCTGCTGGACGTTGGTGTAATGCAGACCGTGGCCCGCATTGACCTTCAATCCCAGCGATACACCGAGCTCCACGCCGCGCACGATGCGTTCGTACTCGCGCTGCTGTTCGCTCGCGTCGTGTGCTTCGGCGTAGGCGCCCGTGTGCAATTCGATCACCGGCGCGCCCGCTTCATGCGCGGCGCGAATCTGCGCTTCGTCGGCGTCGATGAAGAGCGACACACGCGAGCCCACGTCCGCGAGCTGCTTGCATGCGGCGCGCACGGCTTCGAAATGTCCGACGACATCGAGACCGCCTTCCGTGGTCAATTCCTCGCGCTTTTCCGGCACGAGACACGTATCGTGCGGCTGCACTTCGCAGGCGATTTCGAGCATTTCCTGCGTCACCGCGCATTCGAGATTCATGCGTGTTTTCAGTTGCGGACGCAAGGCGCGCACGTCGGCATCGACGATATGACGGCGGTCTTCGCGCAGATGCAGCGTGATCGCGTCGGCGCCCGCTTCTTCTGCCTGCAGCGCGGCACGGATCGGATCGGGATACGAGGTGCCACGCACGTTGCGCAGCGTCGCGACGTGATCGATATTCACGCCAAGGTCGATCACATTCGGAGAAGTCAGAAAGAAGCTCATAAGTTCTGCAGGTCGATCAGGATCTGGCGCGTCGCGAGCGGCGTGCCGCCCAGATAGGTGTTGAGCAAAAAGCGCATCAGCGTCTTGCTTTGCGCGACGGTCTGCGCACGATGGTAATCGTCCTGTTCCATGTCGAGCAAGGTTTGTCCGCTGATCACGGGCCAGTTCGAAGGATAGTCGCTGGATGCTTCGCGCACGCCGCGCTCGGGATCGAATACGTAACGGCCTTCGGGCACGACCGCCTTGCGCGCCACCGTACGATTGAGCGACATCGCATAGCCGGTTTCGCGCAGCAGCACGCGTTCGAACGAACGCAGCACCTGCACGGGCGGTTCATCGTGCGCAAGGCGCGTTAGCGTGACGACGTAATGATGGAACAGTTGCGGATGCGGATCTTCGCGTGCGAGAAACTTGACCAGCAATTCGTTCACGTAGAAGCCGCACAACAACGCATCGCCCGCGAGCGGCAACATGCCGCCAACCCATTCGGCGCCCGTCAGCGTGCGCATTTCCGATTTGCCGGACCACGCCAGCGACAGCGGCTGGAACGTTTGCAGCACGCCGCGCAGCGCGGAGTGCGGACGCTTCGCGCCCTTCGCGACCAGCGCGACGCGGCCGTGATCGCGCGACAGCACGTCGATGATCAGGCTGGTTTCACGATAGGGATAGCTGTGCAGCACGAACGCAGGCTGCTCGGCAATGCGGAAGTCCGAAACAGGCGCACGCGGCACGCGCGAGGCCGTACGACGCCCGGAAGTCTTGCGCAGCGCGGCTTCGGCGTGATCGCCGCCATCGCCAAAGTCGTCGTCCTGACGCGGCGCGCTGCGTTTGCCCGAACGTGCAGGACGCGCCGGTTTCGCGCGCCGTGGCGGCTCGAACGACGCCGGTGGCTCGTCGTGAACAGGCGCGTCATCCGATTCGGCGTCAGGGTGGGTTTCGTTCGGCAGCGTCATCCACGCGTCGGATTGGGTGTCGGTTGTGCCGTCACTCGTAACCATAGGCGCGCAGCCCGGCTTCGTTGTCGGCCCATCCGCTCTTCACCTTGATGAACGTCTCGAGGTACACGGGACCGTCGAACAGCTTCTCCATGTCGAGGCGCGCCTCCGTGCTGATCTGCTTCAGCTTCGCGCCCTTCTGACCGATGATCATGGCCTTGTGCATATCGCGCTCGACGAGAATGGTCGCGAAGATGCGCCGCAGGCGCCCTTCCGTCTCGAACTTGTCGATGAGCACGGTACTGGTGTACGGCAGTTCGTCGCCCGTCCAGCGGAATACTTTCTCGCGCAGGATTTCAGCGGCGAGGAAACGTTCGCTGCGATCGGTCAGATCGTCTTCGCCATAGATCGGCTGGCCTTCGGGCAGATACGGCTTGACGGTAGCAAGCAGGCGCTTGATATCGTCCGGATTCTTGGCCGACAGCGGCACGATTTCCTTGAATTCGCGCAACGCGCTCATCTGCTGCATGAACGGGAACAGCGAGTCCTTGTCGGTCACGCGGTCCAGCTTGTTCGCGATCAGCAGCGTCGGTGCGGACTTCGGAATCAGGTCGAGCACCTTCTGGTCGTCAGGACCGAAGCGACCGGCTTCGATCACGAACAGCACGGCATCGACGGATGACAAAGTCGACGTCACCGCGCGATTCAGCGAGCGGTTCAGCGCGGTACTGTGACGCGTCTGGAAACCAGGTGTATCGACAAAGATGTACTGCGCGTCGTCGATCGTGTTGATGCCTGTGATGCGGTGGCGCGTGGTCTGCGCCTTGCGCGACGTGATGCTGACTTTCTGGCCGACCAGTGCGTTCATCAGCGTCGACTTGCCGACATTCGGGCGACCGACGATCGCGACCATGCCGCAGCGGAAACCAGTGGGAGTGGGAGCGTTCATATTCTTACTACGGCAGGTTCGTGCGGACGCGCATCATGACAGGCGCGTCCACGTCGGATTGCGTTCAATGACCGGCGTCGGCCACGCGCGTTTGCACCGCGCCGGCGACACCGGGTTCGAGATCGCCCGCGTTCGCGCCGGGCGCGGCGTCGCGGGCGCGGGGCGCGGTTTTGTCCGCGCCGCGGCTGTTGGTATCGGTTTTGTCTGCAGGCTTGTCGCTGGCTTTGTCCTGCGGCCGCACTGCGGATTCCGGCTTGTCCTGGCCTTGTCGCTCTGCGAGCTTCAGCATGGCGTCCGGCTTGTCGAGCGGTTTGTCCGTTGCACGTGCAGCGCGTGGATCGCCCTTGTCGCTGCGCTCGGCTTTTTCCCCGCCGGTGGATTCCTGGCTGTATTCGACGTGCGCCGCGCGAATCACGGCGACGGGCGCGGCGGCCGCTGCCTGACCCGCGGACGGCAGATCCGGCATCGACGGCTTCGCCTCGGCGGCCCTCGATGCACGTTCCGCGCGTTCGGCTCGCTCAGCACGGCGGCTATCCGGGGCGCGCAAATCGAGCGCCGCCTGCACGCCCGTCACGCCCGGCACGATTTCCGGCTCCGCCTGCTTGGCCGCCCGCGCGCTCTTCGAGCGCTTCGGCTTGGTGACCATTGCCGGGGCGGCGGCCATCACTTCGTCCAGTGCCTTCTTTGCCGCTGCCTGTTCTGCCGCACGACGACTCGCGCCCGATCCGGATACCTTCACGTCCAGCTTGGGCACCGTGCATTCGACTTCGAACTGCTGATTGTGCGCCGCACCATGTGTTGCGACAACGGTGTAGGTCGGCAGTGGGATCTTGTGGCCCTGCAGGTATTCTTGCAGCAGCGTCTTGGCGTCCTTGCCCAGCGTGCGCGGATCGATGTGGTCGAGAATCGGCACGTACAGACGCTTGATAACCGTCTGCGCGGCGTCGAAGCCGCCATCGAGGAAGATCGCGCCCAGAATGGCTTCGAGCGTGTCCGCGAGAATCGACGGACGCCGGAAGCCGCCGCTGCGCAACTCTCCTTCGCCGAGCCGCAGACCTTCCGAAATATTCAGGGCCTGAGCAATCTCGTACAGCGACTGCTGCTTGACCAGATTGGCGCGAACGCGGGACAGATCACCCTCGTCCAGTTTCCCGAAACGTTGGAACAATAGCGCGGCCACCGCGCAGTTCAGAACGGAATCGCCGAGAAATTCCAGCCGTTCGTTATGCGTGGCACTGTGACTGCGGTGAGTTAAAGCCTGGCGCAACAATTCCGCATTGCGAAATTCGTAGCGCAAACGGCTTTCCAACGGAGATAGGGGCATGTGCAGAGTATAACGCGGGCGCATCACGGGGCGGAGAGAGCGAGCCTCGCAGCCCCGGCGCCGAAAAAGCGTGTTGTAGCGACGTTACCGCGCGTTCTTAAAGTAGCGTGATAACACGTCGCGTGTGATACGCGACGTGTTGCGCGGGTTCATTGCGCATCGTGATGTCGATGCGCGTGCAGCAATCAGTGGAAGCCACCGATGCGTTTCAGGTTGCTGAAGTTCATCCAGATGAAGAACGCACGACCGACGATGTTCTTGTCCGGCGCGAAGCCCCAATAGCGGCTGTCGGCACTGTTGTCGCGATTGTCGCCCATCATGAAGTAGTTGCCCGGCGGCACCTTGCACGTGACACCACGCGCGTCGTACTTGCAGTTATCGCGATAAGGATAATCTTCAGCGCCGACGATGAACGGCGGCACGGCCGGATTATTGAGAATGCGATTCTTGCGGCCGTCGAGATCTTCCTCGAACTGCTTCGCGTAACCGATGCGCTCTTCGTCGAAGTAATCGGGCAGCGGTGTCTCCGGCACGGGCTTGCCGGTGATCGTGAGCTTCTTGTCTTCGTACGACACGATGTCACCAGGCAGACCGATCACGCGCTTGATGTAGTCGACCGATTCATCCTTCGGATAGCGGAACACGACGACATCACCACGCTCCAGCGGACGCCCTTCCGTCACCTTCGTATTGGTGATGGGCAGACGGATACCATAGTCGAACTTGTTCACGAGGATGATATCACCGACCAGCAGCGTCGGCACCATCGAACCCGACGGAATCTTGAACGGCTCGACCACGAACGAACGCACCACGAACACGACGAGAATCACCGGGAAGAAGCTGGCTGTGTATTCGAGCCACCATGGCTGACGCAGTTTCTCGTCACGCAGACGCGCGCGCGTGGCGGGCGCGTTTTCATCAGCGAAGCGCTCGCCAACACGTGCCTGCTGATTGTCGATCTCGGCGACGGCGGCTGCTGCCGCGCGGCGCCGTTTTGGCAGGAAAACCAGTTTGTCCGCGACCCATGCCACGCCCGTGATGATCACGAGCACAAAAAGAATCAGCGCAAAATTCATAGGGTTCCAGTTCTTAGTCTTATTTGTCTTCGACGCGCAGAATCGCGAGGAAAGCCTCTTGCGGGATCTCAACTGAACCCACCTGCTTCATTCGCGTCTTACCTTCTTTCTGCTTCTCCAACAGCTTCTTCTTACGCGTAATGTCACCGCCGTAGCACTTTGCCAGAACGTTCTTACGAAGTGCTTTGATGTTCTCGCGTGCAATGATGTGCGCGCCGATGGTCGCCTGAATCGCCACGTCGTACATCTGGCGCGGAATGATCTCGCGCATCTTTGCAGCGACTTCGCGGCCGCGGTACTGGCTCTGCGAACGGTGCACGATGACGGACAGTGCATCGACCTTGTCGCCGTTGATCAGCATGTCGACCTTCACCACGTCCGACGCGCGATATTCCTTGAACTCGTAGTCCATCGACGCATAGCCGCGCGACACCGACTTCAGACGATCGAAGAAGTCGAGCACGATTTCGCCCATCGGGATTTCGTACGTGAGCTGAACCTGGCGGCCGTGGTATTGCATGTTGATCTGCGAGCCGCGCTTTTGCGTACACAACGTGATCACCGCGCCGACATAGTCTTGCGGCATGTACAGGTTCACGGTGACGATCGGCTCGCGCACTTCTTCGATCTTCGACGGGTCCGGCATCTTGGCCGGGTTCTCGACCATGATGGTCGTGCCGTCGCGCTGCACGACTTCGTAGACCACGGTCGGCGCCGTGGTGATCAGGTCCATGTCGAACTCGCGTTCGAGACGTTCCTGGACGATCTCCATGTGCAGCAGACCCAGGAAGCCGCAACGGAAGCCAAAGCCGAGTGCCTGAGACACTTCCGGCTCGTACATCAGCGAGGCATCGTTGAGCTTGAGTTTTTCCAGCGATTCGCGCAGTGCGTCGTACTGGTTGGCTTCGACGGGGTAGAGACCGGCGAACACCTGCGGCTTCACTTCCTTGAAGCCCGGCAGCGGTTCCGGCGCGGGGTTCTTCACCGTCGTGACGGTGTCGCCCACCTTCGCCGCCGTCAGTTCCTTGATGCCGGCGATGATGAAGCCCACCTGCCCTGCGGACAGCGACTCGAGATTCTTCGACTTCGGCGTGAACACACCGACGTGTTCGACGGGATATTCCGCACCCGTCGCCATCATGCGGATCTTGTCCTTCGGACGCAGCGTGCCGTTGACGATACGCACCAGCATCACGACGCCGACATAGTTGTCGAACCAGGAATCGATGATCAGCGCCTGCAGCGGCTCGTCCGCGTTGCCCTTGGGCGGCGGCACTTTCGCGATCAGCGACTCGAGCACGTCCTGAACGCCGAGGCCCGTCTTCGCGCTGCAATGCGTGGCGTCGGTCGCGTCGATACCGATCACGTCTTCAATCTCGGAGATTGCGTTCTCAGGATTCGCGGCCGGCAGATCGATCTTGTTGAGCACGGGCACCACTTCGACGCCCAGCTCGATGGCCGTATAGCAGTTCGCGACCGTCTGCGCCTCGACGCCCTGACTCGCGTCGACGACCAGCAGCGCACCCTCACACGCGGACAGCGAACGGCTGACTTCGTACGAGAAGTCGACGTGCCCTGGCGTGTCGATCATGTTCAGGTTGTAGATCTTGCCGTCGCGCGCACGGTACGACAGTGCGGCCGTTTGTGCCTTGATGGTGATGCCGCGCTCGCGCTCGAGATCCATCGAGTCGAGAACCTGTGCTTCCATCTCGCGGTCCGAGAGACCGCCGCAAATCTGGATGATGCGATCGGCGAGCGTCGACTTGCCATGGTCGATGTGCGCAATGATCGAAAAGTTACGAATATGATCCATTCAGTGCCGATCAAGCGAAAAAGGCGCGCTCTGACGATAGCGGAGCACGCCTTGTAAGTAAGTGAAAAACCTATCTATTTTAGCCGAAAAGGGGGTCGCCGGGCGGGACTTGCGGTGGCCGGGAGTCATTCGTGCCTGGCGGCCACCTGCTGCAGCCTTGCTGTAACGGCCGATGCGCCCGTTTTGCTCAACGCTGTGGCGATGCGCGGTACGCCGTCAGCGTCGCCCGCACTCGTGCTTCATCGAGGTGGTAATGGCATAGCTCGACGCCCGCGTGGACCAGCACAGGAACCCAGTCGTTGTAGCGTGCTTCGAGTTCAGGGTCGGCGTCGATGTCGATCACTTCGAGGTGCGCGCCGAACTCGGCCAGCAAAGGCTCGAGCGCAGCGCGCATGTCATCGCACAGGTGACACCACGCGCGTCCGTAGAGCGTGAGTGATGTCGCCACGTCAGCCACGTCGCTTACTTCGTCGCGCGCGGCCGGATCGGCACGAACTGCGTGTTCTCGCCGCGACGGACCAGCAGTGCCACCATTTTCGACGCGTCGAGATGCGACGTGACGTCTTCGAACTGCTTCGCGCTCGTGATGTCGGTGTCGCCGACGCGCAGGATGATGTCGCCGCGCTGCAGGCCCACACGTGCCGCCGGACCGTCGACGGCGTCGACCTGCACACCGTTGTGCAGCTTCAGCGACTTCATCTGGTCAGCCGGAATATCGCTGACGGCCACGCCCAGCGCATTCGATGCACGCGGCTTCGGCGTCGGTGCCTTCTTCTGATCGGCCTTGGCGGTCTTTTCAGGCTGCATTTCGGCCACCGTCACGGGGACGTCACGCGTTTGACCCTTGCGCCACAGCGTGATGGTCGCCTTGGTGCCCGGCTTCGTGTCGCCGACCATGCGCGGCAGATCGGTTGCCGTATCGACGTTATGGCCGTTGAACTTCAGGATGATGTCGCCCGGTTGCACGCCAGCCTTGTCCGCGGGACCGCCCGGCTCGACGCTACTGACGAGCGCGCCCTGCGCCTTCGGCAAGCCAAGCGAATCGGCTACGTCCTTCGTGACCTCGCCGATCGCGACGGCAATCCGGCCGCGCGTGACCTTGCCCGAGGTCTTCAGCTGATCGGCCACCCGCATCGCTTCGTCGATGGGAATCGCGAACGAGATACCCATGAAACCGCCCGTGCGGCTGTAGATCTGCGAATTGATGCCGATCACCTCGCCCTGCATGTTGATCAGCGGCCCGCCCGAGTTGCCCGGATTCACCGCCACGTCGGTCTGGATGAACGGCAGATAGTCGCCCGTATCGCGCCCCTTGGCGCTGACGATGCCTGCCGTCACCGTATTCTCCAGCCCGAACGGCGAACCGATCGCAACAACCCATTCGCCGACGCGCACCTTGTTCGAATCGCCGATCTGCACCGTCGGCAGATTGGCCGCATTGATCTTCACGACGGCTACGTCCGTGCGGTCGTCGACGCCGATCAGCTTGGCTTTGAACTCGCGCTTGTCAGTGAGCGTGACGTAGATGGTGTCGGCGTCGTCGATCACGTGCGCATTCGTCATCACGTAGCCGTCCGACGACAGGATGAAGCCCGAGCCGACGCCGCTATTCTGTTCGGTGTCGCCGCCACCGCTGTCGGGCGACTGATCCTGGTCGCTGCCACCACCGCCACCACCGCCACGCGGCGAATTCGGCGTACCAGGCGATTGCGGCGAGTTCGGCATAGGAATGCCAAAGAATCGCCGGAAAAACTCCGACATGTCGCCGTCGTCCATGCCCGGCGGCAGGCCGCGGGTGGAATTGGAGACCTTGGCCGTCGTGCGGATGTTGACGACGGCTGGTCCGACCTTGTCGACCAGATCGGTGAAATCAGGCAGATTGGCAGCAGGCGCCGCCGACGCCGTATGCGGCGCGAGCGGCAGACAAGCCACCAGAACTGCGGCCGCGAAGAATTTGCGCACCGAAAGAATCGTCATGTCGTAGGGAACCGAAGGATTACCTGGAAGGCTTGTATTCTATGGCAGCCGCAAATTGCTGCAACGTGGTCTGAGGCACTTCCCCGAGCAACGTGATCCAGAAATCGCCACGGCGCTTAACCAGCACGTGGGTTGCACCGCTGCTTCCCGCGCCTTCCTTGCGCGTGCTCTTCTCGACCGGCTCGACAAAAATCGAGATTGCAGCCAGTCCGTCCGAGAACACCCTCTGGTCGACGGGAATAGGCGGATTGGCCGGATCATGCGCGGCCATCGGCCGGCGCAGTTCGGGAATCTTGTGGACACCGGCCACGGGCGACGTGATCTGCCAGCCCTGCGCTTCCATATCGACCGGCTCGACAGGCGGACGAACCACGGTCCAGCCCGCCGTATTCTTGATGCCCGTGGCGATCGGCGTCTTGTCGACGGGAACACCGATGCGAATCTGCGAAAACGACATCTGCTCGAGCACCTGACCGCTTGGATCGAGCGTCTGCGCGCGCAGCAGCAATCCAGTCTTGGCGTCGGCCCACAGTTTGTAGGCGAAACGGTTCGCGTCCTTCGGGTCGAGCTCGATGACCTGGCTGTCGATACCGGCAACGCGGTCCGTGCCAAGCATTTTCGGCTCATAGACCGTCAGCACCTGGTCGCCGCTCGCCGACAGCAACGCCGGGAACGAATCCTTGTTCTGGCGCTTCTCGACGACACAGAGATGCCGCTCGGGCACGAACGTATAAAGCTCGTCGTTATGGCGCAGCATCTTGCGCGGCTTGCCGTCAAGACTTTCCAGCGATTCGAATTCGCCGTCGCTACGCGTCGTGTAATGGGCAATACGCGAGGACTGGACAAAGTCGCCGCGCTGGTAGACGAACGCGCCTTCGTAGTTCTGCTGCTGCGCAGCCTGATGGATCCGGTTCAGCAGCTCCGACGCACTGCGCCGGGTGGCAGAGTCGTCGGTTTGCGCGAAGGCGCGCGACGTGGCGGATAACATCACGGCTGCACAGAACAGAAATGCCGGCAGCCGCCCCCAGATGGTCGTTTTATTGAACCGCAGACTCTGCATCAGACTAGTGGCCCTGCGTAGTCAGTGAGGCCGCGCGGAGCATCGGCATCGAACCCGAAACGACGGGCTGAAGACCGAACTGCTGATGCGCTTCCAGATATTGATCAAGGCTCGCGTCGCGAATGATGTTGCCGTCCGACGTATTGGCTTGCGCCGTGGTCGCGGCAGGCATCGACGCCATGGCCACGCGCTGCAGCGAATCCGCAGGTGCGACCGATGCGACCTGCGATACGCTCGCGCCCGTGCCCACGCCCGACAGCTGCGGCATGACGATCCACGTGAGCGTAGCGGCCGCGGCTGCCACGGCGAACGCCGGAATCACCCGGCGGCGCAACGCAAGCAGACGGCGCGTGGCAGGTATCGACGCCGGCGCCAGCACATGCGCTTCGCTTTCGAAGCGTGCCGAAAAACCCGCCAGAAACGCACTGCTCGTGGCAGGGCTAACAGCCAGATCGTCGGAACGCAGCGCGTCGCCGATCAGGTGATAGCACGACCAGCTGGTGCGCTCTTCATGACCCATCGCGGCCAGAATTGTGTTCGGATGCTCGCCGTCGAGCAGTTCGCCGTCGACAAAAGCAGACAGACGCTCGGCTTGCGAGCTTGCTTGCGCATTTGTTTGCATTGGCATCGAAACCGACCCCATGATGCTCCCCATCTTTACAGACACCCCGTTGTGACACCACTTGACCCAGAGACTGCGCCGCCGTCCGTGAGGCCGGCTGGCCGCTGCTTCCAACAGCTGCTACCAGCGCTTGCCCTCAGGTGTGTCAAGCAGCGGACGCAATTTTGCCGCAATGGCTTCGCGAGCGCGGAAAATTCTTGATCTGACGGTGCCGATCGGGCAACCCATCATTTCAGCGATTTCCTCGTAGCTCAGACCTTCAATTTCACGAAGAGTTATGGCGGTGCGCAGCTCTTCCGGTAAAACCGCCATCGCAGCATTGACCGTCTCTGCGATCTGTTTGCTCATCAACATCGACTCAGGCGTGTTGATATCCCTTAGTTGGTCGGCATCCGAGAAAGTTTCCGCTTCTTCAGCATCTGCTTCCGTCGAAGTGGGTGCGCGCCGACCCTGGGTGGCAAGGTAATTCTTGGCCGTATTGACGGCAATCCGGTACAACCACGTATAGAACGCGGATTCTCCGCGAAATTGGGGCAGCGCCCGGTATGCCTTGATGAAGGCATCCTGGGCCACATCCTCGACCTCGGCGGGATCCCGCACGAGGCGCGAGATCAGGCGGATGATCTTGCGGTGGTACTTGGAGACCAGAAGCTCGAACGCAGCCTTGTCGCCGTTCTGGACGCGTTCAACCAGCACCTGATCTATTTCTTTTTCGCTCACCTGATAAATCCGTTAACTTTTGCGCGTGTAGCGGGGCACCATTGTAGCGTCCCCTTCAACGCGACACGTTACGCGCGTAACAGCCGTTACAGTCTTTACAGTCAAGGCTCGCCGCCGCGCCAGGCAAGCCGCTCAGGCGTGCGCACTGCGTCTGGCGAGCACGGCGAGCTCGCGAAAAACGCCACGCTCGAGCATGTCGGCCATGATCAGGAGCCGATGCAACCTGCCGCCATCCTCCTCGCCCCACACCATCAACGCGCTGCCGCTCCACTGGCTGCACCCCGTAATACGGCCCTGAGCGCGTAATATTCCCGCCTTGCTCCACACCGACAGGCCTTCCGGCCCGATTTTAAGGGTGCCCGGCAGATTGTGCGCATGACGGACGGCTGCCATCGCCAGCAACGCGCACACGGCCGCTCCACATGCCACAGTCGGGACCGCGCCAATTCGGGGTCCGAGCGTCATGCAAACGGCCGCGACGGCAATCACAATGAAAAACGCAGCCGCCAGATACAACGCGGCGGACCGCCGCAGCGCGATGCGCTGCGAGGGTCCGCCGTTCAGTGCGGTATCGGAAGCGGATGCCGGCGGGGCCGGCTGCTGTGATGCCGCCGTCAAAGGCTCAGGCGCGCTTGAAAACCAGCGTGCCGTTCGTGCCGCCGAACCCGAACGAGTTCTTCAGCGCGACGTCGATCTTCATCTCCCGCGCCGTGTTTGCGCAGTAGTCGAGATCGCATTCCGGATCCTGGTTGAAGATGTTGATGGTCGGCGGCGACACCTGATGATGCACGGCCAGCACCGTGAACACCGACTCCAGCCCGCCCGCGCCACCCAGCAGGTGGCCCGTCATCGACTTCGTCGAGTTCACGACGATTTTCTTCGAGTGATCGCCGAATGCGCGCTTGATGCCCGGGGTTTCCGCGAGGTCGCCGAGCGGCGTCGAGGTGCCGTGCGCGTTCAGGTAGTTCACCGCATCAGCGTTCACACCGGCGTTCTTCAGCGCCGCGATCATGCAGCGGCGTGCGCCGTCGCCGTCTTCCAGCGGAGCCGTCATATGGTAAGCGTCGCCGCTCATGCCGTAGCCGCCCACTTCCGCGTAGATCTTCGCGCCGCGTGCCTTTGCGTGTTCGTACTCTTCGAGCACCATCACGCCCGCGCCCTCGCCCAGCACGAAACCGTCGCGGTCCTTGTCCCACGGACGGCTCGCCGTCGAAGGATCGTCGTTACGCTGCGACAGTGCACGCGCCGCCGCGAAGCCGCCGATGCCCAGCGGCGACACCGTCGATTCCGCGCCGCCCGCGATCATGACGTCGCAGTCGCCGTATTCGATCAGACGCGAAGCCTCGCCGATACAGTGCAGGCCCGTCGTACACGCCGTCACCATCGACAGGTTCGGGCCTTTAAGACCGAACTTGATGGAGAGATGGCCGGAGATCATGTTGATGATCGATGCCGGCACGAAGAACGGCGAAATACGGCGCGGGCCGCGATTCAGCAGTTCCGTCTGCGTGACTTCGATCATCGGCAGACCGCCGATGCCCGAGCCGACGACCACGCCAACACGCTCCGAGTTCTCGTCGGTGATTTCGAGGCCGCTATCCCGCATCGCCTGGATGCCGGCTGCCACGCCGTAATGGATAAACGTATCCATGTGGCGCGCTTCCTTGGCGGGGATGTAGTCCTCGATATTGAAGCCCTTCACCTCGCCGGCGAAACGCGTGGAGAAGTTCGACGCGTCGAACTTCGTGATGTTGGCGATGCCAGACTTGCCGGCGACCAGATTGGCCCAGCCGTCGGCAACATTATTGCCAACAGGCGAAATAAGCCCCAGGCCTGTAACAACAACACGACGACGGCTCACGGTAACCCCTTTTCCATAGATGACAAAACAAAAGCCACAGCAGCGCACAGGAAAGTGCCCTGTGTGCCCTGTGGCTGTTTAACCTGACGAACGCGCTGACCAGGGCGCTGACGAATACGCTGACCAGTGCACTGGCGAAAACGCCGGGATATGCACCAGTAAGCGCAATGGCGAAAGAGCCGATATCTGCTGCATCGGCCGTTGCGCCTTGAACGACGCCGTCAGGCTTGCGCGCATGCGCATCAGCATTGACGCCTGCCCTGTTTGCACCGACAGACGGCGCGACAGGGCTGCCGGCACGACGGACGCTGCGTATTGCGCAGCAGCCGAAGCAACCAGGCAGGCGCGAATGACCTTAGGCCTTGACGTTAGCGCGAGCGTAGTCGATCGCTTGCTGAACCGTCGTGATCTTCTCGGCTTCTTCATCCGGAATTTCCATGCCGAATTCGTCTTCGAGAGCCATCACCAGCTCGACCGTGTCGAGCGAGTCAGCGCCGAGGTCGTTCACGAACGATGCTTCGTTCTTGATTTCCGCTTCGGCAACACCGAGTTGTTCCGCAACGATCTTCTTGACGCGCTGTTCGATATTGTCCATTACCCCTCCAAGGGAAAAAAGTTCATAAATACAGGTGCGCGCATTTTATCAGGTTTGCATCTGTAAAAAAGCGACGCACTTGGTTGCTGTAAAGCCAGTCAATCCACGCTTCGAAAGGCATCGCGGCGCGGATAGTAACCGAATTTGATTACGACATGTACATGCCGCCGTTCACGTGCAGCGTCGTGCCGGTGATATAACCGGCCTGCGGCGATGCGAGGAACGTTACGGCGTGTGCGATATCTTCCGGGCTGCCCAGACGGCCGAGCGGAATCTGCGTCTTCAGTGCCGTCTGCTGTTCTTCGGGCAGCGTCTTCGTCATGTCGGTGTCGATGAAGCCCGGCGCGACGCAGTTCACGGTAATGCCGCGGCTGCCGATTTCACGAGCCAGTGCACGCGTCATGCCCGCCACGCCCGCTTTCGCTGCAGCGTAGTTCGCCTGACCCGGATTGCCCGCAGAACCGACCACCGACGGGATGTTGATGATGCGGCCGCCACGCGCCTTCATCATCGGGCGCAGCACGGCGCGCGACAGACGGAACACAGACTTCAGGTTCGTGTCGATGACAGCGTCCCAGTCGTCGTCCTTCATGCGCATGGCCAATTGGTCTTGCGTGATGCCGGCGTTATTCACCAGCACGTTGAGCCCGCCGAATTCCTTCACGGTGCCATCGATCAGCGCTTCAGCCGCAGCCGCGTCGTTGACGTTGAGCACCGCGCCACGGCCGTTCAGGCCTTCAGCCTTGAACGCTTCCGTAATGGCGTTCGCGCCGCTTTCGCTGGTTGCCGTGCCGATCACCATCGCGCCCTGACGCGCGAGTTCGATCGCGATTGCCCGACCGATGCCACGCGAGGCACCCGTCACGATCGCAATCTGTTTGTCGAGAGTCTTTTCCATCGTTGCTTTCCACAATGCCCCGTTCACGCAGGGCTGTTTGATTCTTTGCTGCTGTCAGATAGACGTTTAAGCCGTGACGACTTTCAGCACTTCATCGAGCGAAGCGGGATCGACGATCGACGCGCCGACCAGATTGCCGTCGATACGCTTGGTCAGACCCGCCAGCACCTTGCCCGGACCGCATTCGATCACATTGGTCACGCCCTGCTGCGCGATCGACTGCACGCATTCGACCCAGCGCACGGCACCTGCTGCCTGACGCACCAGTGCGTCCTTGATACCGGCCGGTTCGTTGACGATGGCGACATCGACGTTGTTGATGACGGGAATGGACGGCACCTGCACATCGACGCTCGCCAGATACTCGCGCAGCTGATCCGACGCGGGCTTGAGCAGCGACGAATGGAATGGCGCCGACACGGGCAACGGCAGCGCGCGCTTTGCGCCCTTGGCCTTTGCCACTTCGCACGCTTTTTCAACGGCAGCCTTATGGCCGGCGATCACGACTTGCGCAGGCGCATTGAAGTTGACCGCTTCGACCACACCCGCAGCCGATGCTTCCTTGCAGACTTCGCGCACGGTGTCGTCATCGAGGCCGAGGATAGCGGCCATGCCGCCCTGACCGACGGGCACTGCGTTCTGCATGGCCTGTGCGCGGAAACGCACGAGCGGCACCGCGTCGCGAAACTTCAGCGCGCCAGCAGCGACCAGCGCTGTGTATTCGCCGAGGCTGTGGCCGGCCACGATTGTAGGCGCAGGACCACCCGCCGCCTGCCATGCGCGAAAGATCGCGTAAGCAGCCGTCAACATCACGGGTTGGGTGTTGGTGGTGAGATTCAGATCTTCAGCCGGGCCTTCGGCGATCAGCTTGCCGATGTCCTGATCGAGCGCGTCGGACGCTTCCTGGAGGGTTTCGCGCACGATCGCGTTGTCGGCGAATGCGTTGAGCATGCCAACAGACTGCGAGCCCTGCCCCGGAAAAACGAACGCAAATTTCATATCATCCCCAATTCGATGAGTTCAGATGTGGGCGGCACGCGGCTCGGGCACGCGCGCCATTCGGCGCGGCGCACTCAGGCGCCGCCGCGCGCCGTCCTCACATGCGGATGACCGACGCGCCCCACGTAACGCCGCCGCCGACGCCTTCGATCAGCACGTTGTGACCGCGCTGGATGCGTCCGTCGCGAACGGCGACGGCGAGCGCGAGCGGAATCGACGCGGCCGACGTATTGCCATGTTCGTGCACCGTCACGACCATCCGTTCCTGCGGCAGGCCGAGCTTGCGGCACGTGCTCTGCATGATGCGGATATTGGCCTGGTGCGGGATCAGCCAGTCGATCTGCTCCGGCTGAAGATCTGCCTTCTGCAATGCCTCGATCGCCACCTTCTCCAGCACGTTGACAGCGAGCTTGAACACGGCCTGACCGTCCATATGCAGGAATGCGCTGCCTTGCACGATGCCGCCGTTCACATTGCCCGGCGTACACAGGATGTTCGAGTGGCTGCCGTCCGCGTGCAACGCGCTCGACAACACGCCCGGCTCATCCGACGCCTGCAGGATGACTGCGCCCGCGCCGTCGCCGAACAGCACGCAGGTGGTGCGGTCGTTGAAATCGAGAATGCGCGAGAACGTTTCAGCACCGATCACCAGCGCAGTACGATGTTGCCCGCTTCGGATGAAGCTGTCAGCCGTCGCAACGGCATAGGCAAAACCTGAGCAGACGGCCTGCACGTCGAATGCCGCGCCGTTGTTTTTGATGCCCAGCTTGTTCTGCAGCAGACACGCCGTGCTCGGAAACACGAAGTCCGGCGTCGACGTGGCGACGATGATGAGATCGATGGATTGCGGATCGACATCAGCGGCTTCGATCGCGCGTTGCGACGCGATCAGCGCGAGGTCGCTGGTGGTGACATCAGGTTCGGCGAAGTGTCGTGCGTGGATGCCCGTACGGGCCACGATCCATTCGTCACTCGTCTCGACACCCTGCTTTGCGAGACGTTCGGCCAGTTCCTGATTGGAAACGCGGTTGGGCGGCAGATAGCTGCCCGTGCCCAGCACGCGGGAATAGGTAGTGGATTGAGCCATTATGCCTTCGAGGATTGTGCGCTAAAGGGCTCGGCCGGCTGTCCGGAAACCGGACCCGCGATCGGGCTCGCCACCTGGCTTGCGGAACCTGCACCGCCGGCCTCGCGCTTCGCCTGTTCGAGTGAACCCGCGTTCTCCTCCATCGCGCGAGCAAGACGTTCCAGCACGCCATTTTTGACGGCATCATACCCGCGTTTGATTGCCCACTCAAACGCGTAGGCGTCCGCCGAGCCGTGGCTCTTGATCACCAGCCCGCGCAGGCCGAGCAGCGCCGCGCCGTTGTATTGCCGATGATCCACACGCCTCTTGAAGCGCAGCAGAACGGGCAGCGCGAGCACTGCCATCACCTTGGTCAGCAGGGAACGACCGAATTCTTCCTTGATGATGTCGGAGAGCATCTGCGCGAGGCCTTCCGACGTCTTCAGCGCAACGTTACCGACGAAGCCATCGCAGACGATCACGTCGACGGTGCCTTTGTAGATATCGTTGCCTTCCACGTTGCCGCGGAAATTGAGCGTGCTGCTACGCAGCAGTTCGCCCGCACGCTTAATCACCTCGTTGCCCTTGATCACCTCTTCGCCGATATTCAGGAGCCCGATGCTCGGACGCTCCTTGCCTTCGACGGCGGAAACCAGCGCATGCCCCATCTCTGCGCACTGCAGCAGATGCTGCGGCTCGCAATCGACGTTCGCGCCGAGATCGAGCATGGTCGTGTAGCCGGTGGGATTGGGCAAGGCGAACGCGATCGCCGGGCGTTCGATACCCGGGAGCGTTTTAAGAACATAACGGGAAACGGCCATCAGCGCGCCGGTGTTGCCGGCGGAGACACAGGCCTGCGCCGCGTCGTCCTTGACGCGGTTGAGCGCCACGCGCATCGACGAGTCTTTCTTCTTGCGAAGCGCGACTTCGACGGGATCGTCCATGGCGACGATCTCGGATGCGGGAACAACGGTGAGTGCCGGATTGTCGGCCGCTTTCAGCTTTTTCAGCTGGGCACGGATCGCGCTTTCGATGCCGACGAGCATCAGGTGCGCATCGGGGTGCGAGCGAACGAAATTGACGGCAGCGGGAACGGTCACGGACGGGCCGTGGTCGCCTCCCATGCAATCTATCGTGAGCTTTACAGTCATGGAATGCGACGAATTTCAGGCACAAAAAAGCGGCAGTTGAATGCCGCCTTCTTGATGAACCGGGAAAATGTCAAGCGAGCCGATCGCCACGCGTAACGCCAATGGGCCAAACCCAAAGGAGCGCAATGCGAGACGATTAGTCGTTCTTCGTCTTGACGACTTTCTTGCCGCGATAGTAGCCGTTCGGGCTGATGTGGTGACGCAGATGCACTTCACCCGTGCTCGGCTCAACTGCCAGCGGCGCTGCGTTGAGGAAGTCGTGCGAACGGTGCATGCCGCGCTTCGACGGCGACTTCTTGTTTTGTTGAACTGCCATGATAACTCCTGAAAATTTTCCGAATTCTAACACAGCCCGGCACGGCAACCGCCATAGGCCACGTGGCTAAACCATCGTGCCCGGCGCGCCCTGTCGCGCTCCCATGCAACTGTTCAATGCTTCTTGTCGCCGGACCCGCCGGACTTCAGGCCTTCGAGTGCCGCAAAGGGATTCGGCCGCGTGGGTTCCTCACCCTCTTCGACTTCGCCCTCGACAGCCTCTTCGCCTTCCAGCCCGGCAGTGCCCGAAGTGAGACTTTCGTGCACTTCAGGACAGACTTCGTGCTTCGGCACGAGCGGCAACGAAAGCAGCAATTCCTCTTCGATCAAGTCGACAAGATCGAACTGGCGTGACCCAACGATCACATCGACTTCATCCTCGTCCAGAGGGAACTCTTCAGCTTCCTCTTCGGTATTGACGATCCGGTAAGTCGCATCGACGTTGAATGCCTGCTCATACGGAGACAGGCAGCGCTGACATTCGAGCCATGCGGCGCCGTGAATCGCGAGCCTCAGATACGGCTGCGGACCCTCGGTGCCGTCGTCCTGCAATTCCGGCTGCGTCGTCCCTTCGGCTTGCCAGGTGAACGCGGTGTCGCGGTCTGGCGCTTCCTCGGGGACTTCGTTTAACATGCGCGGCAGTTGCGAGACGCGCACGCTACCCGCGGCCTGGCGTCCACTGCGGGCAAATTCGAACAGGTCGAGTGCGCGCGGGTCGACGAGACCAGCAGGTTTGCGAGGATGTTCAGTCATGTGCGCTCCTGCGTCGGCAAGGATTTCAGCCGGTTAGCCGCTATGCGTTGTTCTATATTGCCGCCGAGGCCACGCGCTTTTACTGCCTGTCGCGTCGATTCGGGGCGCCATTTGGCAAAGCATACCGATGAAAAGCCCAAAATCATATCTGTTTTGTCTTTTCGAGTCAAACACTTAAGGCCAGGTGCGCGACCGTGTTCGCGCCCCGCCTTTTCACACCCAGTTTTACTTACAGATCAAGGTTCTACCCAAGCATGCCGGATTCTTCCCCACGCCCGCCCCGCCTGATTCTGGCGTCGAGTTCGCCGTATCGGCGGGAATTGCTCGGACGGTTGCGCATCCCGTTCGACGTCATCGTACCCGCCATCGACGAGACGCCGCGCGCAGGCGAAACGCCCGAGGCGACGGCGCTGCGGCTCGCAGAAGCAAAGGCGCGAGCCGTTGCCGGCGGGCTGTCGGCAGACGAGCGCACACTCGTGATCGGCTCCGACCAGGTCGCGACCTACGACGGCCGGCAGATCGGCAAACCCGGCACGCACGAAAAAGCGCTCGCGCAACTGCAAGGCATGCGCGGCCGCGAAGTGCTGTTCCATAGTGCGCTCTGCCTGTTCGATAGCCATTCAGGGAACGCGCAAGCCGTCGATATCGTCACCCGCGTGCAGTTCCGGAATCTGTCCGACGCCGCACTCGACGCCTACCTGCGCGCCGAAACACCTTACGACTGCGCCGGCAGCGCAAAAGCGGAAGGCCTCGGCATCGCCCTGCTCGACGCGATCGAATCCGATGATCCGACAGCGCTGATCGGCCTGCCGCTGATCGCCCTCACGCGCATGCTGCTCGCCGCCGGTTATCCGCTACTGGAGGCGAAATGAGCGGCGTTCTCTACCTGATCCCGCACACATTGGGCGACGGCGACGCTACCGCGCTCGACGCCGTCCTGCCCGCACCCGTCCGCGCCCGCGCGGCGGCACTGCACTATTACATAGGCGAGAACGCCAAGACGACGCGCGCCTTCCTGAAAAAAGTCGGCACCGAGCGCCCGATTCAGGAAATCGAGATTCGCGAACTGAACGTGAATACGCCCGCGGGCGAGATCGACAGGCTGCTGGCACCCATCCTCGCGGGGACAGATGCAGGACTCGTATCGGAAGCGGGCTGTCCGGCTGTCGCCGATCCGGGCGCGCTGCTGGTGCGGCGCGCGCATGAGCGCGGCGTGAAGGTGGTGCCGTTCGTCGGGCCGAGTTCGATCCTGCTGGCGCTGATGGCGTCGGGGCTAAACGGCCAGAGTTTTGCCTTTCACGGCTATCTGCCCGTCGACGCCAACGAACGCGCGAAACGCCTGCGCGAGCTCGAACAGCAATCGCGCAAAGGCAAGCAGACGCAGATTTTTATCGAGACGCCGTACCGGAACCGCGCGCTGCTCGACACGCTGATCGCGACCTGCGCGCCGTCGACCCTTGTATGCGTCGCCGTCGATCTGACACTGGATAGCGAAACGATCGTGAGCCGGACGATTGCCGACTGGAAGAAAAAGCCGGCGCCAGATCTGCACAAGCGGCCAGCGATTTTTCTGATTCTCGCCGTTTGAACCAAGCAAACGAAGGTGGCCAGCTCTAGCTGACCACCTCAAACGGCGCTTATCGCAGAATCAGCTTGCCGATTGTCGCCATCGCATGCACGGCGCCGCTGCCAACTGCCGCGCCAAATTTGCGCGCAACGCGATCGGTGATGCTCTCCTTCACCGTGTAGTCGACAACATCGGGCGCCTTGATGATCTCGCGCGCGACGTAATCCGTGTCGCCAAAGCCATCGGCGAGACCTAGTTCGACGCTCTTCTCTCCCGTCCAGAACAGGCCTGAGAAAATATCGGGTGAGTCCTGCAGACGCTTGCCGCGCCCCTGCTTCACGGCATCGATGAATTGCGCATGGATTTCGTCGAGCATTTTCTGCGCATGCTCATCCATTTTCGGCGTATCGGGTGAGAACGGATCATAAAAACCCTTGTTCTCACCGGAAGTACGCAGCCTGCGCTGAATGCCCAGTTTATCCATCAGACCAGTGAAACCGAAGCCATCCATCAGCACGCCAATCGAACCAACGATACTGGCTTTGTCCACGTAGATCTTGTCGGCGGCCGCAGCTGCGTAGTAACCGCCCGACGCACACATGTCACTCACCACAACATAGAGCGGAATAGACGGATATTTGGCACGCAATCGGCGAATTTCACGGTAGATAATGCCCGCCTGCACCGGGCTGCCACCGGGGCTATTGCAACGCAAAACCACGCCAGCCGTACCGGCATCATCGAATGCACTCGCCAGCGCCGCGTCGACATCTTCGGCGTTTGCGTTCGTATCCGGCGCAATCTCGCCGTCAAGTGTTACCAAAGCCGTGTGACGTCCGCTGCTAGTCGCCACCTTTTCGCCGCTGAAATCGAGCACCGCCCACGCAATCACGACGATTACGCCAAGAAACAGAAAGCGGAAGAAAATCCGCCAGCGCCGTGCCGCGCGCTGCTCGTTGACTGCTGCCAGCGCGATCCGCTCGAGCGCGGCGCGTTCCCAGTTTGGTTCGTCGGTGGGAGTCTTGCGCGGCGTGCGGCCCGCTGCGGCCGGTTCGGTCGGATCAGGAGTCAGATTATCGGACATGCATTTCCGCCGGAAAGAACGAGTTTTGAGGAATTATCTTGAGAAATCAGGCAGATGCCGGACGCAGATCAGCATCCGGAAGCCAGAATACGGCACGCCCTTCGGGAGTCTCACGTTCATCGACCTGCACGGGGCGCAGTTTGCCGCCACGGCACGGACCACCCACGCATTTGCCCGTATCTGGCGCGTAAATCGCGCCATGTGTCGCGCACATCAAGTATAAGCCGGACGATTCGAAGAACTGCCCCTCGTTCCAGTCCAACTCCATCGGCACATGCGCGCAGCGGTTCAGATAGCCGTAGGCGACGCCGTCGTAGCGTACGAAAAACACCACCGCATCGCCGCCGGCGTACGTCGCGTCGCGGCGGACGCCCGCGCCGCCGTCGACCAGTTCATCCGATGCGCAGATGCGCACCGCCTCCTGCGCGGCGTCCGTCATGCATGCTCCCGCAGCCAGCCCGACAGCGACGCGATGCTGTCGGCGACGAATTTCGGCTCCAGCGCCGCCAGCGTATTCGCCGGATGCGCACCGTAAGTCACGCCGATGCCCGACACGCCCGCGTTGATCGCCATCTGCAGATCGTGCGTGGTATCGCCGACCATCACGGTGCGCACGGGATCCTGCCCCAGTTCACGCGTCAATTCCTGCAGCATAGCCGGATGAGGTTTCGAGAACGTTTCATCGGCGCAGCGCGTGCCGTCGAAAAGGCTCGTAAGGCGCACCTGATCCAGCGCGCGGTTCAGGCCGACCCGGCTCTTGCCGGTTGCGATGGCGAGCAGATAGCCCTGATCGCGCAGATCGGCGAGCATCTCGCGCACACCCGTGAAAAGCTCGGTGGTCTGATCCTTCACCAGATAGTGGAAGCGATAGCGCTCGGCGAGACGCGGATAGTCGGCGGGATCGAGCGTCGGCGCGGCAATCTGCAGCGCGTCGCGCAACCCGAGTCCGATCACGAAGCTGGCAGCTTCATCGGCGGGCACGGGCAGCCCGAGATCGCGGCACGCCGCCTGGATGCTGCGCGTGATGTGGGCGGTCGAATCCATCAGGGTGCCGTCCCAATCGAAGACGATCAGATCAAATTGCTGTCGAGCCATGCGTTTTCGTCTCGGTTTGTGGTTGTTCGTGCTGCGCCTCAGCACCCGTCGTGCCCGCCAGCTGCTCGACGAACCGCTTGCACTCGGCAGGCAACGGCGCCTGGAATTGCAGCGTTTCGCCCGTCGCCGGGTGCGTGAGCTTCAGTCTGTATGCGTGCAAAAACATGCGCTTGAGGCCGGGATTCGCGTTCGCGCGCGCCAGCGCCTTGTTCAGCGCGAAATCGCCATACTTCGCGTCGCCGACAATCGGTAGCCCAAGATGCGCCAGATGGACACGAATCTGATGGGTCCGACCCGTTTTCAGTTCCGCTTCGAGCAGCGCATAGTCCGGCCAACGGTCGACGAGATTAAAAATAGTGTGCGATGGCAGGCCATCCGGCTGCACGCGCACGCGCCGCTCGCCATCCGGCAGCAGATACTTGTGCAACGGCTCCTTGACGGCACGGCGACGGCCCCAGTCGCTCGCCCATTCGCCATGTACACACGCGTAGTAGCGCTTGTCCATGCGGTCTTCGCGGATCTGCTCGTGCAGATTGACGAGCGCGGCGCGTTTCTTGGCGAGCATCAGCACGCCCGAAGTCTCGCGATCCAGCCGGTGCACCAGTTCCAGAAACTTTGCCTGCGGACGGGCCGCCCGCAACTGCTCGATCACGCCGAACGCCACCCCGCTGCCGCCATGCACGGCGACGCCCGCCGGTTTGTCGATGACCAGCATATGGTCATCTTCGAACAGGATGTCAAAATTCGCAGACGGCGCAGGCGCGCTGGCCGGTGCGTCCGATTTCGCGACGCGAATGGGCGGCACACGCACCAGATCGCCATAGGCCAAACGGTATTGCGCGTCGACCCGACCCTTGTTTACACGCACTTCTCCACTGCGGAGAATGCGGTAAATATGACTCTTCGGCACGCCTTTACAGACGCGCAACAGAAAATTGTCGATCCGCTGACCGGCCGCGCTGTCGTCGATTTCGATCATCGAGACCTGATCGCTGGCGACGGCACTGGCAACCGATTTCTGGGATGTTTTGCCTAACTCTTTCATTCTGAATATAATTTGCCCAGCAGTCCGCGGCGGCCGACTATATAGGATCGGCGCATTAAACCGAATCGCGGGTGGATTGCGCAGGTGCAAGCGATAAAACGTCATTTTACTTGCGCCGGGGGCTGGTTGCTCGCCCTGAAAATGAGATGCAACAAGTTGCACGCACGGTGCACGACACGGCAGGGACGGCGCCCACAGGCACGTTCGGTCACAGTCGGCATCGTCGGTAACGGAATTTTGGTCAAAAAGAATTTGACTGGCGAGCTTCGGCGAGGGCAGCTTTCATGTCCCTCAAGCGCGAAGCGGCCGGTAGCGAAAATACGGCGTGCGCCCGAGGCGTCCCGCGGAAAGTGCGGGGCATGGCGACGTCAAAATGATGCGAGACACCCAGAGCGGGACAGGCGCGCGTTGTGAGCGAGCTTTCCCGCTGCGGCAAGACCGCGGCCTTCGAACCCGTCCGGACGCGCGCCCAGCTGGCGCGGCAGCGCACGTGGACGAAGGCTGATGCATGTCGGCTGCCAGGACCCGCGGCGTGTCGGGCCATTATTTGAAGCCGTGTTCGCATGTGCCCTGCGGCAGCGCGTCCATTTTCTTTCGGACGGCGCCCTTTCAAGGCAATTCTCCCGCCAACTTTCCCGCTCCAGCGTGCTTGTGAAAACACAATAAGGCGCGGCATGCCGCTGCCCAAGCCGTCGGCCGGGTGATCCTATGTGCCGTCGGCCCGGGCAGGCAGAGCCGCTCTGGAGCCGTTCAATGAAACGCATGTTGTTCAATGCGACGCAGCAGGAAGAACTGCGCGTTGCCATCGTCGATGGGCAAAAACTTATCGATATCGACATCGAAACCGCCGGGCGCGAACAGCGCAAAGGCAATATTTACAAGGGCATCATCACCCGCATCGAGCCGTCGCTCGAAGCCTGCTTCGTCAACTACGGTGAAGACCGCCACGGTTTTCTCCCGTTCAAGGAAGTCGCTCGCCAGTATTTCCGCGAAGGCATCGACATGCGCTCCGCGCGCATCCAGGACGCCCTCAAGGAAGGCCAGGAACTGATCGTTCAGGTCGAGAAGGAAGAACGCGGCAACAAGGGCGCTGCCCTCACCACGTTCATCTCGCTCGCCGGCCGCTACCTCGTGCTGATGCCGAACAATCCGCGCGGCGGCGGTGTGTCGCGCCGGATCGAAGGCGACGACCGCCAGGAACTGCGCGAAACCATGTCCCAGCTGCAACTGCCCGAAGGCATGAGCATCATCGCGCGCACCGCGGGTATCGGCCGCAGCGCGGAAGAGCTGCAATGGGACCTGAACTACCTGATGCAGCTGTGGCGCGCAATCGAAGCCGCGTCGCAAAGCGGTTCGCAAGGTCAGCCGATGCTGATCTATCTCGAATCGAGCCTCGTGATTCGCGCGATCCGCGACTACTTCCAGCCGGACATCGGCGAAATCCTCATCGACACCACGGAAATCCATGACCAGGCGCGCGCCTTCATGGATATCGTGATGCCGGACAATGTCAACAAGGTGAAGCGGTACCACGACGACGTGCCGCTTTTCTCGCGTTTCCAGATCGAACACCAGATCGAAACGGCGTACTCGCGCACGGTGCCGCTGCCGGCGGGCGGCGCGATCGTGATCGACCACACGGAAGCGCTGGTTGCCATCGACGTGAACTCGGCACGCGCCACCAAGGGCGCCGACATCGAGGAAACAGCCACGCGCACCAACCTCGAAGCCGCCGACGAAGTCGCTCGCCAGCTGCGTCTGCGCGACCTGGGCGGCCTGATCGTGATCGACTTCATCGATATGGAGTCGGCCAAGAGCCAGCGTGAAGTCGAGCAACGCCTGAAAGACGCGCTCAAGCACGACCGCGCGCGCGTCCAGATGGGCAAGATCTCGCGCTTCGGCCTGATGGAACTGTCGCGCCAGCGTCTGCGTCCGGCGCTGTCGGAAGGCAGCCACGTGACCTGCCCGCGCTGTAACGGCACGGGCCACATCCGCGATACCGAATCGTCCGCGCTGCAAGTGCTGCGGATCATTCAGGAAGAAGCGATGAAGGAAAACACGGCAGCCATCCACTGCCAGGTGCCCGTCGAGGTCACCGCTTTCCTGCTCAACGAAAAGCGCTCGGAAATCAACAAGATCGAGTCGCGCTTCAAGGTCAACGTCGTGCTGGTGCCGAACAAGCACCTCGACACGCCGCACTACAAGCTCGAACGCCTGCGTCACGACGATGCACGCCTCGACGATCCGCGCGCGTCGTGGAAGATGGCCGAAGAAGCAGCACGCGAACTGGAATCGGAAACGGGTTACAGCAAGCGCGCCGAAGAAGTGAAGCCGAAGCAGGAAGCCGCCGTGAAGGGCATCACGCCCGAGAAGCCGGCGCCGAGCGCACCCGTGCGCACGCCCGCACCGGCTACCGTCGAAGTCAAGCCGGCTACGGGCGGCTTCATCGGCTGGCTGAAGGGTCTGTTCGGCATGCAGCCGGCAACGCCCGCACCGGCGCCCGCTCCCGTCGAGAAGACGGCGAAGCCGGCCCGCGGCGAACGCACCGAGCGCGGTGAGCGCACGGGCGAACGCGGCGGCGATCGCAACCGCAACCGTCGCAGCGGCGCGGGTGGCCGTGACGCGGCTGCCGGACGTGGCGAAGGCACGGCAACACAAGGCCGTCAGGGTCAATCGTCGCAACGTGGCGAACGTCAGGAACGCGAACCGCGCGAAGCACGTGAACAGCGTGGCGGCCGTGAACAACGTGAGGGCCGCGAGCCGCGTGAAGCGCGCGAAGCACGTCCGGAACGTGTCGAACGCGGTCAGGAACGTACGGAACGTGCCGAAGCCGCCGACGCAACGCGCGGCGAGCGTCAGGAACGTGCCGAGCGCGGCGAGCGCCGTGAGCGTGGCGAGCGCGCCGAACGTGGCGAACGCCGCAGCAAGCAGCAGCCCGAAGCAGCGGAAGCACTGAACGAAGCGCAGATGGACGTCGCAGCGCAAGCGCAGGCAAACCTTGCCGGCGGCGCGACACCTGTCGAAGAAGCACGTGATGGCGAAGAGCGTCGTCGTCGCCGTCGCGGCCGCCGTGGTGGCCGTCGCGAGCGCGAAGAGGAAGGCGTGAACGTCAATACGGCTGCCGATGTCGCGGAAGCAGAAGGCGAAACGGCAGTGGCAGCATCGGCGGAAGCGCCCGTGCGGACGCCGGAGCACACGGGTCGTCACGAAGCACAGCCGCAAGCGGTTGAAGCTGTCGAATCCGTCCAGCAACAACCGGCTCAGGAAGTGAAGCCGGTCGAAGTCGTCGTGGCGGCCGTCGCGACGGGCGCGGCTGTAGTCAGCGAACTGCACGCATCGGCGGAAACGCCGGCGCTGGCTGTCGAGAAGGCAGCGAAGGCGGAAGCCATCGTTCCCGCCGACGAAGCGCCCGCGGTGACGCAACCGGCAGCCGTCGAGGCACCCGCCGCTGTCGAGCCGCAAGCCGTTGCACCGGTTGCAGCCGAGCCGCAAGCGCCTGCTGAAGCCGCTGCGCCTGCGCCTGTCGAGACGGTTGCGGCAGCGCCTGTCGTCGAAGCACCCGCAGCTGTTGAGCCCGTCGTTGACCCGGTCGCCGCAGCGCCCGCGCAGGAAGCGCCGGTTGAAGCAGCGCAGCCTGTGATTGAAGCGCCTGTCGCGACGCAACCGGTTGTCGAACCGGCTGCCGAGCCTGTCGCTCAACCGGCAGCGGAGCCTGTCGTCGCGCAACCGGTTGTTCAACCGGCAACGGAACCCGTCGTGGAAGTCGCGCCGGCGCAACCCGTAGCAGAGCCGGTTGCCGTCGAAACGGCGCCTGTCGCGGCAGCAGCCGAGCCGCAGCCCGTTCGCACGAACGGCGCGTCGGCCAGCCAGCCCGCGCAATCGCTGACGACGATGCTGGAAAGCGCCGGCCTCGTCTGGGTCAACACCGACTCGGACAAGCTGCGCGCCGCCCAGGAAGCGGCCGCGCAAACTGCGAAGCCGGCACGCGTGCCGCGTGAGCGCAAAGCGCTCCCGCCCGTCGACGCGGCGCCGATGCAGCAGGTCGAAACGGCAAAGAACCCGCAGTAAGCGGTCGCTAACCTGACCCGGCGGCGACGTCGGGTCATCCAGAAAGCCCGCCCCAAAGGCGGGCTTTTTGCTATTTATGGCATAGCGGCACCGCGCGTTCGCCCTACTGTGACGCGAGAAGCCTTCCGCTAGAATGAAGTCTGATATCCCAAATATGTGATCATGTCCCGACGCATCATCCCTGTTGCCGACGTCAGCGCGGTTCCGAACGTGGCCGGTCCCATCCGGACGCCGCGTGGCGAGCTGACGGATACGCTGTCGCGCCCGCTGCGCGACCTGCGTATCTCGGTCACGGACCGCTGCAACTTCCGGTGCGTCTACTGCATGCCACGCGCGGTGTTCGACAAGGACTATCCGTTCCTGCCGCACAGCGCGCTGCTGACTTTCGAAGAAATCGAGCGGCTCGCGGGTATTTTCGTCGCGCATGGCGTCGAAAAAATCCGCCTGACGGGCGGTGAACCGCTGTTACGCAAGAACCTCGAATTCCTGATCGAACGGCTCGCCCGGATGACAACGGCGACTGGCAAGCCGCTCGACCTCACCCTCACGACCAATGGTTCGGTGCTCGCACGCAAAGCGCGCAGCCTGAAGGACGCCGGGCTGAACCGCGTGACAGTGAGCCTCGACGCACTCGACGATGCGCTATTTCGCCGCATGAACGATGCCGATTTCGCCGTGCGCGACGTGCTCGACGGCATCGAGACGGCGCAAGCGGTCGGTCTCGCGCCTTTGAAGGTGAACATGGTCGTGAAGCGCGGCACCAACGACAGCGAAATCGTGCCGATGGCGCGGCACTTCAAGGGCTCGGGCGTGGTGCTGCGGTTTATCGAATACATGGACGTCGGCACCTCGAACGGCTGGAACATGACGGAAGTGCTGCCGTCCGCCGACGTGGTCGCGCGCATCAGCGAGCATTTCCCGCTGATCCCGCTGGAAGCGCATAGTGCCGCCGAAACCGCGCAGCGCTGGGGCTATGCGGACGGCAGCGGCGAAATCGGCGTCATCTCCAGCGTGACGCGCGCATTTTGCGGCGACTGCACGCGCGCGCGGCTCTCGACGGAGGGCAAGGTGTATCTGTGCCTGTTCGCGTCGGCGGGACATGATCTGCGCGCACTCGTGCGTAACGGCACGAGCGACGCCGGCATCGCCACCGCGATCGCCAACATCTGGCGCGGGCGCGGCGACCGTTACTCGCAGCTGCGCGGCAGCGCGAATGCGGCATCGACGGCGGAACGCGAAACGCGGCGCGTCGAGATGTCGTATATCGGCGGCTGAGGCCGTCTTTCCATGAGTTTTTCACGCGATGACATCACCGGCCTGCTGCTCGCGGGCGGACGCGGCATGCGCATGGGCGGCGTCGACAAGGGCTTGCAGATGCTGCATGGCGAGCCGCTTGCACTGCACGTGATGCGGCGTCTCGCGCCGCAAAGCGGGCCGCTGCTCATCAGCGCGAACCGGCATGCCGGGCGCTATGTCGATCTGGGCGCACCGTTCCACGCAATGGTGATCGCCGACACGCTGCCCGACTTTCCCGGCCCGCTCGCCGGGTTGCTCGCGGGACTGCGCACAGCGCGCACGCGCTTCGTGCTGTCTGCGCCGTGCGACACGCCCGGTCTGCCTGCCGATCTCGCCGAACGCCTCACGGCTGCACTCGCTGCGCAGAACGGCAGCATCGCGACGGTCACCACCACCGATGCTCACGGCGAAACATCGATTCACCCCGTTTTCGCGCTCGTGCGCACATCGCTGGCCGACGATCTCGAAGGCTTTCTGCAAGCGGGCGAGCGCAAGGTGCGCACGTGGTACGCACGCCACAAGGCGGTCGAAGTCGCCTTTCCGGATGAGCGCACGTTTTACAATATCAATTCACTGCAGGAACTCGCCGATCTCGAACGACGTTGATCGAGGCTGTCGGGTTCGATGGCATGTGACATCAGCAGACGCCATTTGCCGCGATTGCCCGGCCGCCGCCGCACTGCATCCCGTCGCGACGCTCCCCTTTCATGACCACGCTGAACGAAACTTCGAGTTGCGTCGCACAGTACGACGCTCAAGCCATGCCGGTGTCGGCTGCGCAGGCGATCGTGCGCGAATGGGCGACACCCGTGACGACCGTCGAGCACGTCCATCTGCGTGACGCGCTCAACCGTGTGCTCGCGCAGGACATTGTCTCGCCCATCGACGTGCCGGCTCACGACAATTCGGCGATGGACGGCTACGCGTTTGCGGGCACTGCGCTCGAAGGCCCGGCAGACACGCGGGGCGAAATCGCATTGAATGTGGCGGGCAAGGCGTTCGCGGGCCATCCGTTCGCGGGCAGCATCGACCTGACGCAATGCGTGCGCGTGATGACGGGCGCGACGATGCCCGCTGGCTGCGACACCGTGGTGCCGCAAGAAGCCGTCACGCGCGACGGCGAAGTCGTCCGCTTTGCCGCCGCGCCATTGCGCACGGGCGCAAACCGGCGGCTGGCGGGCGAAGATCTCGCGCGCGGCGCGGTCGCGTTGAAGGCGGGCCGCATCGTGCGCGCGTCGGACCTTGGTCTGCTTGCTTCGCTAGGCATTGGCGAAGTGTCGGTGCGTCGGCGCCTGCGCGTCGCGTTCTTTTCAACCGGCGACGAACTGCGCTCCATCGGCCAGCCGCTCGACGCGGGCTGCGTCTACGATAGCAATCGCTACACGCTGTTCGCGATGCTCAGGCGTCTCGACCTCGATCCCATCGATCTCGGCGTAGTCCGCGACGAGCCCGCCGCGCTCGAAGAGGCGTTGCGAACGGCTGCGTCGAGTGCGGATGTCGTGATAACCTCCGGCGGCGTGTCAGTCGGCGAGGCCGATCTGACAAAGCAGATGCTGCGCATGCTCGGCGACGTCGCGCACTGGAGTCTCGCGATGCGTCCCGGCCGGCCACTCGCGTTCGGGCGCATCTGGTCGGGCGGCAAGCCCGGCGCGGGCGAACCGGCCATTTTCTTCGGCCTGCCGGGCAACCCCGTCGCGGTGATGGCGGCGTTCTATCAGATCGTGCGCGAAGTGCTGTTGCGCATGTCGGGCGCGACCACGCATCCTGTGCCGTTGATCCGTGCCGCCTGCGCCGAGTCGATCCGCAAGCGGCCGGGTCGCACGGAATTCCAGCGCGGCATCGCGCAGCGCGACGCGCAAGGCACTTGGCACGTCACGCCGACCGGCTCGCAAGGTTCGGGCGTGCTCAGTTCGATGAGCGAAGCGAATTGCTTCATCGTGCTCGGCCACGATCAGGCCGATCTCGATCCCGGCGACGCTGTCGACATCATGTTGTTCGACGGCCTGATCTGACCGCACAGGCCGCCAGTTTTCACGCATTCCAATACGACATACGGGTTTGACTTACATGAAAAAACAGATCTCGTTCATTGCACCGGGGCAAACGGCAAAGGCACTGATCCTCGTGTATCTGACGTTCAGCGTGCCGATCGTGCTGCTCGGCGTGCTGGTCGCCTTCATCCGTTACGGGTCGGTGGAACTCTCGACGGTGTTCAGCGCGCTGCTGCTCAACGCGATTCTGGGCTTCATTCTGCTGTGGATCGCGTGCCACGCGTATAACTGGGTAGCGTCGCGCTTCGGCGGCATCGAAATCCAGTTGAGCGACGTGCCGGAGGAAGCGTAATGACGGCGACGATTCGCGCGGCAACGACGGAAGACGTCGGCCCTATGCTCGCCCTGATGTACGAACTTGCCGAGTTCGAACATCTCACGCATCTGTTCATCGCGACGGAAGACGACTTGCGCGACGCGCTGTTCGGCGCTCGCCCGTCGGCGGAAGCGATCGTGGCCGAGCGCGACGGCGCGATGATCGGCTACGCGCTGTTCTTCCACAACTACTCGACCTTCCTCGGCAGACGCGGCCTGTATCTCGAAGACCTGTACGTGCGGCCTACCGAACGGGGCACCGGGCTTGGCTCGAAGATGCTGCGCTATCTGGCGGCGCTGGCCGTCGAGCGGCAGTGTGGCCGTTTCGAATGGTCGGTGCTGGACTGGAACCAGAACGCCATCGATTTCTATCAGAAGATGGGCGCAACCGTTCTGCCGGACTGGCGCATCGTGCGCATCACGGGCGACGCGCTCGATCAACTGGCCGCAAGCGCGAACTGACCATTCGCTTTTAGCGCTTAATACCGGCGAGACGTATCACGACAGCCGTATCGTCTCGCCAACCTTCCGCGCTTCACGCTTCATCCGGATCGGCGCCCGATAGCGCGTCTCCCAGCAAGCCCGCCGCCCGCTCCTCGGGCAACGCCTCGACGTCGCGCAGCTTGCGGTTCATCTGACGCGTGCGCACTTCCGCTGCTTCGATCGAACGCGTGACCGTTTCGAGTTGCGATTTGGTCTTCGCGAGCACGTCGCCGAACTTGCCGAATTCCGTCTTCACCGCGCCGAGCACCTGCCACACCTCGCTCGACCGCTTCTCGATGGCGAGCGTGCGGAACCCCATCTGCAGACTGTTGAGCAACGCCGTCAACGTGGTCGGCCCGGCAATCGTCACGCGATAGTCGCGCTGCAGAAGATCCGTCAGCCCCGGACGCCGCAAGATCTCAGCATAGCGTCCTTCCGTCGGCAGAAAGAGCAAGGCGAAGTCCGTGGTATGCGGCGGCGACACGTACTTTTCTGCAATCGTCCTGGCTTCCGCGCGAATTCGTCCTTCGAGTGCACGAGACGCGTCTTCCACTGCTACAGGATCAGCGCGATCTTGCGCTTCCATCAGACGCTCGTAGTCTTCGCGCGGAAATTTCGCATCGATTGGTAGCCAGACGGGCGTTGCGGTTTCATCGGATGTGGGTTGACGCCCCGGCAGCTTGATCGCGATCTCGACACGTTCGTTGCTCTTCGGAATCGTCGCCACATTCTTTGCGTACTGGTCGGACGTGAGCATCTGTTCAAGCAGCGCTTCGAGTTGCACTTCACCCCACGTCCCGCGCGTCTTGACGTTCGTCAGAACCTTCTTGAGATCGCCAACGCCTGCTGCGAGCGTCTGCATTTCGCCGAGGCCACGATGCACCTGCTCAAGACGATCAGAGACGAGCTTGAACGATTCGCCAAGCCGCTGCTCAAGCGTTGCGTGCAGCTTTTCGTCGACAGTGCGGCGCATTTCTTCAAGCTTGGTCGCGTTATTCGCCTCGATGTCTTTCAGGCGTTGCTCGATGGTCGCGCGCACTTCGGCGAAGCGCCGGTCGTTGGCTTCCGTCACCTGCGCCAGTTGCTGTTGCAGCGTTTCGCCGAAGCGCCTGAGTGTGATGCCCTGTTCGTCGCGCGCCTGTTGCGCCTGCAGTTGCAGGCTCTGACGCACGGCGTCGAGTTGCTGCGCGTTGGTATCGGTGAGCTTGACGAGTTGCTGCGCAAAGCCGTCGATCTTACCCGCCTGCACCGTCGTCATGCTGGTGAACTGGGACGCGAGCGTCTGCTGGAACTGCGCGAAGCCACCGCTCAGTTCCGCGCGCGACACGCGTGCGGTTTCAGCGATCTCTCCGCGCAACTCACGCTCGAGCCGTTCGTACTCGCGCATCTGCGCAAGCGTCGCGTCTTCGAACCGCTCGTGCAGTTCGTCGAACTGCGTCTGTTGTTGCGTGCCGCTCTGGCCGCGCAACAGCATGGCCAGCGCAAGCACCAATGCAACGGCCAGAACGGCGATGGCCGCAATCAGCACCATCGTCATGAACGCGCCTTTCCGATCACATCCGCATTGATCGGGTTCGGCGGACGCCCAGCACGCGGACCCTCGCCCAGCCCGGCGATCAGATTGTCGGCGGCGAGATTGGCCATCGCGCGGCGCGTCGCTTCCGTCGCGCTCGCGATATGCGGCGTCAGCACCACATTCGGCACCGTGAGCAAGGCCGGATTGAGCTTCGGCTCGCCTTCGAACACATCGAGACCTGCTGCCGCGATGCGTCTCTCACGCAAGGCAACGGCCAGCGCCGCGTCGTCGACGATGCCGCCGCGCGCGATGTTCGTGAGCGTCGCAGTCGGCTTCATCAACGCGAGCTCAGCCGCACCGATCGTGTGATGGTTCTCAGCCGTGTACGGCAGCACCAGCACGACGTGATCGGCGCGGCGCAGCAGATCCTGCTTCGATGCATACTCCGCATTCAGTTCCGCTTCGATCTCCGGCGCGACGCGCGAGCGATTGTGATAGATCACGTTCATGTTGAAGCCACGCGCGCGCCGTGCGAGCGCCTGGCCAATACGGCCCATGCCGATTACGCCGAGCGTCGAGCCGTACAGATCCGAGCCAAGAAAGCCGTCATACGACCACTTTTCCCATTTGCCCGCGCGCAGCCAGTGCTCCGACTCGGCAATGCGGCGTGCTGCCGCCATCATCAGCGCCCAGCCGAAATCGGCTGTCGATTCGTTGAGCACGTCGGGCGTGTTCGTGCCGAGCACGTTGGCCGCGTTGAACGCAGCCATCTCGAAGTTGTTGTAGCCGACGGCCATGTTCGACACCACGCGCAGACGCGGCGCGGCCGCGAGCACGGATGCGTCGATCACGTCGCCTGCCGTCAGCGCACCGTCCTTGTCGGCAAGCCGGCGCTTGAGTTCGTCGGCGGGCAGCACGTCGCCGTTATGCCAGTCGACTTCGAAATGCTGCTTGAGACGCTCGATCACATCCGGAAAAATGGGACGCGCAACCAGAACCTTTTGCATTGCCATGCTCCGAGTAACGGGCCGCGGCGCGCTCGTCGGCGCGTGCGCGGCGTCAAAAGAAAATCAACGATGTCGCGATAAACAACGGTATCAGCACGACGCCCGACCAGGCGAGATAGCCGAAAAAACTCGGCATCTTCACACCGCGCGATTCGGCAATCGCCTTGACCATGAAGTTCGGCGCGTTGCCGATGTAACTCACGGCGCCCATGAATACGGCACCGGCCGAAATAGCGGCAAGCGTCGACGCGCCCGTGGTGGTCAAGGTCTGCGCGTCGCCACCGGCAAGATTGAAGAACACCAGATACGTAGGCGCATTATCGAGGAACGACGACAACAGGCCCGTCGCCCAGAAATACATTTCGTCGCGCGGCTGACCGGCCGTGTCGTTGACGAGATGCACGATGCCGCTGAATGCGCCCGCCTCGCCCGCGCGCAAGATCATGATCACGGGCGCAATCGTCACGAAGATGGCAGCGAACAGTTTCGCCACTTCTTCGATCGGCGCCCAGTTGAATGCATTGCCGTCGCGCGCGGCGCGCGGCGTTACGGCAAGCGACAGCAGCGTCACCGCGATCAGCGCCACGTCTCGCACGACATTCTGCAACGCGACATGCGTGCCTGCCACATCGAACGTGATGCCGGGCTTCCAGATACCGCTCATCAGCACCAGCGCGATCACGAGAGCAAGCAGCACGAAGTTGATCTTGCCGACGACGCCCACGCTGTGCGTATCGGGCGACGGATCAGCGGGCGACAGTTCTTCGCGATGGCGGAAATAATACGAATCGAGCGCGTAGAAAACGGTGAGCAGCACGATGCAGATGAAGAGCATCGGCAGCGCGAGATGTACCGTCGTCCAGAAGAAATCGACGCCGTTCAGAAAGCCGAGAAACAGCGGTGGATCGCCGAGCGGCGACAGCGAGCCGCCCGCGTTCGCCACCAGAAAGATGAAGAACACCACCACATGGACGACGTGCCGGCGATTGTCGTTGGCGCGCAGCAGCGGCCGGATCAGCAGCATGGCGGCGCCCGTCGTGCCCATGATGCTCGCGAGCGCGGTGCCGAGCGCGAGCAACCCGGTGTTCAGCCGCGGCGAACCGTGCAGATTGCCCGTCACGCAGATGCCGCCGGCAACGGTATAAAGCGCTGTCAGCAGCACGATGAACGGCACGTACTCTTCGAGCAGCGCATGGATCAACGTGCCGAACGCCATCGGCGCACCGAACGCGAATGCAAACGGCACGAGGAACACAGCGGCCCATGCTGCCGAGATCTTGCCGAAATGGTGATGCCAGACTTTGGGCGCAGCGAGCGGAAACACGGCGATCGACAGCAGAATGCCCGCGAACGGCGCGCCCCACCAGGCGGAACGCGAAGCGCCGTCAAGCGTCGCCGCCGATGCCGCCAACGGCCAGCACGACAGCGACAGCCACAGCGCGAAAAACCGTCCCTGCAACCACACCGCCCTACGCGCCACGTACGACGATCGCATGCACGCGATAAGGACCATGCGCGCCGAGCACGATGGTTTGTTCGATATCGCCCGTGCGCGACGGGCCTGAAACGAAGTTGACGGCGCGCGGCAGTTCGCCGCGTTCGCTGCGAATCAGATTGAACGCTTCTTCATGACCGGAGACGATGCGCGAAGCCGGCACGATGGCGATATGCGTCTCCGGCAACAAACCTGCCGACGCATACGTCTCCGGCCCGGACAGCAGGACAAGCGTGCCCGTTTCGGCCGTGGCGCAGAAGCAGCCGGTGATGCCGACCCGGTCTTCGTCGCGCGGCTTGCGGAACTCGACCTCGATACCGGAATCGCCCCAGGGCAACGCTTCGAGCGTCTGCCATGCGATGGCGTGGGTGGGCAGGTTCAATTCGGTGAGATAGCGATGCGCGGCAGCGGGCGCTTCGGCGAGCGACTCGACGGTATCGACGGTGGTCGCCATCTTCTTCGCCTGCTCGATGAAACGCGCGACGAGATCGTCCGGCATGGGCGGACGCGGGCCTTGAGGATGACTTGCCAGATAAGCCTGCGCCGCTTCACGCTCCGACGCGGCCGGCTCGGGTTCGCGCCCTTGCGCGGCGCGAATGCGCGCCAGGATGTTGCGGCGGGCCGTCGATGTATCCATGTGCAATATCCTCGTGCCGGTGATCGTGTGGAGCGTGGGAGATGATCCGCGAATTATACCGGCCGCCCTTCACGCGAACACCTGGCCGAACGGCATATGGCGGCGCCCGTTCGAAGCGCCGACAATGCCTTCACATGCTCTACGGCTGCAACAGCGGACGATACCGAGCCTTACTTGCTGACTTCTTCTTCAGCAGGCTGCTCGATGCCGAACACCTGGCGCAGATAGGCAAGATACGCCTTGTCTTCGCACATGTTCTTGCCGGGTGAATCCGACAGCTTCGCGACCGGCTGGCCGTTGCACTTGACCATCTTGATCACGATCTGCAGCGGGTTGTAGCCGAGGTCGTTGGTGAGGTTCGTGCCGACGCCGAAAGCGAGCTTGCAGCGGCCGCGGAAGCGTTCGTACAGCTGCAGCACCTTGGGGATATCGAGCGCGTCCGAGAACACCAGTACTTTGGTGCGCGGGTCGCAGCGGTTGGCCTCGTAGTGCGCGAGCAGACGTTCGCCCCAGTCGAACGGGTCGCCGGAATCGTGGCGCGCGCCGTCGAAGAGCTTGCAGAAGTACATGTCGAAATCACGGAGGAACGCCTTCATGCCATACACGTCCGACAACGCGATACCCAGGTCGCCGCGATATTCCTTCGCCCACATCTCGAAGCCGAAGATCTGCGAGTCGCGCAGACGCGGACCGAGCGCCTGGCAGGCCTGCAGGTATTCGTGCGCCATCGTGCCGAGCGGCGTCAGGCCATGCTTCATCGCGTAGTAGACGTTGCTCGTGCCCGTGAACTGCTCGCGCAGGCCTTCCTTGAGCGTGAGGATCACCTCTTCGTGCCAGCGCCCGGAGAAACGGCGGCGCGTGCCATAGTCGGCGATCTTGCAGTCGGCGAATTCCGGGCGCGCGCCGAGCAGCTGGATCTTGTCGCGCAGGCGCTCACGGCCTTCGCTGTAATCGGGCTGCTGCTGCGTGTTGCGGAAATAGACTTCGTTGACGATCGCGAGCACCGGGATCTCGAAGAGGATGGTGTGCAGCCACGGCCCCTTGATGTCGATCTCGATCTCTCCATTACCCTTCGCCGAAGGCGTGATCGAAATGTACTTCTCGTTCAGATGGAAGAGCGCGAGGAAATCGAGGAAGTCGTTCTTGATGAAGCGCATGCGGCGCAGGTAATCGAGGTCACCTTCGCTGAAGCGCAGCTTGCAGAGCTTGTGCACTTCGCTGCGAATCTCGTCGATGTACGGCACGAGATCGACGTTCTGCGTACGGCAGCGGAACTTGTATTCGACGTTGGCCGCCGGGAAGTGATGCAGCACGACCTGCATCATCGTGAACTTGTACAGGTCGGTATCGAGCAGCGAAGTAATGATCATGATCTTGCAAACCGGGACTGCATGAAATCGGAAGACGTCAGGCCTCGTGCGCCCTCGTCCTTTCGTGTTCACCTCGTGCGCCATGCCCCGCATGTGCGCCTTGGGCTTCGCGAAGTGCGCCCGCGAGGCGGATACGCGCGAAGATGCTGTCGCATGTTACCCGAATGCGCGCGGACGGTTGTTCCAATGCGTCAAGGCAGCCGGCGCCGGCCGCGCAAACCGCCCCCCATAAACTAATCACCAAACGATATAAACGGGTTGGGACGATCGCGTATGCACTACTTGACGTTACGTTACAATACCGCTTTTGGCGCATTGCCATCCCCCCATTACCTAAAGAATATCGTTTGCAGGAGTTGCCTGAATGACTCACGTTGTGACCGAAAGCTGCATCAAGTGCCGCTATACCGACTGCGTCGATGTGTGCCCGGTGGACTGCTTTCGCGAAGGTCCCAACTTCCTCGCGATCGCCCCGGATGAATGCATCGACTGCGCTGTGTGCGTTGCAGAATGCCCGGTGAACGCCATCTACGCTGAAGAAGACGTCCCTGGCGACCAGCAGCACTTCACGGAACTGAACGCCGAACTGGCGAAGGCATGGCCGAGCATCACCAAGACGAAGGCACCGCTGCCCGAAGCCGACGAATTCAAGGACGTGAAGGAAAAGCTCGCGCTGCTCGCACGCTGATTCGCGCGCGTCGCAAAACCTGTCTTCCTGGCTCGAAACAGTCGAATTAAATTGAGATGAAGCAGAGGTATTGACAGCTTCTGCGCTACCTCCTACAATTCCGCTTCTCTGCTGTTGTTGTTCCCCGATAGCTCAGTCGGTAGAGCGCCGGACTGTTAATCCGTAGGTCCCTGGTTCGAGCCCAGGTCGGGGAGCCAAAATTCAAAGGCCCGCTTCGTGCGGGCCTTTTCTTTTTTCTGCGTTCGGTTTTGCGGACGCACAGTTTGCGACTTCGCCCTCTCCCGCTTAGGGCTTCAGCCACTGCGCCGAGTGTCTTGCATCGCAGCGGCAAGCATCGGCAACCAGGTTACGATGGCAATCTCACCGGCAGTCGCCCGGTTCTTCCCCCGCCCATTCCTCCGTTACCCGATGAAACTCGCCCAGCTCCATGTGCGCGTCGCGCGCGCCGCCATTGTCGCCGCCTCCGTAGTGTTCGCCTGCGCGCCGCTCGCGCACGCCGAGGAAGTTGCCAGCGTCAACACGAATTTCCATCTCACCGGCTCGGACCGCGTGGTTGTCGAGGCCTATGACGATCCCGCCGTGCAGGGCGTCACCTGCTACGTGTCGCGAGCGCGCACGGGCGGCATCAAGGGCACGCTCGGCATTGCTGAAGATCCGACGGAAGCGTCGATCGCGTGCCGTCAGGTCGCAGCCATCAAGATTCCCGAACCGCTGCGCCAGCAAGCCGATGTGTTCACCGAACGCATGTCGCTTATTTTCAAGACGCTGCACGTGGTGCGTGTCGTCGATTCGAAGCGCAATACGCTCGTGTATCTGACCTATAGCGACCGGGTCGCCACGGGCAGCGCGAAGAACAGCGTCACCGCCGTGCCGATGCCTGCGGGCACCACGATCCCCGTCCGATGATGCGAAACACACGCGTCCCGGACGCTGTCCAGGCGCGGTAGACTGTCAGGTCCACCAGGACGTTTGCTCATGACTTCGACCCGCTTCCGCGACAACGCGCGTTACTGGCGCACGCCGCTTCTGCCCGGCGCGGATCTGCTCACGGCCGAATATCACGATCACGAGTTCACCCCGCATTGGCACGACGCCTACACGATCCCCGTGATCGAGGCTGGCGCGGAAACGTATCGGTATCAGGGTTCGCGCCATGTCGCCGAGGCGGGCAGCGTACCCATCATCAATCCGGGCGAGTTGCATACCGGCTCGCGAGCGATGGATGACGGCTGGCGCTACCGCGTGCTGTACGCACCCGTCGCCTTCATCCACGCGCTCGCGCAGGACATCGCGGGCTGCGCGCAGCCGCTGCCGTGGTTCGACGCCGCCGTGATCCGCGATCCCGATCTCGCGCTGCGGCTGTCGCGCGCGCATCAGTTGCTGGAGGCGAACGGCGAGCCCCTCATCGCAGAAACGGCGATGCTCGATGCCCTGTCGACGCTGCTCGTGCGCTACGGCCGCACGCGTCCCGATACGCCCCACCTCACCGCTGACGACACACGCGTCGTCACGATGAAAGAGCAGCTGGCCGGCGATCTCCTCGCGCCGCTCCAACTTGCGGATCTCGCCGATACCGTCGGCCTGTCGCAGTTCCACGCGGCACGCCTTTTCACCCGCGCGACGGGTTTGCCGCCGCACGCGTGGCGAAACCAGGTGCGTTTGCAGCGCTCGTTGGCACCGTTGCGCGCGGGCGCGACGGTGGCCGATGTCGCGGCGGCGAACGGCTTCACGGATCAGAGCCACTTCACGCGCCATTTCCGCCGCATGTTCGGCGTGCCGCCGGGGCGCTGGCAATCGGCCTGCCCATCCTTGCGAGCGTTGCGCCGCAGCAATCCCGGTGCGCGAGTAGCGCTTGAGCAACCCTTGAACCGCCCTAAAACCGCGTGCAATCGCAAGAACGTACAAGCCGCGGCTCCCCTCGCCTCGCTATCCTCGGTTCCATCGAGGAGAAAAGATTGAATCACCCTGCACAACCCGTTCACCGTCTCAAGGAACTCACGTCCGGCGCGCGCGACACCATTCCGATGATCGTCGGCGCGGCGCCGTTCGGCGTCATCTTCGGCACGCTCGTCGCGTCCGGCCCGCTGCATCTGTGGCACGGCCAGCTGATGTCGCTGATCGTATTCGCCGGGTCGGCGCAATTCATTGCGCTCGGCCTGATCGCGGGCCACGCGAGCTATGCCGTCGTGTGGGCCACCACGCTCGTCGTCAACGCCCGTCACGTGCTGTACAGCGCGACGCTCGCGCCGTATGTGTCGCATCTGCCGTCGCGCTGGCGCTGGACACTCGGCGGCCTGCTCACCGATGAAGTCTTCGCCGTCGCATGGGCGCATTACCGGCTGCATCCACCCGGCTCGGTCGGCCCGTACTATTTCCTTGGCTCGGGCCTCGCGATGTATCTGAACTGGCAGCTCTGGACGCTGGCCGGCCTGCTGTTCGGCGCGGCCTTCCCCGGCCTGCAGTCGCTCGGACTCGACTTCGCGATGGTGGCGACCTTCATCGCGATCGTGGTGCCGCAACTGGTGGCCGTGCGCTATCTGGCGGCGGCCGCCACGGCGGGCGCGCTGGCGTTCTTCTGGCAAGGCTGGCCGTACAAGCTCGGCTTGCTGGGTGCCGTGTTCGCGGGCGTCGCGGTCGGCGTGCTGCTGTCGATGCCGGCTTTCCAGCGCACCCGTACGATGGAGGCATCGCGATGAACTACGTGCTCCTGATCCTCGGCATGGCCGTCATCACGTGGCTGATCCGCGCCACCGTGTTCGTGCTCGGCGACCGCATCGTCTTTCCGCCGCTGGTGCGCACCGCGCTCGGTTTCGTGCCCGTCACCGTGCTGACGGCGATCATCGTGCCGATGGCTGTATCACCGCATGGCACCGACGCCGAGTTGACGTGGCGCAATCCGCAACTGGTCGGCGCACTGGCCGCCGTGGCCGTCAGTGCGCTCACGCGCCGCCCGCTGCTCACCATCGCCGTTGGTCTCGCGGTGTTCTTCCTCTGGCAAGGCGTCGTGCTGAAGTGACGCCGGGCTGACGCCCGTCCGCGCGCCGCCGTTCACCCGGACGGCGCACCACCCTCAAGTTCCCTTTCAATCCGCCGATAAACACTCGTGGTCCGCGAACCAGGCTGCGTCGATTTCTATTGACAGCATGCCGGCAAGCTGGACAGAACCGCGCCGGATATCGGCGCCGCCACGCACGGGGGCGAGCGGCGCCAGGCAGATTGCCTCGACGGTGTTCGCGCGGTCGACGAAACGGGATAAGACATGGGTCAGATTACCCTTAACATCAAGGACGAAACGCTCGCATCCTTGCGAAAAGACTTCGACGCGTTCGTGCGGGTCTCGCTGAAGCTCGACCCGCAGTTCGCGACGCCGTCGTTCGAGGATTTTCTGCGCGCGAAGCTCCTGGACAACATGGTGCCGCTGACCGAGAACGCGGTTCAGCGCATGCTGCAGGGCGGCCAGTACGCATGGGCCAAGCGCACGCTCGACAAGGAATTTCCGGATGTCGTCGCGATACTGATGAAGCAGGCGAACGAGTTCGGCTTCGGCTTTGCCGCGCGTTCGGAATGGACGCCGGAAGAACTCGCGAAGCAGAGCCGCGAATGGGCGGCCGCGATCGTCAAGGAAGCGGAAGGCGCGCCTTCGCTGGTCGATCCGCTTGCCGCGCAGATCAAGTCGGCGGCGCAGGACATCCAGGCACTCGAGGAAGTGATGCAGACGCCCGCGTGGCGTCTGGCCGAATCGCTGCGACAGCGGGTGTATGAGGCGAAGGTGGCATGCGAAACCAGCGTCGGCAGCCTTGCGCGCGAAAAGCTCGGCGAACTGCGCGGCCTGTTGCGCCTGGGCATTTCGCACGGCTCGTTCCAGAAGCAGGAAGCGCAGCAGATCATGGAATATCTGCGGCTGCTGAAGCCGGAAATCTTCGTTGAAGAGCCATACGACGTTTTCACGCGGCTCGCCGCATGGCTGCGCAACTTCTTTATGCCGCCGCAGCGTCCGCAGCAGCCGCAACAACGGCAGTCGCGCTAGGCTGTATCTCACGACACACGTCGCCCGGTTGCGGCGATACAGGATCGCGGCAAGCTCAGTCCCACATCTTTCTGAGCTTCGCCGCGATTTCTATTTTGGCTTGCGCGGCTGCGGCCAGTCCTGCTTGCGTCGGCGCCGACACGATGGGCGCGGGCGGCCACGCATGCGAATCGAATAGCGGCAGCAGCTGCGGCGGAATGAAGCGCGTACGCGACGCCCACACATGCCGGTCGCCCATATGCGGCTGGTTGTGCACGTAAAAGCGCTGCGGCATGACGATATGCAGGTCTTCCTTCGCACGCGTCATCGCGACGTACAACAGACGCCGCTCCTCGTCGATTTCCTCTTCGCTACCCGTGCCGAGATCGGAAGGAATGCAGCCGTCGACGCCATTGAGCACGAACACGTTGCGCCACTCCTGCCCTTTCGCCGAATGGATGGTCGACAGGATCAGGTAGTCCTCGTCGATCAGCGGAACACCGGATTCGTCGCTGGTGGCGTCGGGCGGATCGAGCGTCACCTCCGTCAGGAAACGCTCGCGCGACGCATACGTGCTCGCGATGCTTTCCATCTGCACGAGATCGGCCTGACGGATCGATGCGTCCTCGTGATTGCGTTCGAGATGCGGTTCGTACCAGCGGCGCACCATCTCGAATTCGGCGGGCCAAGGCGTCTGCCGGTGGCAGATGGACGCCATCATCGACGCGAACGGATGCCAGTCTTCGAGCGCGCGAGCGGGTGGCGCGACCGCGGCGAGCGCACTGGCTGTGCAACCTGAAACGCCATACGCGGCGGCCGCCGTAGCGTCGGACTTCAACGCGTCGGCACGCGAGGCAATATCGTCGAGCACACGCGCGGCTGTCGCGGGCCCGACGCCCGGCAGCAATTGCACGACACGAAAGCCCGCGACACGGTCACGCGGATTCTCCGCCCAGCGCAGCACCGCGAGCACATCCTTCACGTGCACGGAATCGAGAAACTTCAGGCCACCGAACTTCACGAACGGAATATTGCGCCGTGTCAGTTCGATCTCGAGCGCGGCGCTGTGATGCGCGGCGCGAAACAGCACCGCTTGCGCTTTCAGCTTCATGCCCGCCTCGCGCGCGGCCAGCACCTGTTCGACGATATAGCGCGCCTGGTCCGCTTCGTCGGCGACGGTGACGAGATGCGGGCGCTGCGCCGATGCCCTGTCCGTCCACAACTGTTTCGTGTATCGCTCGGACGCGAGGCCGATCACGGCATTCGACGCTTCGAGGATCGGCTGCGTCGAACGGTAGTTGCGCTCCAGCGTGACCTGCTTCGCCGGCGGATCGAAATGAGACGGGAAATCGAGAATGTTGCGCACCGTCGCGCCGCGAAACGAATAGATGGACTGGGCGTCGTCACCCACCACCGTCAAGCCGCGTCCATCCGGTTTTAGCGCGAGCAGGATCGACGCCTGCAGGCGGTTGGTGTCCTGATACTCGTCGACCAGCACATGATCGAACCGGCCAGAAAGATCGACGGCAATCGCGGGCTCCGCGGCCATGTGCGACCAGTAGAGCAGCAGATCGTCGTAGTCGAGCACGCTCTGCTTCTGCTTCGCATCGACATACGCGGCGAACAGCATGCGCAGATCGGCTTCCCATTCGCGGCACCACGGGAAAGCGCCATTGAGCACGTCGGCCAGCGACGCGCCCGTGTTCACCACGCGCGAGTAAATCGAAAAGCACGCTGACTTCGACGGAAAGCGCTTTTCTTTCGCCGACAGGCCGAGTTCGTGACGCACGAGATTCATCAGATCGGCGGAATCTTCGCGGTCGTTGATCGTGAAGGTCGGCGCAAGGCCGATGAGGTCCGCGTACTCGCGCAACAGGCGCGCGCCGACGCTATGGAACGTGCCCGACCATGTCAGCCCCTGCGCGAGCGCGGCGCGCGTGCCGAGGGCGGCGCTCGCGATGCGCGTGACGCGCCGGGTCATCTCGAGCGCCGCGCGGCGCGAGAACGTCAGCAGCAAAATGCGGCGCGGATCGACGCCTTTGACGACGAGATTGGCTACGCGATGCGCCAGCGTATTGGTCTTTCCCGAACCCGCGCCCGCGATCACCAGCAAAGCGCCGGCGGGATGCGCGATGTCGTGCGCACCGTATTCGACGGCTTCGCGCTGGGCGTCGTTGAGCTTCGCGAGCCAGTCCGCGGCGGCCCCTGACGCAGGCGAATCCATTGCAGCAGATGGCGCGTCGGTTAGCGCAGGATCAGGCAAGGACGAAGGGGAATCGGCGACGGAGAGCACGATCGGCGGAACGGAAGTGAGGGCGACGCATACTGTATATCCATACAACCCTCGACGACAAGCGCCCCATTTTTCTGCGCATCTTTACGAGCACGCGTAAGAAAAAAGCCCGGCACATGCCGGGCTTTCGTGCAAAACCGCCGGAGAAATGCACCTACTGCGATTTCGCGTCCTTCACCTTCGCATCGGCGTTCGCCTTGTCGGCGTCGGATTGTGCGTCGGCCTTTTTCTTGTCGGCCTTGGCCTGCGCGATGTCGGCCTTCTTGTCCGCCTTCGCCTGTGCCTTGGCTGCCTTGCTGTCGGCGTGCGTCATCGGCTCGGTGGCGGGGTCATGCGACGTTTGCGCAACCGCAAGTCCCGTCACGCTGCTTCCGATCAGACCCGCGCACAACAGGGCCATGCTTCTGCTGATGTTTTTCACTTTGTCCTCCCTCTTTCAACGCAACCGGACGATGCTCGCGAGCGCCGTCCTAGTTATGCGCCTCGCCCGATGCCGCCGCGCCCGTCGGCTGGCCCTGCATGTCGGCCTTCAGTTCGTTCGATGCGGCCGCCTTGTCGGCCTTCTTGTTCAGCTTGGCGTTGCGGACCTGATCCTTGTAGGCGTCCTTGGCGGCCTTCTGCTGATCCTTCATCTGTTGCTTCGACATCTTCTTCTGCGCGCTGTACTCGGCGTTAGCCTGCGCGTCCGCATTACGTTTCTGGACCAGCGGATCGGTCGAGCCGGGTGCCGTCAGGTTCTGCGGCGCGGGCGTCGGCATCTGCACACCTTGCGCGGCGGGTGCGGCAGCCGGCGCCTGCTGGACCTGAGCCTGGGCGGACAGGTCGGCGGCAGGCTGGGCGGTTGTCTGGGCGAATGCGGCAGTCGACGCCATCGCAGTGAGGGCGCTACCGATCAGGAACGTACGAAGCTGTTTCATGGCAATCCTCTCTGAAGTTTGTCGATATCGGCAACGCGGGCGGTTCTGTTATCGGGTGCTGAGCGGATGCTCCGCAGCGCCCTGCCCGCGTTTTTACCTGTTGCGTACCTGTTGCCCGAAAGCAGCAGGCTATTCCACAGACCGGGCCATTGCGAGTGAAGTTCTTCAGAAAAGCCGACTGTTACTCACCGTTTCATTTCCTGACAACTGAATAACATCTGCTTGCAACTGCCCGGCGCGCAGCCATATGCGTTGCGCAGAAAGCGTGATGCGCGGCGTGATGGCTTATCATGCGAGTCGCTTTTCAACGACATCGCCGACATCCGTCGATCGCAACTGCCATGCCCAACCTCGATTTCACACTCACCGGCGACTACGTCGAACTCCACAATCTGCTGAAGATTACGGGCCTTGCGGATAGCGGCGGCTCGGCAAAAGTGATCGTTGCGTCGGGCGCCGTGACCGTCGATGGCCAGGTCGAAATGCGCAAGACGTGCAAAATCCGCGCAGGTCAGGTCGTGCTGCTCGGCGACACACGGATTGCCGTGCACGAAGCCTGATTCGGGATCGGATCACGCCGGTCGCATCTCAAGACGGCGCGATATGCGCCTCGCATCAACCGGCAAGCCCGCGCCGCCTTAAACCCGCACCAAAAGTGTGCCTGTTCATCGACAGCGCCGCGTTCCCGCAATAAGCTGTCCGTCTGGACAGAAATAGATCTGGCGCGCGGCGTCCTTGCTGCGCGCGTCGCCCCAATCGCGCGTCTGCGCTTCGAACATGAATCCGACCGGAATGTCCCGCGCGATCAGCGGGCCGCCCACTCTTTCCCGCCACGCCGCCGACACCGCGCGTCTGGCCGCTCCCCTTGCCATCGCGCAGCTGTCGCAGATGGCGATGAGCGTCACCGATACCGTCCTGCTCGGCTCGCTCGGTCCCGATGCGCTGGCGGCGGGCGGCCTTGGCGCGAATCTGTTCTTCGTGGTCGTGACGCTGCTGCAGGGCGTGCTCACGTCCGTCAGCGTGAGCGTGTCGCATGCGCGCGGTGCGCAGGCCGAGGATCGCGTGCCGCACATCTACTGGACGGGCTTTCTGCTGTCGCTGCTGCTGACGGTGCCGGCGTTCGTGCTGCTGTCGTTCGCCGCGCCCATCCTGACGGCATTCGGCGAACCAGCGCTGCTCGCGCACAATGTCGGCGAATACTGTGCGGTGCTGCGCTGGGGCGCGCCGGGCAGCCTGATCGGCGTGGGCCTGATGCGCTCGTTCCTCCCCGCGATCGGCGCCGCGCGGCGGCTGCTGTGGGTGTCGATCGGCGGGGTGTTCGTCAACGGCTTCCTGAATTACGGGCTGATTCACGGCGCCTATGGCTTGCCGCGGCTCGGCTTTCTCGGTTCGGCGGGCGCGACGACGTTTACCGTCTGGCTGACGGCCCTCACGTTGATGGGTCTGTTGCATCTGCGCCCGCGCTTCCGGCATTTCGTGACGGCAACGCGACCCAACGTGCCGCTGATGGGCGAGCTATTTGGCTTGGGATGGCCGGTGGCCATTACCTATGGCGTCGAATCGACGATGTTTCTGGCGACGGGTTTGATGGTCGGCCTGCTCGGCGAATCGCAACTGGCCGCTCATCAGATCGCGCTGAATGTTGCGTCGGTCGCGTGCATGGTGCCGCTCGCGATTGGCCAGGCGGCGAATGTCCGCGTCGGATGCTGGGCGGGTGCCGGGCAACCGCTCGCGGCGCGTCATGCTGGCTGTGTCGCGCTGGCGCGCGGCGTGGGGTTCATGACGCTGTCCGGTTTGTTCCTGATCACCGCGCCGAAATTTATCGTCGGGCTGTATCTGCATCTCGACGATCCCGCGAATGCGCCGACCGTTGCGCTTGCCAGTTCCCTGCTTGGCGTGGCGGCGATTTTTCAGGTCGTCGACGGGATGCAGACGGTCGGGTCGGGTTGCCTGCGCGGGTTGAAGGACACCCGGGTGCCGATGATCGCTGCTGCGTTCGGGTATTGGGGGATCGGGTTTCCGACCGGCTATACCCTCGCGTTTCATTTCGGGCTGGGCGCGCGCGGCGTGTGGTGGGGATTGGCGGCCGGGCTGGCCAGCGGGGCCTTGCTGATGACCTTGCGGTGTCACAAGAAAAGTCAGCCGTAGTTTTTTGCCTGTGATGGGCTCTGTATGGGTGTCCTTGCAGAGGGCGAAAAGCGTCGCCAACCGCTACAGGTAAAATGCCCGCCGCATCCAGACAAAAAAACTACCAAGGACACCATCCATGCTTGCCCGCGTCACCCGTCTTTTCCCGCTGTGGGCCGTTCTGGCCTCGCTGGCCGCTTACTTTTCGCCCTCGTCGGTCACCGGCATCGCCCCTCACGTCACGACCCTGCTGACGATCATCATGCTGTCGATGGGCGTCACGCTTTCCATCGCCGACTTCCGGCGTGTCTTCACGCGGCCCGCGCCTGTGATCGCAGGCATCGTGTTGCATTACCTCGTGATGCCGCTCGCAGCATGGGTGATCGCGAAAGCGCTGCGCATGCCGCCCGATCTGACGGCGGGGATGGTGCTGGTCGGCAGCGTAGCGAGCGGCACGGCGTCGAACGTGATGATCTATCTCGCGCGCGGCGACGTCGCGCTGTCCGTCACCATCAGCGCGCTGTCCACGCTTGTCGGCGTGTTCGCAACGCCGCTGCTCACGCGCCTCTATGTCGATGCGTCGATCGCTGTCGACGTGCACGGCATGCTCATGAGCATTCTGCAGATCGTCGCGCTGCCGATCGTCGTCGGTCTCGTCATCAATCACTTCGCCGGCAAGCTCATCAGCAAGATCGAACCGATTCTGCCGCTGATTTCGATGGTGTCGATCCTGCTCATCATCGCGGCTGTGGTGGGTGGTACGCAGAAGAGCATTGCGTCGGTCGGACTCGTGGTGGCGCTGGGCGTGGTGCTGCACAACGGCATCGGCCTGCTCGGCGGATATTGGGGCGGCCGTCTGCTCGGCTTCGACGAAGCGGTCTGCCGCACGCTCGCCATCGAAGTCGGCATGCAGAACTCCGGCCTCGCCGCGACGCTCGGCAAACTTTATTTCACGCCGATCGCCGCCCTGCCCGGTGCACTGTTCTCGGTGTGGCACAACCTGTCCGGTTCGATGCTCGCAGGTTATTGGGCAGGCCGCCCGGCCAAAGGCTCGACGGCCGAGCAGGAAGCGAACAAGGCACTTGCCCGCGACCGCGTCTGATCTGCTTTTCCCGATTCTTTCTGTTCCGCCGCGCGCTCGATCCATCTCGACGCGCGGTGCGTCAAATCTTCCTCCCTGAAAGCCAGATAGCAGGCACGCGCGTTGCAGTGTTGCAGTGCGTCGCTATCCGACCCGCTTTTGCGATTCCCCTTAGAATGGCCCGGTCGCCAGGCGACGTCAGGATCCGCATCCGCGCCGCTCAACTGGAGGATCAAGCGTGTCGGCATACAACTCGAACGACGCCACCGTAACGCTGCTTTATCGCAAGCCACGCCGTTATCGCACGACACCCGACGCACGCCGCCCGCTGCTCATGCGGGCGTTCGCGCTTCTGGTTCTGACGATGCTCATGACGGCCTGCGCCACGCGCCCGCCCGCCACCGCCTTCGATCGCCCCGTCACGCACGCGCTGCCCACCACCGACGCCACGCCGCTCGCCGCCGCGCTCGCCGCGCCCGAGCACGCGCATCCGGGCCTGTCGGGCTTTCGTGTGCTGTCGAGTGGGACGGAAGCGCTGCAGATGCGTATCGCGCTCGCGCGCTCGGCGACAAAGACGCTCGACATGCAGTACTACATCGCCGAGGAAGACACCACGGGCAAGCTGCTGCTCGGCGCGGCGCTTTACGCGGCAGACCACGGCGTGCGCGTGCGCATGCTGGTCGACGATCTGAACTTCAAGGACATCGACCGCGTGATGGCCGCGCTGAACTCGCACGACAACATCGAGATCCGCGTCTTCAATCCGTTCGGCAGCGCTGACACGAGCTTCTACCAGCGCAGCGAAAATTTCTTCACGAAGGTTGGCGCGTTCACGCGGCGCATGCACAACAAGGCAATGATTTCGGACAACCAGCTTGCGATCGTCGGCGGCCGCAATCTCGGCGACGAATATTTCAGCGCCAGCCCGACCTTGCAGTTCCGCGATATCGACGTGCTCGCAGCCGGCCCGATCGCGTCGGATATTTCCGCGAGCTTCGATTCGTACTGGAACGACAGCAACGCCTACCCGTTACGCGCCCTCAACAAGCAGAAGTTCGACGAGCACGAGCTCGACGACATGCGTAACGAACTGCGCGCGCACTGGCGCAAGAACGCCGAGCCGTACAACGCGAAGCCGCTGAACGCCACGCCGCTCGCCACGCAGATTTCGAACGGCGAGCTTGGCCTGACATGGGCGAGCGCCGAGTTCAAGGCCGATTCGCCTGAAAAAATGAAGCTGCCCGCCGACGAGTACACCAGCCCGCCGATGCAGCGCCTGATCGAACTGATGCACGACGCGCAGCAGGAATTTCTCATCACGTCGCCCTACTTCGTGCCGCACCAGGCGGGCGTCGATGCGCTGGGCGAACTCGTGCAACGCGGCGTGAGCGTCAAGGTGCTCACCAACTCGCTCGCCGCCACCGACGCCGTCGCCGTGCAGGCCGGCTACAGTCCGTACCGCGTACCGCTGCTCCAGCGCGGCGTGCAGCTGTACGAATTCAAGCCGACACCCGGCGACGCACCACCGCGAGGCAGCCTGTTCGGCTCCCGCTCGAAAGCCAGCCTGCACGCGAAGACTTACGTGATCGACCGCAAGATACTGGTGATCGGCTCGATGAATCTGGACCCGCGCTCCGCGCATCTGAACACGGAACTCGCGCTGGTGATCCATAGCCCGCCGCTCGCCGGTCAGGTCGCCCAGCTGTTCGACAAAGCGACGGCGCCCGCTGTCAGCTATCGCGTGACGCTCGCCACGCCGTCCGAACTCGCCATGCTGCGCTACTCGGCCACACCGCAGTCGAAGCTCGTCTGGACCGACGAGGAAAACGGCCAGCTGCGGCGCTACAACCTCGATCCCGGCGCGGGCTTTTACCGTAACGCGCTGACGGGTCTATTCTTGTTGCTGCCAGTCGACGAGCAGTTATAGCGGCGCACTCGCAGGCGCAGATTGCACCACGCTTTCAGGTTGCACCACCCTTTAAGCAAGCCTTCCGATCACCCAGTCAAGCGGAGTAGAACATGACCGACGATGTACGCATGGAACGCGATACGTTCGGCGAAATTGCCGTGCCGAACGCGAAATTGTGGGGGGCGCAAACGCAGCGTTCGCTGCAGAATTTCAAGATTTCGACGGAAAAGCAGTCACCCGAACTGATCACGGCCCTCGCGATCATCAAGCGCGCCGCCGCCGAAGTGAACCTCGCCCTCGGTGTGCTCGACGCGACCAAAGCCAAGGCGATCATGGCCGCCGCCGATGAAATCATCGCCGGCAAGCATCCCGACGAATTCCCGCTCGCGGTCTGGCAGACGGGTTCCGGCACGCAGACCAACATGAACCTCAACGAGGTGATCGCCAACCGCGCGAGCGAACTGATGGGCGGCGAGCGCGGCGAAGCGCGCCTCGTGCATCCGAATGACGACGTCAACCGCGGGCAATCGTCGAACGATGTGTTTCCGACTGCGATGCACGTGGCCGCGGCGATCGGCATCGTCAAGCATCTGCTGCCCGCCATCAAGACGCTGCGCGGCACGCTCGAGCAAAAATCGAAGGCCTTCGCCGATATCGTGAAGATCGGCCGCACGCATTTGCAGGATGCGACGCCGCTCACGCTCGGCCAGGAATTTTCCGGCTATGTCGCGCAACTCGATCACGGCGCGAAGCATGTCGAATCGGCGCTTCCGCATCTGTATGAACTCGCGCAAGGCGGCACGGCTGTCGGCACCGGGTTGAACGCCCATCCGAAGTTCGCCGATGAAGTCGCAGCCGCGATTGGCCGGCTGACGGGCCTGCCGTTCGTGTCGGCACCGAACAAGTTCGAGGTGATGGCCGCCGCCGACGCGCTAGTGTTCGCGCACGGCGCGCTGAAAACCGTCGCGGCGAGCATGATGAAGATCGCCAACGACGTGCGCTGGCTCGCGAGCGGCCCGCGCTGCGGTCTGGGCGAACTGTCGATTCCCGAGAACGAGCCGGGCAGCTCGATCATGCCGGGCAAGGTGAACCCGACCCAATCCGAAGCGGTGACGATGCTGTGCTGCCAGGTGTTCGGCAACGACGTCGCGGTGAATATGGGCGGCGCGAGCGGCAACTTCGAACTGAACGTGTTCCGTCCGATGGTCGCGCATAACGTGCTGCAGTCGGTGCGGCTGCTGGCTGACGGCATGCACAGCTTCAACGACAACTGCGCCGTCGGCATCGAGCCGAACCGCGATCGCATCGATCAGTTGCTCAATGAATCGCTGATGCTGGTGACGGCGCTCAATCCGCACATCGGCTATGACAAGGCCGCGAAGATCGCCAAGAAGGCGCACAAGGAAGGCACGACCCTGAAGGCGTCCGCGCTCTCGCTCGGCTATGTGACGGAACAGCAGTTCGACGAGTGGGTGCGTCCGCACGACATGGTCGGCAACGCGAAGTCGTAACGCTTCCGGCTGCTGCGCGTGATGCGCTGTTGCCCTGCTGCGCACACGCGCAGCAGGCATCACGCCGCAGCAGACATCAAAGCTTGCCTTGCGCCACTTCGTCCGGCTTCAGGTCGACGATGGCATCGAGCGCGGCCTTCACGTCCATTGCGTATTTGGCGAGCGCCTTGTGCTCGTCGGTTTGCGGCACGAAAGCCGGCACAGGCACGGGGCTGCCGTTCTCGTTGACGGCGACCATCACCACGAGGCAATCGGTGGTTTGCAGCAGTTCGCCGCCCTTCGGGTCACCTGCGTACACCGAGACGTGGATGTGCATGCTGGTGCGCCCCGTCGCCACGACGCGCGCGCGCAGTTCGACCAGATTGCCGACATGAATCGGCCGACGAAAACGGATATTGCCGACACTCACCGTCACGCAGTAACGGCTCGACCAGACCGCCGCACAGGCATACGCGGTTTCGTCGATCCATTTCATCAGCGCGCCGCCGTGCACCTTGCCGCCGAAGTTGACCGAAGTCGGCTCGGCGAGGAAGCGGAACGTGGTTTCAGAACGATCCAGCGGCGCAGCGATTGGCGTGCTCATCTTGACTCCGGACAAACAAATCGAAAGGAGCCGATTATACGAGCGCAATAAGGCCGCCGCTGCGCTATCGGGGTTTGACCAGTGCCTCGTTACGGAAAATGTCGTGACATCCGTTGCACAGGCGGCCTGTGCCTCGCGACCGCCCGTTCAACGTAACGCCGACGTAAAGCGCGCGCGGTAGTCGAGCGGCAGCACGCCGAAGCTGCGCATAAAGGCACGCCGCAGGTTCTGCTCGCTGCCGAAGCCGCAATCGCGCGCGATCCGCTTCAACGGACGGCGCGACTCGGCCAGCGCCCGCGACGCCGCTTCCAGCCGCATCGCCGAGACGGTTTTTGCGGGCGTACGGCCCACTTCGTCGACATAGCGGCGGGCAAAGGTGCGCGGACTCATGCGCGCTTCTTCGGCGAGCCGTTCGACGGACAGGTCGGCGCTCAGGTTCGATGCCATCCAGCCATGAAGATGGTCGAACGCGCCGCCCGCCGACGCCTGCGCTGCGAGCGCCGCGCTGAACTGCGACTGACCGCCCGGCCGCTTGACGAATACGACCAGCCGCCGCGCAACCTGCATCGCGACGTGGTGGCCGTAGTCTTCCTGGATCAGCGCGAGCGCGAGGTCGATGCCCGCCGTGACGCCCGCCGACGTCCACACGCTGCGCGCCGCGTCCTCCGGCGCGTCATCGGACAACGCCTCGCGGATAAAGATCGGATCGGCATCGACGTGTACGCGCGGAAAGCGCTCGGCGAGCCGGCGCGCGTCGCGCCAGTGCGTGGTCGCGCGGCGTCCATCGAGCACGCCCGCCGCCGCCAGATAGAACGCACCCGTGCACACCGAGCACACACGCCGCACCTGCGGCGCCCGCCGCGCGATCCAGTCGATCAGCGCGGGCTGCAGCGTATGCGGATCGTCGACGGGAACGCCTGGCACGATCAGCGTATCGATCGTTTCGCTATCGAGCGCGTCGAGACGCTGCGTGAGCACGGGCAAGCCGGGAAACGTGTCGATCACACCACCGTCGACCGACGCGACCGTCGTGCGGTACGCCACCCGTTCAGTCGATGTCGGCGGCACGCGGCGCGCGTCCCGTACCGTCAGTTCGGCGCGATGAAACGCTTCGAGCGGGCCGGACGCGTCGAGCAGCACGAGTTCGGGCGCGACGGCGAAGACGATGTGGCGAACCTGCGGCGCGGGTGGATCGTTGCTTTCGTCGGAAGCGTGGGGCATCGGGTTGTTCGCGGGTGGTTTGAATCAGGATCGGAAAATCATCACATGCCGGACGCAGCAGGCACGCGTCGTTGCGACCACGCGAACGCGACGGTGGCCACGGCGGACAGCGCGAGGAACGGGAAAATCGCCACGTTGATGGCCGCCCAGCCGAGATGCGCGAGCATCTGCCCGGCGCACAGCGAGCCGAGCGCGGAGACCGCGAAAGTGGTGAATTCGCTGGTGGCCTGGGTTTTCGCACGCTCGCCTGGACGGTACGACTGCGCGAGCAGCGTGGTGCCGCCGACGAACATCAGGTTCCAGCCGACGCCCAGACACGCGAGCGCCGCATAGAAGTGCGCGAGATCCGTCGAGCGCAACGCCAGCACGCCGCACAGCGCCGACAGCACGATACCCGCGCCGATCACGCGCAGCACGCCAAAGCGCGCGATCAATCGCGCCGAGAAAAACGACGGCGCAAACATGCCGACCAGATGCCACTGGATGATCTGCGCGCCATCGCCGATCGAATGTCCGCACGCCACGGCGGCAATCGGCGTGGCCGTCATCACGAACATCATCACCGCGTAGCCGAGCGCGTTGTTGGCGAGCGCGGCGACGAAGATCGGCTGACGGACGATCGCACGCCAGGGCCGCGCCGGTTCGCGGTGCGCGGCGGCATCGGCGTGCGGCGCGACATCGCGATACAGGCCGAACAGCAACGCCATCGATAGCAGGCCAAGCGCGGTCACGAGCGCATAGGAGCCTGCGAACGCGACGGGCGCGAGCCAGTCCTTGCTCCACGCCGCCAGCGCCGGCCCGAGCACGGCCGCGACGACGCCGCCAGTCAGCACCGTCGAAATCGCGCGGCTCTTGGCATCGGCGGGCACGGCGTCGGCGGCGGCGAGCCGGTAGTACTGCGCGAATGCCTGGAACACCCCGACAGTGGCCGTGCCCGCGCAGAACGCCCAGAAACTCTGGTGAAAGATCGCGTACACGGAAATCGCGCCGCCTGCCGCGCCGATACCCGCGCCCAGCAGAAAGCCCGCGCGCCGCCCGATGCGCGCCATCAGGAACGACGCGAACACGGTCGTCAGCGCGGCGGCAATGGTGATCAGCGAAAACGGCAGCGTGGCAAGCGATTTGTCGGCGGCAAGCGTGTAGCCGACCAGACCCGTGAGCGTCAGATCGATCGATACCGACGATGTATAGAGCGCCTGGCAGACCGCCAGCACGCGCGCGGCCCGCCGTCCGTGCGGATCGCTGCGCTCCGGCGCGTCACCAGCGACAGCGGAAACGGAAGAAGAAGATGGCGGCATCATGGGCCTCGGAACGGGTGACGGGACACATATCGTCACATCGACCGGATTGGCAGAAAGGCCAATGATGCATCAATTGCTGCCAGATGTGCGCGCGTCGTTCATGCGTGCCGCGCGGACGGGCACGATCAGTTGTGGAACGAGACGCCTTCGTCGATGGTGCCGTACATCGTGATGCTGCCGCCCGAACCGGACGACGGACCCGAACCGCCCTCGGCGCATGCGCCGCACAACAGGACGGCAGTGACCACGGCAAACAGGAGTTTCATGACTGCGTTGTCGCTGAATGTTAGGAAGCGCTTTCGATTCTAGCCCACTGGCTTTGTCGAGCGCAGATTGCGGACTTCGGCAAGATCCGCCAGGCTGCATCCGACGCTTCACGTCATCCTGAAACATCGAATGCGTGCCGCAGGTAAAGTGAACGCATCGCCAGTGAGATCAAGAACGGGAGACCCCATGACGGCAGCCCTTCCCTCCGAACCGAGCCATTTTCCCGGCCTGAGCCGCATCGGCGCGCTGCTATCCGATCCGGGCCGCGCCGCGATGCTGTGGGCGCTGATGGACGGCACGGCACGCCCTGCGGGCGAATTGACACTGATCGCGGGACTGTCGCCGTCGGCGGCCAGCGCGCATCTCGCGCGTCTCACCGATGGCGGGCTGCTGGCGCTCGAAGTGCGTGGGCGGCATCGCTATTTCCGGATCGCATCGGCGGAAATTGCGTCCACCATCGAAGCACTTGCCAACGTCGCGCAGGCCACCGCGCCGCAGCGCCCCGTGCCGCGCCCGGCGCGCACCGTGCCCGTCGACATGCGCTTCGCACGCACCTGCTACGACCACATGGCGGGCGAGCTGGCCGTGCGGGTCTATGAGCGGCTCGTCGACGGCGGGCTGCTGACCGTGCACGGCGACGCGCTCGACGCCACGCCGCAAGGCGCGACCCAACTCGCGCAATGGGGCATCGACGTGTCGCAGCAGCGCGGACGCCGGCGCCGTTTCGCCTGCACCTGCCCCGACTGGAGCGAGCGCCGGCCGCATCTGGGCGGCGCGCTCGGCGCGGCGCTGCTCGATTCGTGGTCCTCGCACGGCTGGGTCGAGCGCACGGAGCGGCCGCGAATCCTGCGTGTGACACCCGCCGGTCATCGTCATTTCGACGCTTTTTTAGCCCATTGATGAACGATTCGTCAGACAAGGCGAGCGAGGTGACAACTTTTGTTACAGCGCCGTCTGGATGGCTTACAAATGAGAGAGCCTTGAAACAGGGGCGGCAGGTAGAGTGACTTCACACGGCGCGGCCTGACGCGGCGCCCGACGGAGCCACAACATGACACCACTCGCCACATCCGATCTCTCTTCCAGACACGCTTCCCCTGTCCTTCGACGCGATGCGCGGCGCGCCTCGCTCGTGGCGCTCGCCGTCGCGGGCGCATTCACGGCGCTAGCCCTGCAGTCTGCCGCTGCACAGGAAGCACCACCGCCGCCCGCGAACGCGGACGCGAACTACGCGCAGAACGCACCCGACGCCGATCCGCCCGGACGTGTCGCGCGTCTGAACTACATGGCGGGCACGGTGACCACCGAACCGGCCGGCGCATCCGACTGGTCGTATGCGCAGGTCAATCGCCCGCTCACGACGGGCGACCAGTTGTGGAACGACAGAAACGCGCGCTCGGAACTGCACATCGGCTCGACTGCCGTGCGCATGGGCGAGCAGACCAGCCTCGACATCCTCAATCTCGACGACAACAGCGCGCAGCTCAAGGTCGCGCAAGGCACGCTGTCGACGCGCGTGCGGGCCATCGCGCCCGGCTCGTCGTATGAGATCGACACGCCGAATCTGGCGCTCGGCGTGAACGGACCCGGCGACTACCGCGTCGACGTCGCTCCCGACGGCGCCAGCACCACGGTCACCGTGCGCAGCGGCAGCGTGACTGTCTATGGTGACAACGGGCAGGTGCCCGTGGGTGCCGGCCAGCGGGTCACGTTCACGGGCACGAGTTTGCAGCAGGCGGCCGCCAGCGGCGCGCCCGGCCCCGATCCCTTCGATCAGTGGGCAGCGGGCCGCGACGCCGCCGAAGACCGCTCGGTATCGGCGCGTTATGTGTCGCGCGAAATGCCCGGCTATCAGGATCTCGACGCGAACGGTACATGGCGCAGTTCGCCGCAGTACGGCCAGGTGTGGGTGCCGAACCAGGAGCCGGCAGGCTGGGCGCCGTATCGCGATGGTCACTGGGCCTGGCAGGCGCCGTGGGGCTGGACATGGGTCGACGACGCGCCTTGGGGCTTCGCGCCGTATCACTATGGCCGCTGGGCTCAGGTCGACGCTTCGTGGGCGTGGGTGCCGGGACAGGAAGCGGTCAGCGAGCCGCCCGGGTATGCGCCCGCGCTCGTCGCATTTGTCGGCGACGGCGGTGGCGGCAGCGATTGGGGTGTGAATCTCGCGGTCGGCGGCGTGGCGGCGGCGGGGCTCGCGTGGTTCGCGCTCGGACCGGGCGACCCGTGGCATCCGCACTGGGGCGGCGGTCACGACTGGAGTCCGCGCTACTACGAGCGCGTGAACAACACGGTGATCGTCAACAACCGCGTGGATATCCATAACAACATCCACAACACGTACATCAACTATCGCGCGCCGGGTGCCGTGACGGGGCTGCCTGCGGCGGCGTTCGTGCACGGTCAGCCGACTAACCATATCGGGCAGCGGATGGACCCGGCGCAATGGCGCAACGCACGCTTCAACGCGGGCACGCCGGGTCTCGCGCCCGTCAGGCAGAGCTTCGGGCCCGGCATGCGCAACGCCACTTATCGGCCGCCGGCGAATGTGATGGCGCGGCCGGTCGTCGGCACGCGTAATCCGGGCGTTCCCGCCGCGTTCCATGACCGGCTTGCGCAGAACTTCGCCCAAGGCCATGGCGGACGGGTGCCGGGTGCGGGCGAGCCGATCGTGCGGACGTCGGTGCCGGCGCATTTCGGTTCGCAGACGATCGGCGGCAATGCGCCTGTCGCGAACGTGCGCGTGGTGCGCTCGCATACGCCGGGGCAGATGCCCGGCGCCGCGCCGGGTGCAACGATGGCGGGCGGTCCGGGCGCGCCCGGTGCGCAACGGCCCGGCGGCGCGCCGCAGCCGAATGGTCCGCAACAAGGAATGCCGGGACATGGTTTTGCGCCGGGACAGATGGCGGGTGCGCCGAACGGTCAGCGGCCTGGCGGCGTCGCGCAAGCGCAAGCCAACGGCCAGCCGCATGGCATGCCGATGCAAGCGGGTAATGCGGGCAATGGCGTGCCGCGTCCGCCGCAGTTCGCGGGCGAACATCCATCGAATGGCATGCCGCAGCAGCCTGGCGGTGCACAACGTCCTGAAACGGCCGCGGCAGGTCAGCAACATCAGCCTGCGTGGACCCAGCAGCATCAACCGATGGCGCAGCAACGCGGCAATCCGCAGCAATGGGGCGCCGTACAGGCACCTGGGCAGCATGGTCCGTCGGCGCAGCCTGGCCAGATCGCGCAACAGCAACACGAGCCAGCCCAGCGACCGGCAAATGGATTCGGCGGCGGTGTTGCACAAGGACAGCCCGGACGCGAGCCGGAGCAACACGGTCAACCCGCGCCCGCGCCGATGCAGCAGGCTCAGGCGCAGCCTCGCCCCGAGACCCACGCACAGCCGCAGGATCAGCAGCCGCCGCGAGCCGAGGCGCGCCCGCAGCCGCAACAGCACCCGCAGCAACAGGCGCGTCAGGAATTCCATCCGCAGCCGCAGCCGCACGCTCAGCCGCGTCAGGAATTTCACCCACAGCCGCAGCCGCAGCAAGTGCGTCAGGAACCCCGGCCGCAACCGCAGCAGCAGGCGCGTCAGGAATTCCATCCGCAGCCGCAGCCTCAAGCTCAGCCGCGGCAGGAGTTCCATCCGCACCCGCAGGCGCAGCAGCCGCATCCGCAACCCCAGCCGCAACAGCATCAGGAGCAGCAGCGCGCGACGGGCGGCGGACACGACGAGCATCATCGCGGATAAGCATCCGTTCATCGCCTGAAACGAAAACGCCCACCGCATGACGCGGTGGGCGTTTTCACATCCGGGCCTAAAAACCTTCGGCGGATCAGATCGCCATCGGCGCGGTCAGCGGCTCATGGTGTCGATAGCCGACCAGCGAAAAATCCGCCGGCTCGATCTGCTCCAGCCACTCCGGCGCGTACACGCCCGTCTTTGCGTAGTCGGGCACGCGGTCCGAAATTGCGAGTTGCGGGCTCTCGTACGGATCGCGCGTCAGTTGCTGCTGCAACATGTCGAGCTGATTCTCGTAGATGTGCGCATCGCCGATGAAGTACGTGAACCAGCGCGGCGCATAGCCCGTCAGGCGGCCGACGAGATGCAGCAGCGCCGCGCCTTCCGTCAGGTTGAACGGCGTGCCGAGGCCGACATCATTGCTGCGGATATACAGGCACAGCGATATCTCGCGTTTCGCGACGTTCGGCAGGAACTGGTACAGCAGATGGCACGCCGGCAGCGCGATTTCCTCCAGCACGGCCGGATTCCACGCATGAAACAAAATTCGCCGGTCGGACGGGTTTTTCATGATCGTGTCGAGGCACTGACGGATCTGGTCGATGGCCTTGTAGAGCAGCACCTTTCGAACGCCATCCTCTTCGAACTCGGTGACGGGCGCATAGCCGCGCGACGCCGCGTCTTCCAGCTGCGCACTCGCCGTCGCGTCGAGCACCTTGTACGCGGGCCACTGGCGCCATTGCACGCCGTACACGTCGCCGAGATCGTCGATGCCGCGGCGGTAAGGATTGGCGAGCCACTGCGCGTTTTCGTTCGCGTTGCCGTCCCACACCTTGCAGCCGAGCGCGCGGAAATCGGCCGCGCTGCGCGATGCGCGCAAAAAGCCGATCAGTTCGCCGATCGCCGACTTGAACGCGAGCTTCTTGGTCGTGACGGCGGGGAATCCCTGCTGCAGATCGAAGCGCAACATCGCCCCCGGCATGCTGAACGTGCGGATGCCGGTGCGGTTTTCCTGCCATGTGCCGGTATCGAGGATCGTGCGGACGAGGTCGAGGTACTGTTTCATGCGGGTTCCTTCGGTCGGGCGCGCTGGCGCGCGACGGAGCTTTTTTCGGAAAACCCCGATTCTAGCACGCCGCACGACCCGAGGTTGGCGGGCCGTTAGTGCCTCGATAATCCGATCGTCCGGAAGCGCGTCCACCAGGCGATCGGGGCGCACAAAAGCAAAAAGCCCGGCCAATCGACCGGGCTTTTCGACATTGCAGTTTTTCGCGTTACAGATGCGGCATCGTCGACGGCATCTCCGCGTGCGGCGCGAGCGGCTCGGTTTCCATATGCCGCATGCCGTGCGAGCACAACAGCCGGTAAAGCGTCACACGCGAAATGCCGAGTTCCTGCGCGGCATCGCCAAGACGCCCGCGATGGCGCAGCAAGGCCAGTTCGATCGCCTGCCGTTCGGCCGCTTCGCGCGCCTGCGCCAGCGACACGGGGACGATCTCGACATACTCGGCCAGTTCGAGATCACGCGCGGTGATGGCCCGCCCTTCCGACATGACGATCGCGCGGCGCACGCGGTTGATCAGCTCGCGCACATTGCCCGGCCAGCTGTAATTGTGAAGCGCGGCAATGGCATCCGGCGCGAAGCCACGCAGACGACGGCTCGCATCTTTCCTGAAACGTTCCAGCATGTGCCGCGCGAGCAGTTCGATATCCTTGCCGCGCGCGCGCAGCGGCGGCTCGTCGATCTGCAGCACGCACAGACGGTGATACAGGTCAGAGCGGACGCGCCCTTCGATCATCGCCGTGTTCATGTCGACGTGGGTGGCGGAGATGATCCGCACGTCCACTTCGATCGAGCCGTGGCCGCCGAGCCGCTCGACCTTGCGTTCCTGCAGGAAGCGCAGCAGGCTCGCCTGGCTTTCGAGCGGCAAGTCGCCGATTTCATCGAGGAACAGCGTGCCGCCGTTGGCCGCTTCGACGCGCCCGATCTTGCGCTGGTTAGCACCCGTGAACGCGCCGCGTTCGTAGCCAAACAGTTCGGATTGCAGCAGATGCGGGGGAATTGCACCGCAGTTGATGGGAATAAACGGCGCGTTACGGCGCGATGAGCGCTCGTGAATCGCCACGGCCGTCAGTTCCTTGCCCGTGCCCGATTCGCCCGAGATGAACACGGGCGCGTCCGTCATCGCGACCTTGCGGATAGAGCGGAACAACGCCAGCATCGCGTCGCACGAACCGACCATTTCGCCTTCCGTGCCGCCGCCTTGCGACGCATCGTTCGAAGCCGGTTCACCGAGCGACACCATGCCGTAGGCGTGACCGACGGAATCGACAATGCGGTCGCCCGAGTAAGGCACGGTAACGTAATCGAAACAATAGTCGCGCACCAGACGGCGCAACGCGGCGTCCTGCAACTGGCCCGCCATGGTGGTCGCAACCCAGCCGACGTTCGGCATGGTCAGACACGATTCGAACGCAGCGATTTCATGCTGCTGGAAACAGCTCGACAGATCGAGCAGACCGCCCGCTGCCATCCCCGAACGAACAGCGCGGCGTGCATCACGGGCCGACCCGACGACCTCGACATGCCACCCACGCTCATGAAAACGCGTGTTTAACTCAGCGCTGGGATCTCTTGATACGTAAATCAGATGCCGCGTGGCGGATTCCATTATTCAGATCCTCTCGTCAACGAACGTTAAGGATGACGGCATGTGCTGATCTGGATTTAGCTTTTCAGGCACGCCTATTCGCACGGGATTCGCAAACAGCGAAAACCGAACGGCCATTCCATTCCGTACGGACAGCTGATCCCCGAAAAACGGCGCGTGTATTGAAACGGCCCAAGTACTGGGCTTTTTAAAATCGTGTGCTGTGGATGAGAGCTTACTATACGCGCGCGCCGCCGAAAACAAATATGCGAATTAAATCGTAGAGCCTTCTGCATCAAGGGTTTGCGGTACATCAGCTGCCTCATTGGGGAGCGATTAAAACGGTGGAAGCGCATTCACCATACTTTTTTAACTATCTGCTGCACTTACGCCGTGCTTAACGGATAGATTTGAAATCCGCGTGTTTTTCGGGCTGAGGTTTCAGACCTGAAACGTTTACGTCCGATTTGACTCGACACGCGTCTCATCCAATTCGCCTGATCCAATTGCATCAATGGATTGCGACCGATGGCACACGTTTCGCTAAATGTCCCGCACCAAGGAGAGACATCATGCGACTCGTTTTCCGCATCGCCTCGAACCAGATTTCACGACTGCCCGCCGGCGTTGCCATGTGTGTAGCGCTCGCGCTGTCGACATTGCCCGCAGGTGTGAATGCACAGCAGGCATTCACGGATGCGACAACTCTGTCGTCCGCGCAAATTGCCGCACCCGCTGCCGACGACACATCGGACGTCGTTGCAGATGCAACGACTGGCTCGGATATTGCATACGGAATGGATGCGAACGGTCGGCAGTTTTTCAGTGTCCCCGCCGACAGCGCAGCAATGAATGACTTCGCACTCGACGATCAGGTGCTGTCGCGTCAGCGCGGAGGCGCAGCAGGCATGGTGATGGTGGCCGCGACACCGCAATTGATGCGCGGCTCGGCCGTGACGTTGTGGGATGAAATCGCGCCGCCGTCGCCGCTGCCGATACCCATCGATGCCGCGCGTGCAGCACAAGGTAACGTAGCGAACTACCAGAGAAAGTAACACCGCAACAGAACACCACAGACAGAAGAGACCAGTGCGAACTGTTTCGCACTCCAAACTGGACGGTTCGGGGACACACAAAATGATCGCTTCATTGGGGATGCTGTGCAGCCGCGCGATCCGCGCGGCGGGACTCGCGACGCGGCTTGCCGCCATCGCCGGTCTGGGCGCAGCCGGTTTTGCAAGCGTGACCTGCGCACAGGTCACCAACCCTGGCGACATCATCGTCGAACGCCAGATCACGCCGCGCATTGCCTATGCGCCCGTGCCGAAGGACCAGGACCCCGTCAGCTCGCGTGTGTCGACCTTCCCCGCCAACAGCTTCAGCCCGAGCATGGCGCAAGTCGCGTCGGACGCCGATCTGACCAACGCGCACGGCTCCACCGGTCTCGATCAGGCCGTCGCAGGCGGCGCCGGTCTGCAGGCCGTGACGCGCATCCTGACGGGCAACACCACCAACAACAACGTCGCGCTCAGCGCGGGTGCGATCGGACAACCGGCGCCCGGCATCGGCGGCAACATCTCGTCGAGCGTGACGGGTGCGCTTGCGCCGCTGTCGACTGCGCTGGGCGGCGCGCTCGGAGGCCTGAGCAAATGAACACGCTACTTCGCCCGATCCCGCTTTCGATCCCGCTCCTCGCAGCGCTCGCACTCGTCGCGATGCAACCGTCGTACGCGCAACAGGTGGGCACCGTGAGCGGCGACGCGAGCATCGCCACGGGCGCCGCCGTCAACACGACGGGCGCCATCACGGTGAACCAGGCAGCGGGCCTCAACAATGCCCAGACCAACCAGCTGACGATCACCAGCGGCGACGCCGCCGCGAACGACAACGCGAGCGCCCAGAGTGCGACCGCGCGGGCCCGCGTGCCGAGCGCGCGCGCCACGATCCAGGGCAACGCGTTTTCAAATTCGTCCGGAGCGGTGATGGTGAACCAGTCTGCGGGCGCAGGGAATCTCCAGCGCAACAGTGTGCAGCTCGGCACTGCGGCGCCAGGGGTCGAGACCGTCTCGGATGGGGTGCTATCCGCGACGGCCGCGAACAACGGCGGTCAAGGCCGGACGGTTGCGCCACAAGGCGTCCGCGAGGCCAGCATATCCAGCGACGCATTCAAGAACGTCACTGGCGTGCTGCAGATCAACCAGACTGCCGGAGCCGGTAATGCCACGGCGAACAGTTTTGTGCTCCGTCCCCCGGCGGGCACTCTTTTCTAACTGACCACAACTAGTATCGGAGCGAAACCATGAAGCGCACTCTTATTGCAGCCGCCGTCCTCGCAGCCGCTTCCTCCAGCGTCTTTGCGAGCCCGCTGAAGAACCCGTTCCTGTTCAACGCGACGCTGGTCGGCGAAGCCGTCGGGATCGAGGGATTCGTCACGCTGTTCGGTTGCGTGAGCGTCTCCAGCACCGCGGGCGCCGTCGTCAACAACACGCAGAAAGCCTGGGCGAATGCGTCGCTCAGCCCGAACGCCCAGTCGTACACGTCCGGCTCGATCACGACGCACGTCAACAACAGCTTCCAGTCGATCAACGGCGGCGGCAACGCATGGGCCTCGCTCTCGACGTCGCACTCGTCGGAATCGTATGGCGCACAGGGCTATCAGGCTTCGGCCGGCTACAAGTACGGCCAGCAGAGCAGCGCCGTGCAGGGTGGCGGCTATGAGTACAGCGCGCAGGCAGCCGAAATCGGCGGCAGCTTCAGCCATCAGAGCCAGAACTCGGGCGCCCACATCTCGGCAGGCGGCCACGCAGGCGTCGGCTATTCGGTCTCGTCGAACTACAACCCGTGGACCAACACGGCTTCGGGCAGCGCCAGCATCGGTGGCGGCCTGTCGGCGGGCTACAAGGAATCGAGCTACGCCAATCAGGAGCAGATCGGCGGCGCTTTCGGCGCAGTCGAAGGCTCGGGCCAGGGCAAGGTGTGGGGCTACCAGGCCAGCCAGGGTTCCGGCTATGTGGCCTACGGCGAGCAGTCGAGCGGCTATGAAGTCGACAAGTCGAAGACGCACGACAGCATCTCCGCGCAATGGGGCTTCAGCTCGACGGTCGCGTCGACGGATGTGGATGTCACCGGCTCGGTCACGCAGCACATCAACACGCAGAAGGCGGGCAACCTGACGGCCACCACGGGCGCCAACGCAGCACAGCACGTGAGCGGCAACATCGGCGTGAACATCGCCGAAGGCGTCAACAACACGCAAAGCAACGACGCGGCCCTCGCTTCCGTCGATGCCGGCAACGTGTTCGGCAACGCCCAGGTGTTCAACAACCAGTCGTCGGGCGGCAAGGCGAACATCAACAACTTCAACGTGAACGCCTCGGTTGGCGACGGCTCGCTGCAGTACGCATCGGGCAACGTCGGCGTGAACGTCGCGTCGGGTATCAGCAACGTGCAGAACAACAGCATGGCTGCTTCGACGTCGACGGTCTCGCGCAACCATGGCGCCGCTGCGATGGTGGCAACGGATGATTCGTCGCAAATGGCAGGTGTCGACTTCCACGGTTCGTTCGAAGGCACGGCAATGCTGGGCGCCAACGCGCTTAGCGGCGCAACGGGCAACATCGGCGTGAACATCGCCGGTGGCGCTGGCAACGTGCAGCACAACGGCCTGGCCATCGCTTCGATGAACACCAGCCACTAAGCCTGGCGTTGAGCCAGGTCACCGAGCCTGGCAAGCAGTACAAAAAAGCAACCATACGGGATGCGCCGGCGGCCGATAAAGGCCGCCGGCGCAGCCTGGCAGGAGACCAGCATGTCCGGGTTTGACCGGTTCCCGGCGTTACGACACGCCGTTGCCGTACTTGTGTCCACAACATGCGGTTTGTGTGGGCAAGTGCACGCACAGGCGACTGTCGACACGTCTACCCTCGCAGGTATTCCTCTTACCAAGACGGTGCACTCGATGAGGGACCTGCGTTACCGCCACATCGTCAGCCAGCAGTTCGACTACAGCTGCGGTGCGGCGGCGCTCGCTACCCTTCTCAAGTATGGCTACGGCATCGAGATTCCCGAGACGGAGCTGATCCGCCGCATGATGGTTTTCTCGACGCCCGAAGTCGTGGTGAAGAACGGATTCTCGATGCTCGACATGAAGAAGTTCGTCGAGACGATCGGGCTGCGGGGCCGCGGTTTCCGGGTCAACTCAGACGCGCTTTATCACCTCCAGATTCCCGTCATGGTTCTGATGAACCTCGACGGCTATGAGCATTTCGTGATCGTCAAGCACGCGCAAGACGGTCGCATCTTCATCGCGGATCCCGCACTCGGCAATCGCATCCTGCTCGAGGAAGACTTCGCGAAGACATGGAATGGGCTCGTATTTGCAGTCGTCGGGAAACCCTTCAGGGAGGAGTCCCCGCTGTTGCAGGACAACGAATCGCGGGCCTTGAAGCTGCGCGAGCGCGCGCTCGCCAACGGCACGGCAGCGACTCCCTTTGTCGAATACGGCTTGATCAAGGCAGCCCTGTTCTGACCACCCATGAAGCACGCCCTCAACCCGCCTCGCCTCACGTTGACCGCGACCCTCATCGCGCTGACGGGCGGCCTCGCGACCAGCGCTCACGCCGCCGACGCCTCCGCGCCGCGCGATGTCGCGCCGGTGGCGATCCAGTGGCAAAGCGTCGGGGATGATGTGCTCGCCCAGCAGACCGGTAAAGGCGCGGGCGGACAAATGATCTCCGGTTTCGTATTGAACGTTCTTTCGCAATGGCAGTTGCCGAACGGCGCTAACGCGCTCGCGCAAGGCACCCTCTCCGTTGCCACCAATGCGGCGAATGCGCTGACGGCCAGTGTCAGCACCCTCGCCTCCGTCACCGATGGCCGCGGCAACACGGGTGCGAACCCGGGTGCGCAGGTCAATGGCGGACAAAGCATCTCGGTCAACGGCGTGTCGCAGATCACGCAGGTCGCGGGCGATCGCAACGCCGGATTCAACACGGCGACGATCGACTTCAACAACAATCCGCAACTCCTGACAGGCGGCACGAATGCGCAGAGCGCGTCGGCATCGAACGGCGCGGGCAACATCAAGGCAGGCATTTCGTTCGGCAACGGCGGCGTCACGATCGCCTTGCAGACGCCAGCCGGCCTCGCCTCACAAACCATCGCACCCAGCAACGCGCAACAGGCCGGCGCGATTGCTCAACTACTGCAGATAGCGGGCAATAACCAGCAAGTCGCCAACCAGTTGCAGCTCTCGCTTCAGACGGCACCGATGTCGTCCGGGATGCTGCGCCAGGCCGGCGTACTACAAGCCCTGCAAAACGCGATCAACGCAAGGAGATAAGGCGGGCCGCCACCCGTCGACAGGCGTCACCAGGAGGAGATAGTCGTACAGAAAGCGGCAGCGCGAAGCATAAGAACCAACAGCCGAGCGCTGCCGGATTCACCGGGGGAAGAACAATGAATATCGATACAACAGGCAGAAAGCCGCGAGTTCGCCTTGCGGCTATTCCTGCTGCCGCGATGCTGTTCGCGCTGTCGCAGGGGGTTTCCGCACAAGCCATCAACAACCAGTCTCTCGAAGACCGGCTCAACACGCTGATGCGCGTCGTCGACGAGCAGCAGCGTCAGATCCAGTCACTCGAACGGCAGGTGACAAGTCTGGAAATGTCGCAGCGGGGCCGCGGCGCGCCCGGCTATGGCGCGCCTGCCGGCAGCGATTACGTGGCCGAGCAGCCGGGCGCGGATGGCCTGCCGATGCCCTTGCCGCCGCTCGCGCAGGTCACGCCGGGCGCACCCGCGCCGGGCAATGCGACAGGCACCGCGACGGGCGTGCCCGTCAATCCGCCGGCACCCGATAGCTCGACGGCAACGGGTTCGACGGGCACAGGCAATCCGAACGCGCAGGCGAGCGGCCCCGGCATGCCGGAAGGCGCCGTCGGCCAGACGCAGAAGGCAGCCGAACCCGTGCGCACGCAGGCCGAAGAAGCCGTCGTGCAGCGCGAGCACGCGCCGCTCTTCGACCACAAGCTGACGCTCGACTGGGGTATCAGCGATACCTACTACGATCGCCGACAATTGCAGTTGTCGGGTTTCCTCGCGCTGGACGCGATCTTCCTCGGCAACATCAACCTGGGGCAGACCAAGTCGCACCAGGTGATGGCCGATCTCGATACGCGCTATGGCCTGACCGATCGCATCAGCGTCGACGTGGACGTGCCGTACATCTACCGGCATAGCCAGTTCATCGTCGGTGGCGCGGGCGGTGCGGCCAATACGCTGTCCGATGCGTCCGTCAATTCGAGCGCCATCGGCGACGTCAACTTCGGGATCTACTACCAGATCCTGAAAGAGACCAACAGCATCCCCGACGTGGTCGGCAGCCTGCGCGTGAAAGCGCCGACGGGCACCTCGCCGTTCGGCATCAAGGTCGTGCAGCTCGACGCCGACAACACGAACCTCGTCGCGCCGTCCAAGCTGCCCACGGGCACGGGCTTCTGGAATCTGACGGCGGGCCTGTCGGTGCTGAAGACTTACGACCCCGTCGTGCTGTTCGGCAGCATGTCCTACACCTACAACATCGCGCGTTCGTTCGCGGATATCTCGTCGGTGCAAGGACAGACACAGCCCGCCACCGTCAAGCTCGGCGACATCCTGCAGATCGGCGCAGGCGTCGCACTCGCATTCTCCGACAAGGACTCCGCGAGCATTTCGTACACGCTCGCGCTGCAACCCGCGTCGAAGACCAAGGCGCCGGGCGGCGATTACGTGAAGGTGCCGGGCAGCGAGACCACGGCAGCCGTGATGAATTTTGGCCTGAATCACGTAGTGAACAAGCATCTGACGATCAACGGCTCGGTATCGATCGGCATGACGCCCGACGCGCCGAACTACGTGATCGGCGTGCGCTTTCCCTACACCTTTTGACGTGACACCGATACGAGGCGAATCGTGCGCGAATCTTCTCATCTGAGCTCTGTTACCCCGCTCGCCGGCTCCGGGTTGCGTCTAGCCGTCTCACGCGGAAACGAGACACCTGCGGCGCGCCCCGTGGCCGTCGATGCCTCGCGCGGCGCGGCGCCCGAGGCCGGTGCGCGCGTCCTGCTGTACGCCGCGCGCACGCCCGACGATGCCGTCGTCGAGCATCTGAAAAGCCGCGGCTGGCGCGTGCTGGTGGCGCGTTCGGCACACGAGATCGGCAAGCTGATCAAGCCGGCATCGATGTGCGCGGGCATCGTCGATATGGCGAGCTTCGCCGTGCGCGATCTGCCCGGTCTCGAAGCGAGTCTGCGGCAGCAGCAGGTCGGCTGGATCGCGCTGGCGAATCCCGAGCGGCTCGCGGACCCTGCCGTGCGGCGGCTGATTCGCCATTACTGCTTCGACTACGTGAAGATTCCCGTGGCGAACGCGACAATCGACTATCTGGGCGGCCACGCGTACGGCATGGTGAATCTGTGCGACGCCGATTTGCCGCCCGACACGGCAGGCGCAAGCGACGACGAGATGGTCGGCACCTGCGAGGCGATGCAGCAGTTGTTCCGCACGATCCGGAAGGTCGCGAACACCGATGCGAGCGTGTTCATTTCGGGCGAGTCGGGCACGGGCAAGGAACTGACGGCGCTGGCGATCCACGAGCGCTCGCCGCGCCGCAAGGCGCCGTTCGTACCGATCAACTGCGGCGCGATTCCGCATCACCTGCTGCAGTCGGAGCTGTTCGGCTACGAGCGCGGCGCGTTCACGGGCGCGAACCAGCGCAAGATCGGGCGCGTCGAGGCAGCCAATGGCGGCACGCTGTTTCTCGACGAAATCGGCGATCTGCCGATGGAAAGCCAGGCGAGCCTGCTGCGCTTCCTGCAGGAAGGCAAGATCGAGCGGCTGGGCGGCCACGAATCGATTCCCGTGGACGTGCGCATCATTTCGGCGACGCACGTCGATCTGGAAGGCGCGATGGGCGGCGGGCGCTTCAGGCAGGATCTGTTTCACCGCCTGTGCGTGCTGCGCGTGGACGAACCGCCGCTGCGTTCGCGCGGCAAGGATATCGAGTTGCTGGCGCATCACATCCTTGGCAAGTTCAAGACGGACAACGCGCGCAAGATTCGCGGCTTCACGCCGTCGGCGATCGAGGCGATGTACAACTATCACTGGCCGGGCAACGTGCGCGAGCTGATCAACCGCGTGCGGCGCGCGATCGTGATGGCGGAGAACAAGCTGATTTCCGCCGACGATCTCGATCTCGCGCACTTCAGCGAACAGCAGACGATGAGCCTCACGCAAGCGCGCGAAGCCGCCGAGAAGCGCGCAATCGAAGTGGCGCTGTTGCGGCATCGCGGGCGGCTGAACGAGGCTGCATCGGACCTCGGGATTTCGCGCGTGACCTTGTATCGGCTGATGGGCACGCATGGCTTGCGTGATCCTTCTGGTGAAGAAAGAGGCGACGGTAAGGGTGCTGCGTTTGGCGAGCACGAAGCGCACGAGTAGCCGGGTTGTTCCGCGCGGCGCGCGCTCGGGTAGAATCGGCTTCCGTTTTCTACCCGCTTCACTGACTCGTATGACGACGCTCACCCTGATCGTCGCTCGCGCCCGCAATGGCGTGATCGGCCGTGATAACCAGTTGCCCTGGCGGCTGCCCGAAGACCTCGCTTTCTTCAAGCGCACTACGATGGGCGCGCCTATCGTGATGGGGCGCAAGACGCATGAATCGATTGGGCGAGCTTTGCCTGGGCGGCGAAATATCGTCGTGACGAGGGATGCTGCGCGGCGGTTTGATGGGTGCTCCGCCGTTACCAGTCTTCGTGATGCGTTGACGCTCGCTGCGAGCGATGAGGCGGCTGAAGTGTTTCTGATCGGCGGCGCGCAACTGTATGACGAAGGGCTGCGGCTCGCAGACAAGCTGATCGTTACTGAGATTCAGGCCGATTTTGATGGCGATGCCTGGTTTCCTGCGCCTGATTCCGGCGTGTGGGAAGAGGTCTCGCGTGAGACGCATGTGGCTAATGAGCCTAATGATTTTGAATATGCGTTTGTGGTGTATTTGCGCAAGGCGCAGTAGGGTTTTTTTGGTGTCTTGCGACTGGGGTTGGGTCGCTGGCATCCGCGGCTTGTTACTGGTGCTTCGTGCGTTGCCCCTGTGCGGGGCGGCACCTACTTTTCTTTGCCGCCGCAAAGAAAAGTAGGCAAAAGAAAGCGGGCTAACACCGCCCGCTTCGGGCTCTGCCTGCGGGCCCCCAACGGTTCCTATCCTTCACACGGCAACCTCTCAGTCACCGCCCGTTGCCATCGCTTCGAATAGTCGCCTACCCCACTCCAATCACCCGTAGCGCCCCAAACGGCAGCGACTCGC
>NZ_QBUY01000139.1 GCF_003121405.1 Paraburkholderia sp. C35 | reverse complement strand
GTTAGCCCGCTTTCTTTTGCCTACTTTTCTTTGCGGCGGCAAAGAAAAGTAGGTGCTGCCCCGCACAGGGGCGACGCGTGAAGTGGTACATCAAACCGCGGATGCCAGCGACAAGCAAAACCAAACCAACCCGCCAGCGCCGCAGCCAAAAACCTAAGCCGCCGCAGGCGCATTAGGCGTCCGCGCATTGCGCAAATACAGCATCGTAGAAAGCGCCACAGCCGCAGCAGCTGCCACAGCAGCAAACAAAAACACCGACCCGTATCCAAACTCACCGGCGATATACCCGGCCAGCGGCCCCGTAATCCCCAGCGAGAGATCGAGGAAAACGGAATACGCCGACAAAGCCGCGCCACGGCTAGCCGGAGGCACAAGCCCCACAGCCTCGACGCCCAGCGCCGGAAACACAAGCGCAAATCCGAAGCCAGTCAACGCAGCACCAGCAAGAGCAATATGCGGCTCCGGCGCGAGCCACAGCAACAACAACCCAACGCATTCAAACGAGAACGACGCGATCGCAACCCGAAACCCGCCATACGTCTTGATCGTGTTTGCAAACAGCAGCCGCGCCCCAATAAACAGCGTGCCAAACACGGTCAACGACAGCGCCGCATTCGGCCAATGATTGGCCGCATAGAACAGCGTGATAAACGTCGCAATCGATCCAAATCCGGCGGAGCCAAGCGCCAACCCGATGCCATGCGGCAACACGCGCGTAAAAACACTCCGATACGACATGCGCTCGCCATGCACGACAGGCACAGGCGCAATCAGCCGGGCCAGATAGAACCCAAGCGCCGCAAGCGCAATTACCACCACGCCAAGCGCAAAAAAGCCAACGCTATGCGAAATCGCGACGCCCAGCGGCGCACCAATTGCCAGCGCGCCATACGTGGCGATGCCATTCCACGAGATCACGCGCGCGTTGTTCGTCGTACCGACGCGCCCAATGCCCCACAGGATCGCGCCCGTGCCGCACAGGCTTTCGCCAAAACCCAGCACCAGCCGGCTCAACACCAGCAGCGTCAGGCTCAAGGTCGGCCAGCGGCCCAGCAACACAGCCAGCAGCAACAGCACGCCGCTCACGCCGCAGCCAATCAGACCGATCGTCACCGTTTTCTTCGGGCCGAGCGTATCGGCGGAACGGCCCGCCAGCGGGCGCGATGCAAGCGTCGCAAAATACTGGACGCTGATCGCCAGACCGGCGATCACGGCGCTGTAGCCAAGATCGTCGTGAACATAACCCGGCAGCACGGCAAGCGGAATGCCGATCGTCAGGTAGCAAAGGAACGTGAAAAAAACGACCGGAATGATCTGCAAAGTGGTCGCAAATTCGCTGCGCGGTGTAGCGGAGTCGGCGGACATGGGGAAAACGAGACTTGAATTTGGCGGGGAGCCATGATTTTCCCATGGAACCGATCCCCTTGCAGGGTTTGCTTAATAATTTTCTTGCTGAAAAAACGTGCAGATCGGCCCGTTTGATGGCTTTCCATCAATTATTTGCGCGTGTCCAGGCGCGGTTTGCCCCGATCGATTCAAACGGTTGTGTCCAAAAAGCATCATATTTTCGGAAAATACGTAAAAACGGACACGTCACCATAAGCCAGCGGCGCCGCGGTCATCTCAATTTATCGCTCCAGCTGTATGTCCCCCATGTGATCGAGCCTATGGGTTGCGAATATTGATGATGCTAATTTTCGAATCGTCAGCAACACCGTCCGCCTGCCCCACGCGGACGCGAATAACCGAAACGAGCACGAGACATGAGCCAGCCGATCCGCTTCTACCATCGCAACGCGATCCGTGAGATCACCGACGCGCCCGTCACCCGCACTGTTCTTCAGTATCTGCGCGAAGACGCGCGCTGCACCGGCACCAAGGAAGGCTGCGCGGAAGGCGATTGCGGCGCGTGCACCGTCGTGATCGGCGAGCGCAACGACAAGGGCGGCGTCAGCTTCAAGGCCGTCAACGCATGCATCCAGTTTCTGCCGACCCTCGACGGCAAGGCGCTTTTCACCGTCGAAGACCTGCGCCAGCCTGACGGCAGCCTGCATCCCGTGCAGGAAGCGATGGTCGAGTGTCACGGCTCGCAGTGCGGTTTCTGTACGCCGGGCTTCGTCATGTCGATGTGGTCGATGTACGAGAAGCACGGCCACGAACACGCTTGCGCCAACAAGACGGTGCCGAACCGCACCGATATCTCCAACGCGCTGACGGGCAATCTGTGCCGCTGCACCGGCTATCGCCCGATCATCGAAGCGGCCGAACGCATGTTCGAGTTGCCCGCGCCGAAAGCACCCGTCGATGTAAAAGCGCTCGCCGAGAAGCTCGCGAAGCTCGAACGCGGCGAAACCTTCCACTACGAATCGAGCGGCCAGAAGTTCGACGCGCCGCGCACCGTCGCCGCGCTCGCGCAGATCAAGGCCGACGCGCCGAACACGCGCATTCTCGCCGGCAGCACCGACATCGGCCTGTGGGTCACGAAGATGATGCGCGACCTCGGCCATATCGTGTACGTCGGCCAGATCGCGGAAATGCAGAAGATCAACGTGACGGAAGACTGGATCGAGATCGGCGCGGGCGTGACCGTCGAGCGCGCTTATGCCGAACTGGCGAAGCAGTATCCCGAACTTACCGAAATGTGGCAGCGCTTCGCGTCGCTGCCGATCCGCAATGCCGGCACGATCGGCGGCAATGTCGCGAACGGTTCGCCCATCGGCGATTCGATGCCGGGCCTGATCGCGCTCGGCGCGCGCGTCGTGCTGCGCGGCAAGGATGTCGAACGCGAATTGGCGCTCGAGGACCTGTACCTTGCGTATCAGAAGAAGGATATGGCCGAGCACGAGTTTGTCGTCGGGCTGAAGGTGCCGGCGCGCAACGAGGCGCGCAAGCACTTCCACTTCCGCACGTACAAGATTTCGAAGCGCTTCGACTCGGATATTTCCGCCGTGTGCGCCGCGTTCTCGTTCATCGCCGATGGCGAAGCGATCCGCGAACCGCGCATCGCGTTCGGCGGCATGGCCGCGACGCCGAAGCGCGCGTCGCACGCCGAAGCCGCGATTGCCGATAACGACTGGCACGAAGCGACCGCGCAGATCGCGATGCTCGCGCTCGCCAAAGACTATCAGCCGCTCAGCGACATGCGCGCAACCAGCGACTATCGTCTCGAAGCCGCGAAGAATACGTTGTACCGCTTCTGGCTCGAAACGCGCCCGAACAATCCGCTGCAAAAGAGCGCGCTCGATGTGCGCGCGGTATTGGCAGCAGGCGCGACGGCTTAAAGCAAAAAAGGAAACGGAGAACCCACAGAATGAACCAGCAAGCCGAACCGTTCCTGAAGGACGCCAAAGAACTCGCCGAATTCACGCAAGTTCACATCTCGCGTCCGCATGAATCCGCGCATCTGCATGTGAGCGGCCGCGCGACCTATACCGACGACATTCCGGAACTCGCGGGCACGCTGCACGCGGCGCTCGGCACGTCGCCGAAAGCGCACGCGAAGATCGTGTCGATGAATTTCGACAAGGTGCGCGCGACGCCTGGCGTGGTCGCCGTCTTCACGGCAGGCGATATTCCCGGCCACAACGACATCGGGCCGATCGTGAAGGGCGACGATCCCGTGCTCGCCGATGGCCTCGTGCAATACGTCGGCCAGGCGATGTTCATCGTCGTTGCGACCTCGCACGATGCGGCGCGCCTCGGCGCACGCCGCGCGGACATCGAGTTCGAAGAACTGCCTGCCGTGCTGACGGCGCAGCAGGCGCGCGCCGCGAAGCAAAGCGTGATTCCGCCGCTGAAGCTCGCGCGCGGCGACGCCGCCGCGAAGCTGCAACACGCGACGCATCGCGAAGCCGGCGAAATGCTGCTCGGCGGACAGGAGCAGTTCTATCTGGAAGGGCAGATTTCGTACGCGGTGCCGAAGGACGACGACGGCATGCACGTCTACTGCTCGACGCAGCACCCGACGGAAATGCAGCATCTCGTCTCGCACATGCTCGGCGTGCATTCGCACAACGTGCTGGTCGAATGCCGGCGCATGGGCGGCGGATTCGGCGGCAAGGAATCGCAATCGAGCATCTTCGCGTGCTGCGCGGCGCTCGCCGCATGGAAGCTGTTGTGCCCGGTGAAGTTGCGTCCGGACCGCGACGACGACATGATGATCACGGGCAAGCGCCACGATTTCCACTACACGTACGACGTCGGTTACGACGACGAAGGTCTGATCGAAGGCGTGTCAGTCGATATGACGTCGCGCTGCGGCTATTCCGCCGATCTGTCCGGCCCGGTGATGACACGTGCCGTGTGCCACTTCGACAATGCGTACTTCCTGTCGGATGTCGCGATCGACGGGTTCTGCGGCAAGACGAATACGCAGTCGAACACGGCATTTCGTGGCTTCGGCGGGCCGCAGGGCGCGTTTGCGATCGAGTACATCATGGACGACATCGCGCGTTCGATCGGCAAGGATTCGCTCGACGTGCGCCGCCGCAATCTGTACGGCAAGACCGAGCGTAACCAGACGCCGTATGGACAGATCGTCGAAGACAACGTGATTCACGAACTGATCGACGAACTCGAAGCGACCAGCGATTACCGCAAGCGCCGCGAGGAAGTGCTGGAATTCAATCGCAACAACGACGTGCTGAAGAAGGGCCTCGCGCTGACGCCGTGCAAGTTCGGCATCGCGTTCAACGTGACGCACTTCAACCAGGCGGGCGCGCTGGTCCACATCTATACCGATGGCTCGGTGCTCGTGAATCACGGCGGCACGGAAATGGGCCAAGGTTTGAACACCAAGGTCGCGCAAGTCGTCGCGCATGAACTCGGCGTTAGCTTCAACCGCGTGCGCGTGACGGCGACGGATACGTCGAAGGTGGCGAATACGTCGGCGACGGCGGCATCGACGGGTTCGGACCTGAACGGCAAGGCCGCGCAGGATGCCGCGCGCCAGTTGCGCGAGCGTCTCGCGTTGTTTGCCGCCGAGAAGTTCGGCGGCGGTGAAGTGACGGCATCGCACGTGCGTTTTGCGGGCGACAGCGTGGTGGTCGGCGATGCCGTCGTGCCGTTCGACGAAGTCATCGCGAAGGCTTACCTTGCACGCGTGCAATTGTGGTCCGACGGCTTCTACGCGACGCCCAAGCTCTACTGGGATCAGGCGAAGCTGCAGGGCCGGCCGTTCTTCTACTACTCGTATGGCGCGGCCGTGTCGGAAGTGGTGCTCGACACGCTGACGGGCGAAATGCGCGTGCTGCGCGCCGATGCGCTGCATGACGTGGGCGCGTCGCTGAATCCGGCTATCGACGTGGGTCAGGTGGTTGGCGGCTTCATTCAGGGCATGGGCTGGCTGACGACGGAAGAACTGTGGGGGAACGCGGGCGGCAAGCTGATGACGCACGCGCCGTCCACGTACAAGATTCCGACCGTCAACGACACGCCGCCTGATTTCCGCGTGCGTCTCTTCAAGAATCGCAACGCCGAGGACAGCATCCACCGTTCGAAGGCAACGGGCGAGCCGCCGCTGCTGCTGCCGTTCTCGGTGTTCTTCGCGATCCGCGATGCGGTTGCTGCTGTCGGCGATTACAAGGTGAATCCGCCGCTGAACGCGCCTGCGACCAGCGAGGAGATTCTCAAGGCGATTCGCGCGGTGCGCGCTTCACGTCCGGCTGGACAATAACTTCAGAAGAGGGCGCTCGCCATGATGCACGTTCCGTCTTTCGCTGATCTGCCTATCCAGATTGGCCGCCGCAGCGGTCACGCGACGAAGCTGCCGCCGCCGATGCACATCGTGCTGTTCGGCGCGGGTCACGTTGGGCACGCGTTGATCGCGTTGCTTGGCCGGCTGCCGTGCGTGGTGCAATGGGTCGACGAGCGCGATGAACTGTTTCCCGATGAAGTGCCCGCGAACGTGCAGATCGAAGCGACGGATACGCCGGATGCCATCGTCGATGATGCCCCCGGGGGCGCGTATTTTCTCGTGATGACGCATAACCACGCGCTGGATTTTTCGCTCACCGAGCGCATCATGCGGCGGCGCGACTTTACCTACTTCGGCATGATCGGGTCGAAGACGAAGCGCGTGAAGTTCGAGCGGCGCTTGCTCGATCGCGGTGTAGATCCGCAGCGTCTGTTCGAGATGACTTGTCCGATCGGCGTGCCGGGTATCATCGACAAGGCGCCTTCATCGATTGCGATTGCGGTGTGCGCGGAGTTGCTGCAGGTGAGATCGCAGCAGGTTTCGCTGACGGATTTTATGTTGGGACAGGACGCGGATTGTGTGACCGCCTGATTCACTGACCGATTCCTCCAACGGGCGCAGCGGGTTCACTCGCGGCGTCCGTTTTTTTATCGCTAGCGATAAGCATCGTCTCGCACAGGATAACGATTTCCGCGCCGGCTGACGGCTCGATCACAAACAAGAGAAGTTCACGTTGCGAAAGCGCCTCTTCAATTGCCGCGATTTTTTGATCAGTCAAAGAGGCTTGATAGTCGTGCTGGCTGCACGCCCAGCGGACATGGTCTCTTGTGGCATCAATTGAAAAATGGTGATCTGTCGACAGCAGTACGCGCGACACGACGTTCTGCAACCCAAAGTCGCTCACCCGAAGTGCTAATACTCCTGAAAACAGTAGCCCGGCTTCGCCGTCCACAAGTGCGAAATCAATCCGTGCGACTCTGTCCGCTCGCGCATAGGACAAGCCGACGACCTCAGCGTCGTGATAGCGACCTGTCGATAACATGCGCGAACTAGATGGAGCGTTGGGTTTTAAAGCGTGATTTTGCTGCCCTTGCCGTCGGTGATCTCAAGATATTCGCGAAGCTCGGGGTATTGCGTTGCAAACCAGAGTAGCGCGGCTCCGCCGAAGCGGCGCGCGAATTCGTCGCTGATCGGGTTGCTTGCTCCTATCTCGTGTTCCATCTCCAGATTCATCCGAACATCCTTGAAAACGCGGGCATCCACGAATCCGGTTTTGATCGTCGCGGTATCGGGATCGTAATAGGAAACAAAATATTCGGTCATCAGTAGCCCCTGCATGCCTGGTAGTCCTGGAACGCTCGTTGTTTGCACGCGAGATAAGTGCGCGCGTCACTGCCGTACATTTTGCTCAACGCGCTGCAATATGTCATCCGTACCTCGTACAAGGCATCGCACTCGGCCTCGTCAGATGCGCTTAGCCCTCGTGCAGCGAGATCAACAATGCCGCGATCATCGGGTTGCTCGGAAAGGTATTGGAATGACTGGGCGTCTAGTGGCAATGCGGTTGAATCTACGCAGTAGGATTCGGCTTCTCCTGTCGGATCGGCAACGTATCCCGACAAATCGGGCAACCCATATCTGCTCACCCACCCAGCCCGAGCAAAGATTGGCAGCGTACCGAGTGGATCAGCTTGCACGGCCGCATGCATGAACTCCACATTGATAACGTCATGCATGGCGCGTATGTCGGCGAGTGTCGGGCCATCGGCATTCATCGCATCAAGTTGAGCGCTATAGCGTTGAGCGAGCGACACATCGAGGACGTGGCTGTAGTGATCGGCGCCCCAGAAGCTTGATCGAGGTTCCTCATCCCCGCGAACGGGGCCGGAGTTGTGCGCCAGTTCCTGCGGAATAACGTAGACCGAGCCGCCGCGCACCATCGTCTGCAGCATCTCGATTACATCGAGGTTAGAGCCTGACACGGCTAGGCGCGCGTGCCAATGAAAGCTCATGCCAAGGAACTGGCGGACGCGCCCAACAAGGCCCGCATCTTTCGCCCAGATCTCAGCGCCTGCTCCGCCTGTGAACTTCTTTCCAGCTTCGACCAGCCGGCGCAGTTCGTCTTCCGAAGCGAACTGCCTGAGCGACGCGTCGTCGCGTCGATTCATGTTGTAACGATGCCAGGCATCGCTTTTGAGTTCTGTCGCCATGCACCACCGTCCGCCGTTGAGCAGGTGGCACATCGTAGCGAATCATCGACGGACTGCTGGGTCAAATTTTGTCAAGATCAGGCTGGCGCCTGATTCACTAACCGATTCCTCCAACGGGCGCAGCGGGTTCACTCGCGGCGTCCGTTTTTTTATCCGCCTTCGATCCCTTCGCCGTCGCCCGTGGCCGACGCGCTTTCGTCGCCACCAGCATCTCCGACACCTGCGCCATCAGCCCACGCAGCCACGCGATATCGCTTGGCCGGTCCGGTTGCGGATGCCACATCTGATAGCACTTGATGCGCGGAAACGGAATCGGCACATCGACAACCGCTAACGGCAGCATCTCGGCGTAATGCAGCGCGAAGCGGCGCGTGGTCGTGAAGATCAGATCCGATTGCAGCAGCACCTGCGGCACGAGTCCAAAGTATGGCAACGTCGCCACGATGCGGCGCGCCGCGTGCGCGCGCGCAAAACCCGTGTCGATCGCGCCGCCGCGCGCGCCGCTGTAATGCGCGGGTGCAAGATGCGGCGCGGCGAGATAGGCGTCGCGCGTGAGCGGCCGGTTCGCCAGCGGATGATCGGCGCGCATCATGCACACGACGGTATCCGAGAACAGGTCGCTGCGCTCGAAGCGCGGGTCCGGCTTCGGCCAGTTGCCGATCACGAGATCGAGTTCGCCCGCTTCGAGCGCGGACGCGTGATCGAACAGCGGCCCAAGCGATTCGATCTCCAGACGCGCGTGCGGCGCTGCCTCGCGGAACTGCGCGATCACCGTCGGCATGAAGAAGTCGTTCAGATAGTCGGGCGCGGCGACGCGGAATGTTCGACGCGAGCGCGCCGGGTCGAAGTCGCCGTGCGGCGTCGCGACGAAATCGACGTCGCGCAACACCTTCTGCGCAGCCGCGAGCAGCGATTCGCCGTACTCCGTCGGCACCATGCCCGACTTGCCACGTACGAGAATCGGATCGTTCAGCGTTTCGCGCAGCTTGCGCAGCGCGGTGCTGATGGCAGGCTGCGTCTGGTTGAGCCGCAACGCCGTCTGCGTGACGCTGCGCTCGACCAGCAGCGTGCGCAGCACGCGCACGAGCCAGATATCGAGTGAGGCGGCGTCGTTTTCGTCCATGAATCGGCGGGGCGGGGAAGGCCCGTTGAAGGCTTGCGAATGCTTGTGTGTGTCAGATCCTGTCGCGCGCGTGCGGTATCTGCGCCGCAATGGCTGACGCCTCGCCGCACGCGCGCGAAGCTATCACCTTAGGCTGTTTTACCCTGTGCCGGCCATAGCAGGCGCCCTATGCCGGGCATCACGGCATGCGCCCCGGCCTCGGCTCAGGCGTTCGATCAAGCCTTCGCCATGCCTGACGGCAGCGTCGTGATCCGCTTCACTTCCTTCGAATCGAGCCAGTTCGGCGTGCGCGCGCAATAGAGCACCATCGGCAGCGCGTCTTCGCCCCAGAACAGCTGTTTGTTCAGCCAGAAAGTCGGCACGCCGAACACGCCGATCGCGATGGCGTCGGTGCAATTGCGGATCTGTTGGGCGCGCGTCGCCTCGCGTGCGATCAGTTCCTCGCCGTCCGATACGTTCAGCTTTTCGCACAGCGCGGCGAAACCTTCTTCCGTGGATGGGTCGCGTCCCTCGCGCCAGATGAAGCGAAAAATCTCCCGTACCGTGTGCAGGTCGGAGCCGAGCGCGATGGAGAGCAGCATCGGTTTGGTCGAATCGAACGGATGCGACGGCGGCATGCGGAACGGGATGCCGAGTTGCTCCGCGCGAAACAGCGCGTACCGGTACGTGAAGATGCGTTTTGCGGGCACGTCGTACGCAACGCGCTGACCCCAGTGGCGATACAGCTGGTTCAGCATGACGGGCGTCAGGACGAACGGCAGTTCAGGCCACTTGTCGTGCTGTTCGAGCAGCAGATACGAAAACGGTGAGACAAAGTCGTAAAACCACAGTGGCTGCGTGGCGTCGATGCCATCGGTCATGATGTCTCCCGGTTGCCGGAAACGGCGGGCCGCCGGCGATGCCGCGCTCCCAGCCGTCTGGATTGTTTCGATCTTACGCGGAGCACGCGCCGTGCGCATCATTTGACGAAATGGCGTTGGGGCGGCGGCTCGACGCGGACGGGCGGCGCGGGTTTAGCGCGGTGCGGCAGCCAGAGCAGTCGCTGCCCCGGCTTATCCTGGTCTGATCTGGCGACTCGTTAACCGCGCTCGCCGTCGCCGTGCCGTTCCTGAGCTTCCAGGCCGTCATGCATTGCGGCCCGCGCTTCGGCCCGGCTAACGGCATCCGGGTCGCCAGCCGGCGAGTCCGATGCGCCGGGCGCGCCGCCCGTGGCGCCCGCATCGCGCGCAGCAGCCGCTTCCGAATCGCGCGTCAGACGTGCCCGCACGAAGCCGATATGCTCGCGCAGCACATAGAACTGGTCCGCATACGCGAGCGGCATTTTCAGTCCGTTGACGGATTCCTCGATCTTGTCGAGCCGCACGATCAGCGCGTCGCGCTCGGCCGCCGACGTTTCGCTGAGCGCCTCGCGCTCGATCGCGATCAGCGCGCCGTACCAGCGATAAATGCGCGACTTCACACGCCACGCATACAGCGACGGCACGAGCCGCAGCCCCGGAATCAGCACCACGATGATCGGCACCAGCACGACCAGCAGCCGGTCCGCGAGGCTCGCGAGCCAGAACGGCAGCATGCGGTAGAGGAAGCTCTTGCCCGACTTGTAGTAGCGCGCGGCGTCGTCGCTGATCGGGAAATCCTGCGCGAGCGGCGCGGGGAATTCGCCCGCTTTCTGCAGCGCCGTCGCCTTGCCGTGCACTTCGCGCGCGGCTTCGATCAGCAGATCCGACAGCGCGGGATGCAGCGAGTCGCGAGCGACCAGTTCGGCTGTCGGCGCGACCATGTGCAGCGCAGTCGATGGCAGGTTCTTGCCGAGATCGAACGAACCCATCGGCATTTCGAGCTGCGTCAGATACGGGAAGCGCTTGGCGTACGCGCCCGCCTGCGTGAAGTCGTAGAACTGCACGCCCGGCGTGCGGTAGAGCTTGCCCATCACGGGCGGCTGCGCGGAGTCGCCCGTCAGGATGGCGGCGTCGATCTTGCCTTCCGTCAGCGCTTTGGCGGCCTCGTCGCCCGATAGCGGCAGCAGCCGGGTCGGACCGTCGGGCGTGATGCCGTTCGCTTTCAGCAGTTGCAGCGCGAGCTCGCGCGTGCCGCTGCCCTCGGCGCCGATCGCGACGCGCTTGCCCTTGAACTCCGACAGCAGCGTGACCATCGGCCCGCGATAGAAGATCGCCACAGGCACATAGGCGACGCTGCCGAGCGACATCAGGTCATCGCCTGCCTTCGACGGCGCAATGCCGTCCTGCACGAAGCCGACGTCGACATTCGCGTGCGGATCGGTCAGGCGCCGGTAGTTGTCGAGCGAACCTTCCGTCTCCAGCACGTTCAGCGTGATGCGGTTGCGCGCGAGGATGTCCTTGTACTTCTGGGCAGCCACCCAGAACGTGCTGCCTGTCGGGCCCGCCGCCATGGTCAGGGTGTTGGGCGGAGCGGGCTGGATCAGCCGCACGGCGATGTAGATAGCGATCGCGCTGATGATCAGGATGGGCCCGAACGATACGGCGAGATCGCGCCAGGAGATCGCCACGAATCGGGCGACGAGGCGGGGCGGTGGTTTGCGGCCAGAAGAGTCAGCGGGGCGTTCCGGGCGACGTCCGTCGGAAGGCTTCATGGGAATGCGTATGCGGTCGGAGGAATTCGCGCCGATGGTACAGGAGATTGATGGGCCGGCGGCGTGCGCAGCGGCCTCGCAGGGCCGCAAAGGCGTAACAAAAAGTGTCCTGGGACGGCGGGCTGCCGTCGATGGCACGTCGGGACGCGGGCAGGGCACGTCCGGCACGCCCGTGCCGTTTTGCTCCGGGCGGAAACGCGCTGCAACATCAAACCGTGCAAAACACGCGATATCCTTTGCAGAACTTGCGCGGCTAGATTACATTGGCAACGCTGCTGCGCATCGAGGTTGACGCGGCGCGACCCGGCCAGACTGAAGAGACCAGGGCGCGCTGCCAGCCGTGCGGCAGACGGCCGGCGTCATGCTCCGCTACGCGCGCTGCATCGCGCCGGCCGTGACCACTTCCAACGCCTCTCTCTCGCAGACCGTGACAACGCTCCTGGCTCGCCATTGCCTCGTTGCGCCTTCGTGCGCGCGCGCAGTCGGGCCGACTGTCGTCGTAACCAAGCCGCTAGTCAAACGCGGTCCAAACCAAAGCAAAAAGGAGAAGGTATGAAATCGGTCGATTTTCTGAAGGCACTGGGTGGTGTTGTTGCAATGGTCGTCGCATGCCACACGTATGCCCAGGCAAGCGACTCCGCGCCGGCCGGCACGATGTCGGCGGCACCCGCTGCCAACTCGAAGGCCGCCAAATCGGAAAACCGCGCGCTCGGCAAGAAGGTGCGTTCGGCTCTCGCGAAGACGCAAGGCCTCGACGTGTCGAGCATCGCCGTCCGCGCACGTGGCGGCGCAGTCACGCTGACGGGCACGGCCCCGGACAACGACCAGATCCAGAAGGCTGGCGAAGTCGCGAAGGGCGTGGCCGGCGTGACGTCGGTGTCGAACAAGATCAACGTCCAGCAGCAGTAAGCGGCGCGGGCCGCGCCGGCGCACAGCGGACCACGGTCCGGCTCGCGCGGGCAGCGGCCAACGCACCGCCGGACGCACGGCACGCTGCAGGTTGCGGCGTGCTTACCGGTCAGAATGACAAGCGGGTTCCCGTTTTCGGCGGGAGCCCGTTTTGTTTTTGGGCGGCGCTCCGTTGCACGCGCATCGAGCAGAGGCATCGAAGCGTTGCATGCAACGCGGATGGGCGCCCCAGTCTTCCATGAAGCGCGACTCGCCCAGCACCGTCTCTTTGCGTAGACATCGTTCCCACCGATGCTGCGAGCCGCGCGCAGCGGACCTTTTCAGCCGTTTTTCAGCGATTTCAGTCAGTTGAGCCGTGCTGCACGTGCCTAAGATCGTCTCCGGATCAAGACGGCGTGTGCCGCTGCCACGCACACGCGATTACCCGCCAACGCCCGCCGCCCGAGGCGTGCGGCAGCAGTGTCAGGGGACGCCGGAAACCGGCGTGAAACTTGCGTTTCAGCACCCGCCGCTGCGCCCGCCCGATGTCCGGCCATTGGCCGACGAACGAGTCAGGTGCGCTGCGGCATCGACAACAAGACAATGGAGACGGTAATGACAGGGAATCTGTTGCTCAGACGTGCTGCCACTGCCTGTGGCTTCGCCACGACCTCGATCCTGCTCGCCGCATGTGGCCACGGCGACGATCACCACAACCCGACTGCCAACGCGCTGCCTTCGTTCGTGGTGTCCAGCAGCGTCAAAACCACGTCCTACGATGGCAACAGCGACGATCTGCTCACCGGCGGTCTCGGCAAGACGGGCCTCGGCCGCGCGACGGCGCCGACCTTCGCGAACGCATCCAGTCCGACTGCCGCCGAATTGCGCCGACTCGCGATCTGGTCGAACTACCGCGCGCTGGTCGACATGTCGGCCAATGGTGGCTATGGCCGCTTCTGGGGGCCCAACGTCGATCTGAACGGCAACGACACGCTCGGCGAAGGCAAGATCGCCGGCACCGAATATCTCGCCTATGCCGACGACGGCAGCGGCAAGCAGAACGTCACGCTGATGGTCCAGGTGCCGGCCACCTTCGATCCGAACAATCCCTGCATCGTCACGGCGACCTCGTCGGGTTCGCGCGGCGTGTACGGCGCGATTTCGGCGGCGGGCGAGTGGGGCCTCAAGCGCGGCTGCGCGGTCGCCTACACCGACAAGGGCAGCGGCAACGGCGCCGAAGAACTGCAGACGGGCACGGTCACGCTGATCGACGGCACACTGTCGACGGCTGTAGCAGCGGGCACGTCGAGTCTCTTCACGGCGAGCGTGTCGTCCGCAGATCTGGCAACGTTCAACACGAACTTCCCGAACCGCTACGCGTTCAAGCACGCGCACTCGCAGCAGAACCCCGAGCAGGACTGGGGCAAGGACACGCTCGAAGCCGTCCAGTTCGCGTACTGGGCAGTTAACCAGCAGTTCGCGCCGACCATCAATAACAACGCACAGCAGCATGGCGTGCGCTACAGCGCAGGCAGCATTACGACGATTGCGGCGTCTGTCAGCAATGGCGGCGGCGCGTCGCTGGCGGCAGCCGAGCAGGACACGCAAGGATGGATCACGGCCGTCGTGGTCGGCGAGCCGCAGATCAATCTGAACATGGCATCGACGGCGAAGGTGTTCGAAGGCGGCACGCAGATTCCCGCCGCCGGCGCGCCGCTCGCCGATTACATGACCTACGCGAACATGCTGATGCCGTGCGCGGCGAATGCGACGGCGGCAACGGGCGCGCCATACCTGACGGCACTGCCGCTCGCGACCACGCAGGCAATCCGCGCGGCGCGCTGTGCGTCGCTGGCGGCGGGCGGCTTCGTGAGCGGTGCGGACGCAACCAGTCAGGCCAACGACGCGCTCGCGAGACTGCACGCCGCCGGCTACGAAGCCGACTCCGACCTGCTGCATGCGCCGATGTGGGATTCGCAGGCGGTGCCTGCCGTCGCCGTGACCTATGCGGACGCGTACACGAAGTCGAGCGTGACCGACAACCTGTGCAACTTCAGCTTCGGCACGACCAACGCGACGACGGGCGCAGCGGGCGTGACGCCCACCGTCTCGCCGATGCTGTCCATCTTCGGGCTCGGCAACGGCGTGCCGCCGACCAACGGCATCAATCTCGTCTACAACGCCGCGCCCGCAGGCGGCGCGGATCACCGGCTGGCCACGGCCGACGCCAGCTACACGGGCGCCGCCTGTATCCGCGCCCTCTGGACGGCAGGCGACGCCCGCATGCAGCAGAACGTCAACGCGATCCGCGTGAACGCGAACCTGCACGGCAAGCCCGCCATCATCGTGCAAGGGCGCAGCGATGCACTCGTGCCCGTGAACCACGCATCGCGCGCGTATCTGGCGATGAACAGCATCACGGAAGGCTCGAAGAGCCAACTGTCGTTCTATGAAGTGATGAATGGCCAGCACTTCGATGCGTTCCTGAGCGTGGCCGGTTTCGATACCCACTTCATCCCAGTGCACTACTACAACATCCAGGCGCTGAACCTGATGTGGAATCACCTGAAGGGCGGCGCGGCGTTGCCGCCTTCGCAAGTGATCCGCACGGTGGCGCGCGGCGGCACGGCGGGCGCGGCGCCCGCGCTGACGACGGCCAATCTGCCCGCCATTTCGATGAACCCCGGTGCGAACGCAATTCAGGTCGCAGCGGGAACGGTGAACGTGCCGCAGTGACGACGCACATCACGCGGCCGGCGTGAGACGACAAATACGGCCAGCCGCGTGACACGCACATGACAGAAAGCGGGGCAATTGCGCCATCGGGGTGACGACTTGGTTCGAAGTGAGCGCCACCCCTCGCCCAAACGCGACGGACGTTCGTTCATGTGCGCCGTGACACACTGTTTACCCGTCGGGTGCAGTACTGTGAAGCTATCGATGCTTTATGGAGCGACGGCCATGGACGCGATCCGCTTTACCTACACCGATCTTCCCATTGGCGAACGCGCGGCGTTCGAACTGGTCTGCGCGCGGCACGGCTTCGCGCCCGCGCACTTCGACATCAGCATGAGCGACGATCCCGACGATGTGTCGCATCGTTCGCGTCTTCTGACGATCCGGCGCGGCGGCTGGGCGCAGTCGTATCACGAGGACACGGCGGGCCACTGGGTTCGCCAGTTCGAGACGGATCTGAACTGCCGCTTCTTCAAGTAATCAGACGACGCTGCGCGGCCCGAGCGCGCGCCCGCGCGCCGTCAGGCCAGCACGAGGCGCACGCCGACGAGCGTCAGCGTGGCGGCGAGGATATTGCGCAGCAGGGTTTCAGGCGCCTTCGACGACAGGAAACTGCCGATCACGATGCCCGGCAGCGAGCCGACCAGCAGCGACAGCAGCATCGACCAGTCGATCGAACCGAGCAGCCAGTGTCCCGCGCCCGCCAGCAGCGTGAGCGGCACGGCGTGCGCAATATCAGAGCCGACGATGCGCGTGGTCGGCAGCATCGGATAAAGGAGCAGCAGCACCGTCACGCCGATTGCACCCGCGCCGACGGACGTCAGCGACACCAGCACGCCGAGGATCGCACCCGTCAGCATCGTGAGCGCCAGCGTGCTCCCCTGGCCCGTGCCGCGTGTGCGCGCAGCCGCGAAAGCCGTCAGCTGCGGGCGGAATATCAGCGCGATGGCGGTGATCAGCAGCGCCACGCCCAGCACGACGGAGATCAGATGTCCGCCGCGCGTCGAATTCATCCCATAGCGGTGCAACAGGATCAGCGTCACGGTGGCGGCGGGTACGCTGCCGGCGGCCAGACGCAAGGTGACCTGCCAGTCGATCGAGCCTTTTACCCCGTGCACGAGCGTGCCCGTCGCCTTGGTCGCGGCGGCGTACAGCAGATCGGTGCCGACGGCGGTGGCGGGATGGACGTTGAAGAGCAGCACGAGGATCGGCGTCATCAGCGAGCCGCCGCCGACGCCCGTCATCCCGACCAGAAAGCCGACGAACAGACCCGACGCGGAATACAGGAGATCGATGTGGGGAAGTGCCATTGCGCGGACCGCGGACGGTCGTAAAGGGTTGCGGGCAAGCTTGCCGGGACTGCGGGCGCCTAGCCTGCCTGTGGGCGGTCGCCGTCAGGCGGACCCGCCTGACGGCGCAGCGGCGAAAGACCGCTATTGTCGCAAAACCGGCGCGCTCGCGTACGAAAGCGCGCAGAAGCCGGCGCGGACGAGGCGATAGTCATTCCGACAACCGGCTTACAATAAACGTTTCGCGCCGTCGCGGGTACTGGATGGCGCGCTCATGCACTCCTGCGCTTCCGCGTCTTTCCCACCTGCAGACCGATAAAAATGAATCCCGGCGGCGCCTACGCATTGCTCGCGTTCACCCTATGGGGAATGTTTCCCGTCTACTTCAAGTCGCTGCATCAGATTTCGCCCGTCGAGATGCTCGCGCACCGGATGGTGTGGTCGATGCTGTTTCTGTTCATCGTGCTGAGCGTGCGGCAGCAATGGCGCTGGCTTGCGCCCGTGCTGCGCGACCGTCGTCTGCTCGGGCGCTTTGCGGCCAGCGCGCTGCTGCTGTCGACGAACTGGGGCATCTATATCTGGGCTGTGAACGCGGGGCATATCGTCGAGGCGAGCCTGGGTTACTTCATCAATCCGCTGATCAACGTGCTGTTCGGTCTGGCGTTTCTCGGCGAGCGGCTGCGGCGCGTGCAGTGGCTGTCCGTCGCGATTGCCGGGTGCGGCGTGCTGTATCTCACGTGGGAAAACGGCAGTCCGCCGTGGATCAGTCTGGCGCTCGCGTTCAGCTTTGCGGGCTATGGGTTGTTGCGCAAGACGGCGCAGCTTGGCGCGCTGGAAGGCTTGACGCTCGAAACGGTGCTGCTCTTTCCCGTGGCCGTGCTGTATCTGTTTTTCGCGTCGTCGCACGGCGAGAGCGGGTTCGGCGCGGCGTCGTTCGGGGTGAAGGTGCTGCTGGCGCTGGCCGGGCCGATCACGGCAGTGCCGCTGCTGCTGTTTGCGGCGGGCGCGCGCCGCATTCCGCTGTCGATGCTGGGTCTGATCCAGTATGTGACGCCATCGCTGCAGCTGATCATTGGTGTGCTGATTTACCGTGAGCCTTTTGGGCAGGCGCAACTGATCGGCTACGGAGCAATCTGGATCGCGCTCGCCGTGTATTCGCTGGATGGCTTGTGGCGAGCGCGGTTTGCGCGTGCGTGATGTCTGCCTGCGCTGATCAGAGCGCGCGCTTCACTTCGGCGATGCCGAACACGGCGAGCGCGAAGCCGGCGATGCGGTCGATGATCACGCGCAGCTTGTGGCCGATTGCATGACGCGCGAGCGACACGGCAGTCACGAGCACGCACCACCACGCGATGGAGCCGCAGAACACGCCGAATACCGTGGTGAGCGCGATGCTCGACGAGAATGGGCCGCGCGGCGCGAGTGTCGTGAAGAGGGCGGCGAACATGATCACCGTTTGCGGATTCGTCAGGGTGAGAAGCAGGGCGCTGCTGAGGGCTTTTAACGCATTGGCGTGGCTGATGTTTGCCAGTTTGCCTTCGTTGTTGTTGCCGTTGTCGGCGGGGACTTTTTGCAGCATCGTGCGGATGCCGAGATAGAGCAGGAAGAGTCCTGCGATGATGTGGAGCGGCTTGTCGTAGGCGAGCATGAAGTGCGAGACGCTTACGAGGCCGAGTGCGGCTACCAGGCCGTAGATGGCGTCGCCGCTTGCAATGCCCAGGCCGATTGCGAGGCCCGCGCGTGGGCCGTCTGTTAGTGTTCTGCGGATGCAGAGCATGCCCATCGGGCCGACGGGTGCGGCGACTGCGAGGCCTACGCCTGCGGCGGTCAGGAAGAGACTTGTGGTGGACATGGTGGCTCCTTGGTTTTGGTTTTGCTTTCGCTTTTACTTTCGCTTTCGCCGGCATCCGCGTTGTGTCGTCGTATTTTACGCGTCGCCCCTGTGCGGGGCAGCACCTACTTTTCTTTGCCGCGGCAAAGAAAAGTAGGCAAAAGAAAGCCGCTGAAC
>NZ_QBUY01000138.1 GCF_003121405.1 Paraburkholderia sp. C35 | reverse complement strand
TTCGCGCCCGGCGCACTCGATCGCATGGGTTTTACGTGGGAACGCATCCAGGAACTGAACCCGAAGATGATCGTGGCTTCCGTAAAGGGCTTCGGTCCCGGTCCTTATGAAGACTGCAAGGTGTACGAGAACGTCGCGCAGTGCGTGGGTGGCGCGGCATCGACGACCGGTTTCGATGACGGCCCGCCCGTCGTGACAGGCGCCCAGATCGGCGATAGCGGCACGGGCCTGCATCTGGCGCTGGGCATCGTCACCGCGCTCTATCAGCGCACGATGACGGGCCGTGGCCAGAAAGTACTCGCGGCGATGCAGGACGGCGTGCTGAACCTGTGCCGCGTGAAGCTGCGCGACCAGCAGCGCCTCGAACGCACAGGCGTGATGAAGGAATATCCGCAGTACCCGAACGGTACGTTCGGTGAAGCGGTGCCGCGTGCGGGCAACGCATCGGGTGGCGGGCAGCCGGGCTGGATTCTGAAGTGCAAGGGCTGGGAGCACGATCCGAACGCGTACATCTACTTCATTACGCAGGCACCGGTGTGGATGAAGATCTGCAACGTGATCGGCAAGGAAGAGTGGGCGACGGATCCTGAGTACGCGACGCCGACCGCACGTCTGCCGCGCCTGAAGGAAATCTTCGCGGAGATCGAACGCTGGACGATGACGAAGACCAAGTTCGAGGCAATGGAAATCCTCAACAAGTACGACATCCCGTGCGGCCCGATCCTGTCGATGCAGGAGATCGCGCAGGACGAATCGCTGCGCAAAACCGGCACGATCGTCGAGGTCGATCACCCGGTGCGCGGCAAGTATCTGACGGTGGGCAATCCGATCAAGCTCTCGGACAGCCCGACGGACGTCACGCGCTCGCCGCTGCTCGGCGAACACACGGATGAAGTGATGGCCGAACTCGGCTACTCGCGTGAACAGGTTGAAGCGCTGAGGACAGTCGGCGCTATCTGAAGCATCAACTTCGTGACGCGAGTGTATTCACCGTGTCGGTCGATAAAAAATTCGTGGAGACAGGTTCGATGACATCGTGGATACGCTTTCGGCAGCCGCACGGTCATATCGGTTTCGGTGTACTCGAAAACGGCAGCATCGCTGAGTATGACGGCGATATGTTTGGCGAGGCATCGCCGAACGGCAAGCAATGGCAACAGGACAATATCGAGTTGCTCAGCCCATGCATGCCGACCAAGGTCGTCGCGCTGTGGAACAACTTTCATGCACTGTCGCAGAAGCTCGGCAAGGCAGCGCCGTCGCATCCTCTCTTTCTGATCAAGCCGCCGATGTCGGTGATCGGTCCCGGCGCGCCGATTCGCCGTCCCAAAGGCTATAGCGGGAAGATCGCCTATGAAGGCGAGCTTGGCATCGTGATCGGCAAGCGCTGCAGCAACGTGTCGCCCGAAGAAGCCGATAGCTATATCTTCGGCTACACCTGTATCAACGATGTCACGGCCGTCGATCTGCTGAACGAAGATCCGAATTTCGCGCAATGGTGCCGCTCGAAAGGCTTCGATACGTTCAGTTGCATTGGACCTGTGATCGAGCAGAACTTCGACTGGCGCAATGCGAGTGTCGTCACGCGTCTCAACGACGTCGAGCGGCAGAACTATCCGCTCTCCGACATGATCTTCACGCCCGCCGAACAGGTGAGCATGATCTCGCACGACATGACCCTGATGCCCGGCGACGTGATCGCGTGCGGGACATCGGTAGGCGTCGGCTCGATCAAGGACGGCTCGACGGTTATCGTGTCGATCGACGGTATCGGTGCGCTGCCGAACCAGCTAGCGGCTGCACGGCAGCTCGAACCGGCTGTCTGACAGGCACTGACGAACACTGACCGACCACACAGATAGAACACGCACTGAGTGCAAATGAGAGCCGGACGCGTAGTCATCAATGCGTCGCCGATGAGTCGCCATGAGTCGACCATGAATCGGCGATGACGGTTGCGCGCTGCGTCGCGGGACGCCCGGCTCGATCTCACTGATCACTTCTTGGAATGGGAGCAGATAGATGAAGATCTGTGTTTATGGAGCCGGCGCGATCGGCGCCTATGTCGGCGCGCAACTCGCACACGCGGGCGCGGACGTCAGTTTCGTTGCACGCGGCCCGCATCTGGCCGCGATGCAGCGTAACGGCGTGCGTCTGTTGATCGACGATACGGAACGCCTCGTCAACGTACGCTGTTCATCGGACCCGCGCGAGCTCGGGCCGCAGGACTACGTGATCATCGCGCTGAAGGCGCATTCGGTGCCGGGTGTCGTCGATGCGATGCAGCCGCTGCTCGGACCGCAGACGGCGATCGTCACGGCAGTCAACGGCATTCCGTACTGGTACTTCTACAAGCATGGTGGCGAGTTCGCGAACTCGACGCTCGAAAGCATCGACCCTGGCGGCACGCAGTGGAAGAAGCTCGGACCTGAGCGCGCAATTGGCTGCGTCGTGTATCCCGCAGCGGAAATCGTCGAGCCGGGTGTGATCAAGCACGTGTACGGCAAGAAGTGTCCGATTGGCGAGCCGGACGGCACGCGTTCGCCGCGCGTCGAGGCATTGTCGGAGATCATGACGAAGGCGGGACTCGAAGCGCCCATTCGCGACAACATCCGCGATGAAATATGGCTGAAATTATGGGGCAATCTGTGCTTCAACCCGATTAGCGCGCTGACGCACGCGACGCTCGATGTCATCACGAGTCACGTCGGCACGCGTGCCGTGGCGAAGACCATGATGCTCGAAGCGAAGTCGGTCGCCGATCGTTTCGGCGTGCATTTCCGTGTGGATGTCGAGCGGCGTATCGATGGGGCGGGTGCAGTGGGTGCGCACAAGACCTCGATGCTGCAGGATCTCGAAGCAGGGCGTCCGATGGAAATCGATCCGCTGCTGACGGTCGTGCAGGAGATGGGGCGACTGGTTAAACACGAAACGCCGACCATCGATACCGTGCTGGCGCTCATCAAACTGCGCGAGCAGATCGCGCAGCAAAAAGATGTTGCGCCGCCGGCAAGGCAGGAACACGCTGCGCCGAGCGCGAAGGCCGCCTAAGGTCACGCAAGGTCACGCAAGGTCACTTAAGGTCCGTGAGTGCCGCTTCATCCGTGACTGAAGACTCACGGATGAAGCGCGCGGCGCCTGCGTTGATTTCGCCTTAACCGAGGCAGACTTCCTCGCCGCGGCCGACGCTATGGCCGACCCATAGTCCGGCGTCATAGGCCGCTTCCAGTGCAGCGAGCAAGTCTGGATGTTCGTTGAGTTCGTCGATGCCGAGCGTTTCTTGCGCAATCAAACCCAGCAGTTCAAGACGCTCTTCATAGATGGGGCTTTTCATAACACCTCCGTCAAGGTTGAAATCGCTGCAGCAGCACTCGTTCGCGTGGCGCGCGTGACGCTGCTTGCGTCGTGCGCGATGTGCTTTTCTCTTTGCCGGTTTGAAACTGAACGTGGCCCGGAAGCATGGCCGTCAGCGGCAGGAGTGCGAGTGCTGCGATCGAAATCGACCTGGAGAGATGCGATGTGATCTCTGGCTTCCGTCTCAGGTTGAATCTGTCTGCAAGTCAATAGTAAGCAAGTGAGGGCGGCAGCGTGCGTGGTCAAGCGCCGCATATTGAAGTACTACTCGAATTGGGTGACACGGGCGGGTATTTAGGCTACGGCATGCAATCGATGCCGTAGTGGCATACAAATGATCATTGTTCAGATGAATGGCCGCTAGTACAGCGCGTGGTCAGAACACATGCATCACGCCGACATACGCGCCCGTTTGCGATTCGCCAGGCAACGGGTTCGTGTTGGCGCTGCCCGTCGCGTCTCGCGAAGTGGCGAGCAGCGAGAAGTTCGCGTGGCTGCTGTTGCGCATGTAGGCAACCGTGCCATAAAGAAAGGTGCGCTGGCTGAGGTTGTAGGTTGAGCCGAGCACGAACATGGTCGCGTGTCCGGCGGGATCGTGCGACGCGTCGCCGGCGCCATCGCCGATATGCACATAGAAGGCAGCCGCTGTCATGGCGAATTGATGCGTGGCTTCCCAGGTTGCGCCGAGCCAGTAGTAGTCCGCGCTATCGGCGAGACCTGCGGGCGTGTCGGGCGCAGAGAGATGTGTATAGGCGCCCTGGATCTTCACTTTCGACACGCGCACATTCGCACCGAGAAAGTACTCGCGTGAACTGGTGAATATATTGTTCATGCGTCCATTCACGTCACGCAGTTCATCGTAAATGCCGCGCACGTCGAACAGCGTCGAATGGTAGCTGAGCATGATGCCGTCGGAGCGGCCGAATTCGCCTTGTGCGCCCCGATTGAATCCGTCGGCCTGGTTGCCCAGCGCATATTGCCCCTGCACATCGAAGCCATAAAACACAGGGCTGTGGTATTCGATGTTATTGCTCGTCTGTTGCCAGTTGCGCCCGCGTACCAGTGACGCTGATGAGAAAGCCTGCTGCACGAACGGATCGAATTCCCACACGCCGTCACTATCAATGAACAGATTGCGGCCCGCCTGGATCTGGCCGAAGCGTTTGTCATTGAGTCCGGCGTAGGCGCGGCGCGAGAAAAGCCGGCCACCGCCTGTGGTGCCGTTCATGATCTGCAAGGCGGTTTCCAGATCGAATACCGCCGACATCCCACCGCCAAGATCTTCCGCTCCCTTGAAGCCGAGCATGCTGGTGCCCCAGTCGCCGCCTTCGGCGGTCCAGCTGGAGGTGTTGCCGCCTTCAGGCGTGGCGATGTGATTCAGGTACTGGATGCCACCGTCGATGCGGCCATACAGTGTGACGCTGTTTTGTGCGAATGCAGCAGGGCAGGCAAGGGCGAGCAGCGCGGCGAGCTGGGTGCGTGTTTTTTTCATAGATGCCTCTTCGTATCCTCGATGCGTGGATAACTCGTTATCTGGTCAAAGCCGCTGTGACTACGCGTTTTGCATGGATAGGTTCTGGCGTGTCCGGCAAATGACAACGGGATGCTAGTACCGTTTGCAAAATTCTGCTTGCGGCAGGGCAGCACGCTGACTTTGCAGAGACTGCAAGCGTGATCGCGCTTGTGTAGCGAACGCGACCTGCCGACTGCAATATTTTTTCCCCGGTTCTACACTCGCGCATGAAAGTTCGCAATGCGTGGCGACGGTGCGCTGCGCATCACGCCTCGCGATTCTGTTATCGCACGCCTTGAAAGGAAACCCGATGGATCTCAAGATCAGAAACAAACTTGCGCTCGTGACTGGCTCGACCAAAGGCATCGGTCATGCAATCGCGGTGGGACTCGCTCGCGAAGGCGTCAACGTGATCGTCAATGGCCGCTCGCAGCAATCGGTCGATCAGGCCATCGCGACCTTGCGTGCGCAGGTGCCTGATGCAAACGTGCAAGGCTTCGCCGGCGACGTATCCGACCCGGCGCAAGTGGCGAAGCTGGTCGAGCGCTTTGCGCAGGTCGATATTCTCGTCAACAACATGGGCATCTTCGATCCGAAGCCGTTCGAAGAGATCAGCAATGAAGAATGGCTGCGTTTCTTCAATGTGAACGTGATGTCGGGTGTGCAGTTGTCGCGAGCCTATTTGCCCGGCATGAAGCAGAAGAACTGGGGCCGCGTGGTATTCATCAGCAGCGAGAGCGGCATCCAGATTCCAACCGAGATGATTCACTACGGTCTGACCAAGACGGCCCAACTCGCGCTGGCGCGCGGTCTGGCGGAAACATGCACAGGCACGGCTGTCACCGTCAATTCGGTGTTGCCGGGGCCGACCAGTTCGGATGGCGTCGAAGAGTTCGTCGAAAAGCTCTCGGGCGGACAGAGTTTCGAATCGTTTGAAAAGCAGTTCTTCGAACAGGCACGGCCCAGTTCGATCCTCAAGCGTTTCACGACACCCGAAGAAATCGCGAACATGGTCGTCTATGTATGCTCGGAACTGTCGTCGGCGCCCAATGGTGCGGCTTTGCGCGCGGACGGCGGCGTCGTGCGCGCGGTGTTCTGATCGTCCCGACTTTCATGCGGCGCGGCAAAGGGGCGAGCGTTCCTTTGCCGCCAGCGCCTTGCGTTCTCCGCCTCCGATTGGCGTGATGCGACGATGTGCCGTTGCGGAAATGGCGGCCTGCATCGTTTATTCTTTGCATCATTGCTCTCGCGGCATGCGCCAAGGCGTGAACCATGACTACTCGAAAAAAGACGGCGAAGTCACCGCGCATTCGTGTCGGCATTGGCGGCTGGACTTTCGAGCCGTGGCGCGGCGTGTTCTATCCAAAAGGACTCGCGCAGAAACGCGAACTCGAATACGCGAGCCGGCAACTCACCGCCATCGAAATCAACGGCACCTTCTATGGTTCGCAAAAGCCCGCGACCTTTGCGAAGTGGCACGATGAAACGCCCGACGATTTCGTCTTCGCACTCAAGGCACCTCGCTTTGCCACGCATCGGCGAGTACTCGCAGAAGCGCGCGATTCCGTGGATCGCTTCGTGTCGAGCGGTGTACTCGAACTGAAAAACAAGCTCGGCCCGATCAACTGGCAATTCCCGCCCACCAGACAGTTCGATGCCGACGATTTCGGCGGTTTCCTCGAACTGCTGCCCGCGAAGGTCGACGGGCACGCGTTGCGTCATGCAGTGGAAGTGCGCCACGAGAGCTTCTGCAACGAAGCGTTCGTTGCGCTCGCGCGCAAGCATGGGGTTGCCATTGTCGTGGCGGGGGATTCGAAGTATCCGCAGATTGCCGATCCGACCGCGCCGTTGGTCTATGCGCGCATCATGGGCACAGAGGAAACGCATGCGCGCGGTTACGCAAAGAAGGCGCTCGACACATGGATCGAGCGCGCGCAGACATGGGCTTCGGGCGATGTGCCCGACGATCTCGACACATACGGACGCGCCGCGCCAAAAAAGGAGCGCGACGTGTTCCTGTTCGTGATCAGCGGGCACAAGGCGCACAACCCTGCTGCTGCGATGGCGCTGATCGAACGGATCAAACCACCGCAGTGACCACGCGGCTCAGAGCGCGATTCAGCGTTCCGGCGCTTCGAGCGAGCAGGACTCGTCGGAAAAGGGCGCGGCCGCGTTGGCCTTGTGACGCGCGGGCGGTTCGAATGCGGCCCATTGGGTCCAGTCGGGTGTCGCGCCCGGCGTTTTCAGGCGCAGTGCACGCGAACCGTCGACAAAGACGAGCGATTCGAGATCGAACAGGCTGTCTGACGCGACGTCGCCTGGTGTCACGCGGCCCAGTTGGCGCGTGAAGTTGAGATTCCCTTCGCGTAGAAGATCCAGATAGCTGTCGCACTGCGTAGCAGGCGGCCTGAGAGTCCAGCGGTTCAGCAGTTTTGCGGCGATTTCGGCATCGAACATCGTGACTTCTCCTCGCCTGAGCGACCGCGCGTGATGAGCTGCCGCGGTCTGGTGTCCGCTTCGAAGCGGACTATCCGTCAATAATCAGCGCTTTCGCGAACGCGAAAGACATGTCCACCCACCACTATAGTCAAAATCATGGTGCGATGCACAAAGCGGGTCTGAGTTCGCGGTCTAATCGTTGTTTTGGAGTCAATGCGGAAGGCGTCGACATCGTTTGACTCGACGCAGAAGCGTGATGAAGTACGAGTTTGCGTGCAGAAAGGCGCGAATTTCGGTGTGGTTGCGAAATGCGATCGTGCGAAGAAAAATTGCTGCAATACGGTCGTTCGTTCGTATGAAGATAACGACGCTCGCGCGAGAGACTGCGCGGTGATCAGGCATTGGCAGATTCAACGCGCTAGCGCGAACGGCCGCGTGACCACGCGGCCTGCGCCTCGCGCAACATCACTGCGCGGCGATACCCGGCGCGCCGGACTGCGACGAACCGGCTGCGCCCGCGCCATACGCCGATTGAGCCGCGCGCTTCTCTGCAAGCTTCTGCATCGCGTCTTGCACCTTCGCTGGATACGTCGGGTCTTCACCGCCTCCGGCGCGATAGCCTACCGATGCGAGATCGACGAGTTCCTGGCGAACCTGTGCGCGTGTGACGCGCGTGCCGGATTCCTGTGCGTGCGTGATTGCAGGTGCTGCGGTGAGCATGGCCGCGCTCAGCATGGCGGCGACTACGATGGACTTCAAGATGTTCTCCCAACGGGTGGATGACGGCAGTGGCGCCGGTTGGAAGAAGTTTACGAAGTGCCTGCCCGCAGAAAAATGGCCTTGGGTGGAAGGCTGCCTTACGGGGCGTAGAAAGATGCCAGCGGCAAGAAAAAAAGCCACCGCAATGACACGGTGGCCTTCAAAAACGCAAAGTCTGGAATGTTCAGGCCGGAACCGGCTTAGAACCGATGCCGCATGCCAATGGTGGCGACCACCTGATTAGCAGTCGACGAAGCGCCGCCGGAAGTATTGATGAACGCCACATAGTGTTGCCCGATAGCGTGTTGATACATCGCTTCGGCATACACGTCCGTGCGCTTCGAGAACGCATAGATAGCCTGCGCGTTGACCTGATTGAACTTCGGATCAGAGCCGAACGTCGGCGAGCCGCTGATATGGCCATTCGTGTACGTATCGGTAATGCCGAGCGACACAGCCGGCGTCAGCGCGTACTTGGCGTTCAGTTCGTAGTTGTCGAAATGCATCGAGCCGTTGGTCATGCCAAACGCAGACGTCTGCTGATAATGGCTGTTCGTGTACACGAAACCCACCACTGCAGGACCGAACGCATAGTTGATACCGCCGCCGAACACGCGCTCGACGCCCGCGCCCACCTGGAAGCCGCCGATGCCGTTAGCAGCCGATTCAGCCGTATCGATTGCGCCGCCCGTATTCGTCGTGCTGTTCGAGCCGTTGATCTGCAAGTAGCCGGCCGCGATGTTCAACGGACCCCACTGGTAGCTCGCGCCCGCACTGTAAGCGCGGTTCATCGCGAAGTCGGTGCTGTTCGAGAACGCGTACAACGCGCCGAACTTGAAGCCCGCATAGTTGCTGCTCGTGTACTTGACGGCATTGCTCATCCGTACCGAGTGGTTCAGGTTGTCGTTGTCGAACGGGTGAGCGAAGCCCGTGTCGCCGAACGTGCCTGCCGTGCCCGACAGCGGCGCGACGAAGTCGACCAGCGAGTCGTACTGGCGACCCAGCGTGATCTGGCCGTAGTTGGCGCTGGCGAGACCCACATACGCCTGGCGTCCAAACAGCCGGCTATGCTGGCCCAGCGTGCCGTTCTGCACGTTGAAACCGTTCTCGAGCACGAAGATCGCCTTGTAGCCGCCACCCAGATCTTCCGCGCCACGCAGACCAAAGCGGCTGCCGTTGATGGTGCCGCTCGTTGCCTGAAACAGCGCACCGCTTGCGCCGCTCTTTTGCACGTTGTTGGTGTACATCAGGCCTGCATCGATGATGCCGTACAGCGTGACCGAGCTTTGTGCGTGCGCGCCGGTTGCGGCCAATGCGCCGAGCACCGCGACGGCGGCGGGAATTCTTTTCATGGTTAAGCTCCAGCTAGTCCAGACAGTGAGTGAAAAAACAGCCTGGCGAGTATAGGAAAACGCGGGATCCGATTTAATGCCGTGTTGCTGCAGCAGTCTCTTGCGTGGCAGCGCAGGAATGAGTCATCAAATCGAAACAATCGCCGGAAAGGTCGCCGTGAAGCGGCGCGCGATCAACCCGCTACGCATGAATTGCGGGAATGAGATTAGCTGGAGGTGGATTTCTGTTTGATGGCAGCGTGCACCATTTGGGGATTTACAACACCCCTAGCCCGCGCCGCACACGATGGCTGTCAGCACGAACGGCAGCACCTGTTTGACGACGGCTTCGCTGCCGGCCTGTTGCACTCGCACGCGCACGGAATCCGACGGGCCGGACACGACCACGCCATAGATCGAATCGGATTCCGCCTTGCCGCTGCCCTGGCGGAATATTGCGTCGTCGCGTTGATAGCCCAGTACCGCGTAGACGTGAAAGCCAAATGCCGTGAGATCACGCCCGCGTTTGGGGCGAAACGCATTGACGGAGTTGGCTTCGACGCGCATCGGGTTGGGGTCGATGTACTGATCGTCGAGCAGCGGCTGAATGAAGGTGTGCGCGTCGGTCTTGCAGACGAGCTTCTCGTCGAGCTCGAGCGCCATCGCGGAGACGCTGCAGAGTCCCGATGCGAGGGCGGCCAGCACGGTAATCGAATGGATGAAATCCCTGGTCATGGTACTGGCGCGAGACCCCGAACCGGCAATGGCCGGTACACGATGTTAGCCCGAACTTGTCATCGACGTCAGCGAACGTCTGTGCGCTAGCGAGCGATGATGCCGCGCAGCGGCGCGGCGCCACGTGTTTTAGCAAGTTGCGTGCGCAGCCGTGCAGCAGTTTGTTTGGATCGTACCCGGACAGAAAAGTGCGATCTCCGTGCGAGCCAGCCGTTTATCGTTAAAGCAGATATGAGTATGGGATTTGCTTCGTTGACGCGTCCCGCAGGCGAGCCGTAGATTGATTGCATTCTGGCAACCTGCAAAGAACATTCAGCGTGACAACCACTGTTTCGTCTTCCCAGTACGCTGCACCGCGTGTGCAAACCGGCGCCGCGCGCCGGCCGCTCGAGATCGTTCCGTTCGATTCGCCTGTTGGCGCCGAAGTGCTCGGCCTCGATCTGAACGAACCGCTTTCCGCTGACGATTTCGCCCGCATTCATCGCGCGCATCTCGACCATCACGTACTCGTGTTCCGCGATCAGCAGATCACGCCCGAGCAGCACATTGCCTTCAGCCGCCGTTTCGGGCCACTGCAGATACACGTGCTGCATCAGTTCCAGCTGGCAGACCATCCGGAAGTGCTGATCGTGTCGAATATCCGCGAGAACGGTCAACCGATCGGACTTGGCGACGCCGGCCACTTCTGGCATTCGGACCTCTCGTACAAGGAGAAACCCAGCCTCGGCTCGTTGCTGCATGCGCAGGAATTGCCATCGGAAGGCGGCGATACGCTGTTCGCGAACATGCACCTCGCGTGGGATACCTTGCCCGAGCATTTACGCAAAGAAGTAGAAGGACGCAGCGCAGAGCATACGTACCTTGCAAAATATGCGGAATTGCAAAAGCGCAGCCCGTGGCGGCCGAATCTGTCGGCGCAACAGATCGCCGAAGTGAAGCCGGTGGTGCATCCCATCGTGCGTACGCACCCGGAAACGGGCCGCAAGGCACTCTTTGTGAGCGAGCACTTCACGACGCATATCGTCGGCTTGCCCGAAGACGAAAGCCGCGAATTGCTCGAAGCACTCTTTGCGCACAGCGTGCGTGACGAACACATCTATCGCCACCAGTGGGCAGAACACGATCTCGTGTTCTGGGACAACCGCTCGCTGATGCATCTCGCCGCCGGCACGCCCGACCATCTGCGCCGCAAGCTGTATCGCACGACGATCGAAGGCGACGCACCGTTCTAGGCCGCGCGCGCGTTTCATTTCCGCATTTCGATACCCGGAGTTCCGATGTCGTTTTCATTTCGCCCGGCCGCGGCGCGGCCGTCGTTCGCTCGCCGTTTTGTTTCGACCGTGCTGGCTGTGTCGCTCGGTGCAGCCAGTCTGGGTGCGTCGCTCGATGCACGTGCCGAAGGTCATATCCGCGTTGCCGAACAGTTCGGCATTGTCTATCTGTTGCTGAACGTCGCGCGCGATCAGCAGTTCATCGAGAAAGAAGGGCGCAAGGAAGGACTCGATATCAAGGTGGACTGGGTGAAGCTGTCGGGCGGCTCGGCCGTGAACGATGCGCTGTTGTCAGGCTCCGTCGATATTGCGGGCGCTGGTGTTGGTCCGCTGCTCACCATCTGGGATCGCACGCACGGCAAGCAGAACGTGAAGGGCGTCGCATCGCTCGGCAATCTGCCGTACTACCTCGTGTCGAATAATCCGAACGTGAAGACGATTGCCGACTTCACCGATAAGGATCGCATTGCGTTGCCCGCCGTCGGCGTATCGGTGCAGTCGCGCGTGCTGCAGTTCGCCTCCGCGAAGCAGTGGGGCGACAAGGACTACAACCGTCTCGACAAGCTCACGCAGGCCGTGCCGCATCCCGATGCAGCCGCGGCCATCATCGCGGGCGGCACGGAAATCACGGGGCATTTCGGCAATCCGCCGTTTCAGGAGCAGGAACTCGCAGGCAATCCGAAAGCGCATATCGTGCTGAATTCATACGATGTGCTCGGCGGGCCGAGTTCGGCCACCGTGCTCTACGCGACGGAGAAATTCCGCAACGAGAATCCGAAGACCTATCGCGCCTTCGTCAACGGACTCGCCGACGCGGCGCAGTACATTACGGCGAATCCCGAAGCGGCTGCCGATATCTATATCCGGGTGAATCAGTCGAAAACGGATCGCAAGCTGTTGCTAGCGGTGATCCGCAATCCGCAGGTGCAATTCAAGGTCGCGCCGCAAAATACGTTGGCGCTGGCGCAGTTCATGTATCGCGTCGGCGTGATTCGCAACGAGCCGAAATCGTGGAAAGACTACTTCTTCGACGATCCGGCAACAGCCACCGGAAGCTGATTGACACGGCCGGGAACCGCACGAAAACCCGCTAAAAAAGCGGGTTTTCTGCTTCTGAGAAGTCATTTGATAACCGATGCCGGATAAGACATTTCCGCGGTCATAACGCGATTTGCGGCGCTTATGCATCACAGCGCATTGAATATGCACATTCATTGGTTGGGCTTTGACGACGCGCATCTTATGTTGTCGTTTTGCTTAAGCCGCGTCGTCATCGTGAACGTCATCCCGCACACAGCCAGAATCAAAGGAGCGCGCTAATGGTCGCGAATCCTTCTATCCTTTTTCCTGAAACTGCCGCGACGCAGACTAGCGAGCCGGCGCATTCACAACGCCTGCTTGCCGTCGATAACGTGAGCCTCGAATACCGTACCCGCGAGCGCGTGGTGCGCGCCACACATGACGTCAGCTTCGATGTCTATGGCGGCGACCGTTTTGTGCTGCTCGGTCCGTCGGGTTGCGGCAAATCGACCTTGCTCAAGGCAGTGGGCGGTTTCATCAAACCGGCTTCGGGCACGATCACGCTCGACGGTGAAGTCGTGCGCGCGCCGGGCGCGGATCGGATCGTCGTGTTTCAGGAATTCGACCAGTTGCCGCCGTGGTAAACCGTGCTGGAGAACATTGCCTTTCCGTTGCGCGCCGCGAAAAAGCTGAGCCGCGCCGAAGCAAAAGAACGCGCGCAGCACTATCTCGACAAGGTTGGTCTGGCGCAGTTCGCCGATGCCTATCCGCATACCTTGTCGGGCGGCATGAAGCAGCGTGTGGCGATTGCAAGGGCGCTCGCGATGCAGCCGCGCGTGCTGCTGATGGACGAACCGTTCGCCGCGCTCGACGCCCTCACGCGCCGCAAGATGCAGGAAGAGTTGTTGCGCTTGTGGGAGGAGGTTCGCTTCACGCTGCTGTTCGTCACGCATTCGATTGAAGAAGCGCTGATCGTCGGCAACCGCATTCTGTTGCTGTCGCCGCATCCGGGCCGAGTGCGCGCGGAACTCAACAGCCATCAGTACACACAGGACAGCTTTGGCCGCAGCGATTTCCAGCATCGTGTCGCGCAGATTCATCGCCTGCTGTTCGAAGAGGCGGAGTCGAAACAATGAGCACGCCTTCCAACCTGTTGCCGCCCGTGCGCGCCGAATACGAGCGGCCGCTCGAACCAGTGGGCGATTTCGCCGTCGAAGCGCCGCTGCCGCTCGCGCGGCGTCTTGCGAATCAATCATGGCTGAGCAAGACGATCATCGCCATCGTGCTGATCGCGGTATGGGAAATCGCCGCGCGTGCAATCGACAACGACCTGTTGCTGCCCACTTTCGGCGCGACCTTCACGGCATTCGTGCAGGGCATTGCTTCGGGCGAACTGCTGCAGAAAACCGCCGTTTCGATGTCGGTGCTGTTGCGCGGCTATCTGATCGGCGTCGCGCTCGCGTTCGTGCTGACCTCGCTCGCGGTATCGACGCGCATTGGCCGCGATCTGCTGTCGATGCTCACGGCGATGTTCAATCCACTGCCTTCCATCGCCCTGTTGCCGCTGGCGCTGCTCTGGTTCGGGCTGGGTACGGGCAGCCTGCTGTTCGTGCTCGTGCATGCCGTGCTGTGGCCACTCGCGCTCAATACGTACTCGGGATTTCGCGCCGTGCCTGCGACCTTGAGGATGGCAGGGCGCAACTACGGGCTAACGGGGTTGCGCCACGTCGTGCTGATTCTCGTGCCTGCCGCGCTGCCGTCCATTCTTGCGGGCCTGCGGGTGGGCTGGGCCTTCGCATGGCGCACGCTGATCGCCGCCGAACTGGTGTTCGGCGCGAGCAGCGGCAACGGCGGACTGGGCTGGTACATCTTCCAGAACCGCAACGAGTTGTACACGGACAGAGTTTTCGCGGGTCTGGCTGCCGTGATCGCGATTGGCCTGCTGGTCGAGCATCTCGTGTTCGACACGCTGGAGCGCGTTACGGTGCGACGCTGGGGGTTGCAGCACTGACGCTGCGCTCAGGCCGGTACCACCCAACTCTCCAGCAACGGCCCTTGCGCGCCGCATACAGGGTCGCTGTGCGGAAACGGCAGCGCCTCCATCGCGGTGCGTTCTTTCTCCGTCAGCGCGTCGCGCCGGATATCCCACTGCTGTCCCGGCGGATACGCGCCGATCACCTCCAGCGGCCCGCTCGACGACTCGAGGCAGTGTCCCGTGCCTGCCGGCAACAGCAGCACGTCGCCCGCTTCCAGATGGACGGCACGGCCGCCCGGACCACCCACGATCACGTCTGCGGCACCCGCGGCGATGCCCAGCACCTCATGCGCCGACGAATGGAAGTGGTGATAATCGAAGATGCCGTTGCGCCATTTCGGCGGCCAGCCGTTGCGCTGAAACATCGCTTCGAATGCATCGGCGAGCCCTCCGGCACCGCCTTCCAGCACGTCGCGATACAGAATGACGGGAAGATGCGCATTGTTCGGCACCCAGTCGCGCGGGCCGAGCCGGAAGATATCCGCGTGCACCGGGCCCTTCGTATGTGCTTGCATGTCTGCTCCTCGAACTGATGCTGATGCGCCGCGCAAGCGAAGCGTAAGACGCGAGCGCGCGAACGGCGCGGACAGTAGATGAACAGCAAATGCCGTTCCGCAGCAATCAGGGCAAAACCGAATGCGCAAATTGTTAAAGCAAACGTTTGCTTGCAGCCGGGGATTTTATTTGCGGGCCAGATACATTAAGTTTGCTATGGCTTACGTCGATATAACTGGTTGTGCAGGAGAAGGGAGTGAGCGCTGATGCGTCGGCTCCCGTCGACGTACTGGGCGGAACACAATTACGCGGCGGCGCAGGGGCAGATTTATGTGGAATGCCGATTTGTCGGCAAACGGGACGGGAACGCGATCGATCGACGAAGCGGCGCGCGCGGTGGAAACACGCGGCGTGCCGTGGGCGTGGTATCGCGCGGGCCAGCATCTCGAACTGGTGCGCGAAGGCACCACGCAGTTCGACTGGCCGCGCACAATCGTCCCCGCCATGCTGCACGATGCGTGCGCCGAGCGCGGCTGGTGTGCGTGGCCTACGGGCCGCAGCGACCTGTCGCTCGGCTGGCTGCTCGCGCCTGCATCGCGCGCATGGGACCCCGCCTTTGCGGCGCTCGCCCGCGCGATCGGCGAACAGATGCAGACGGATGCGCTGGTGCGCGCGCAAAACGTGCAGCGCGTGCTGTACGACATCGCATATCTGGCCAGCTCGATCAGCGAGCGCGGCGAGTTCCTGCAGGCCATTCACGAGCGGCTCGGCACGCTGATCGACGCGGAGAATTTCTATCTCGCACTGTATGACCGCGAAACGGGCGCGGTCACGTATCCGTATTACATCGACCTGATCGACACGGAAGCCGTCGATACGAATCACATGGACACGGTCGATCCCGAGCGGCTGTCGCTGACGGGGTATGTGCTGACCACGGGCCAGCCGCTGCTGGTCGACGAAAAAGGCATTATCGAAGCGACCGCTACGGGGCGCTTTCATTGCGTCGGGCATAGACCGAAGTTCTGGATGGGCGCACCGCTGAAGAATGCGTCCGATGAAGTCTTCGGCATGGTGACGATGCAGGTCTACGATGCGTCGCGCATCTACAGTGCCGAGGACCGCGCGCTGTTTCTGGTGGTCGCGCGGCACGTGGCGATGGCGCTCGACCGCATTCTGCACCGCGTGGGCCTCGAAGCCGAAGTCGCGCGCCGCACCGCCGAGCTGTCGCATCTGAACGATACGTTGCGCGCGGAAATTGCCGAGCGCGAGCGTGCACAGCATTTGCAGGCGGCGTTGTTCGAAATCGCCGAGCTGTCGAGTCAATCGGTCGATATCGGCAAGTTCTTTCGCAGCCTGCATGCGATCGTCGGTGGATTGTTGTATGCGAAGAACTTCTATGTCGCGCTGTTCGATCCGGCGTCGGAAGAAGTGTCGTTTCCGTATTACATCGATGAAACGCAGCATCAGATTCCCGCGCCACGCCGCGGCGAACGCGGGTTGACAGAGTACGTGATCCGCGAGCGCGTGCCCTGCCTGCTCGACACCAGCGACGCCGTGCGTCTCGTCGAACAGGGCGAGATCAAGCTGGACAGCGAGAACATCCGTTTGCGCTCGTGGCTGGGCGTGCCGCTGTTCGACGGCAGCGTGGTGCGCGGCGTGCTCGTGGTGCAGAGCTATTCGTCGAGTGTGCGCTATGACGGGCGCGATCAGGAGTTGCTGACCTTCGTGTCGCGCCATATCGATACGGCGCTGTCACGGCGACGTCTCGCGGAAGCGCAGCATGCCGCAAATCTCGAACTCGAAGCGCGCGTGCTCGCGCGCACGCAGGAACTCGATGCGGCTAACGCGCGGCTGTTGCACGAGAACTATCACGATGCGTTGACGGGCCTGCCGAACCGCTCGCATCTGTATGAGCGGCTCGAAGCGGCGTGGCTTGGCTATAGCAAACGGGGCGAGCCGTTGTCGGTGCTCTTCATCGACCTCGACCGATTCAAGGTCGTCAACGACAGCCTGGGCCATCTGTTCGGCGATGCCTTGCTGGTCGAAGTGGCGAGACGTTTGCGCGAATGCCTGCGACGTGACGATGTGCTCGCGCGGCTGGGCGGCGACGAATTCGCCGTGGTCGTGCCGAACGCAAACCTGCAGACGGTGCTGTCGCTTGCCGAGAGCATTCTGGCGGCGTTCGATACGCCATTCAACATTGGCGAGCAGACGGTATTCACCTCGTGCAGCGTCGGCGTGGTGAGTGCCGACAGTGCGCATCATCTGAAGCCTGCCGATCTGCTGCGCGATGCCGATGCCGCGATGTATCGCGTGAAGAACCGTGGCCGCGACAGCTTTGCGGTGTTCAACCATCAGATGCGCCGCGAGCTATCGGATCAGATCGAAACGGAAGGCGCGCTGCGCAATGCGCTCAAGCGCAACGACGAACTGTTGCCGTATTTTCAGCCTATCGTCGATATCGACAGTGGCCGGCTCGTCGCGCTGGAGGCATTGATTCGCTGGCGGCAGCCGAATGGCGAAGTGTGGGCGCCGGGACGTTTCTTGCCGGCAGTCGAAGGCCTGAAGATGATCGGGCGTCTGGACATGTACATGCTCACGCGTGTGGCGGAGATACTCGCGCAGCCGGAGCATGTCGAGTGGCCGCCCGTGCAGGTGAACCTGTCGAGCTACAGCATTACGCGCCCCGAATTCGCGGACGAACTGCTCGAACTGCTGAAGCGCTACGGCGTGCATCCTTCGCGCATTTCGCTGGAACTGACGGAGGGTGCGCTCGTCGCCGAGCCGGATCTTGCGCGCAACACGATGCAAAGTCTCGCGGACAACGGCATGTGCGTGGTGCTCGACGACTTCGGCACGGGCTTTTCTTCGTTGAGTTATGTGCACCAGTATCGCTTCAGCGGGTTGAAGATCGACAAGTCGTTCGTACTCGAGTTGACGCAAAGCGCGCGCAGCCGCGCGATCGTGCGCGCAATCGTACGGATGGCGGAATCGCTGGAGTTGACGGTGGTCGCTGAAGGCATCGAGGATCAGGCGACGCTCGAACTGCTGCGCACGATCGGCGCGGCGCACGGGCAGGGCTATCATCTGGCGCGGCCGATGTCGCTGGAAGCGTTGATGTCGTCGCCGCTGGCGCCGCGTTCACGGGCGATGGAGCAATAGCGCCTGCGCTCCCTTATTCGCTCTTTTCGCGCGGTATGCGGCCCATCAGGTAGAACTCGTCGTTGGGGCGCATCGAGATCACATTCGCCATGCGATTCGACAGGCCGAAGAATGCTGTGATGGCGGTGATGTCCCAGATGTCGGCATCATTGAAGCCGTGGGCATGAAGCGTTTCGAAGTCGGTGTCATCGACGCTTGCCGAGTCGCGGCAGACCTTCAGCGCGAAATCCAGCATGGTTTTTTGTCGGGGCGTGATGTCGGCCTTGTTGTGATTGACGGCAATCTGATCGGCCAGTAAAGGGCCTTTTTCGTAGATTCTGAGAATGGCGCCGTGGGCGACTACGCAGTAGAGGCAGTTGTTTACTGCGCTGGTTGCCACGACGATCATTTCCCGTTCGCCTTTTGTCAGGCCACCTTCTTTTAGCATCAAGGCATCGTGATAGGCGAAGAAGGCGCGGAATTCGTCGGGGCGATGCGCTAGTGTCAGGAAGACGTTGGGGACGAAGCCTGCTTTTGATTGCACTTCGAGGATCCGTGCGCGGATGTCGTCGGGCCATTCTCCGGGGGTGGGGATGGGG
>NZ_QBUY01000137.1 GCF_003121405.1 Paraburkholderia sp. C35 | reverse complement strand
AACTCTGCAGTCAAAGCTGTCTCAAATGATCGAGCAGGCCTGTGGCCGGTCTCAGTTCGAGTTGAGACGCTCTGCAAAATCGATCAGCCTGCCGAAGTGGGTCGTTATCAGTCTGGTGGTCGCAAAGCGTGGTCGGTTGTCGAAATAGGGAATCACTTAACAGGGAAAGCCCAGTTCGACGCGCAGTTCCCGATCCCGGACCGCTGCTCGAAACAGCCTTCCGAGACGAGAGGTTTACGCAATTGCCACTGCTGCCGGATCGTTTGAATGGAAGTATGGAAGGACCTCGGTGGCAAGTTCTTGCAGAGTTTCCTTGATTGGGCGGTGATTCCTCCTGAAATGCAGGGAGATGTGCTGTACGCCCGCGGCACGCATTGCCGTCAGTTCATCGATCAGCGCATTGCAACCCGCGCGAACGCCAAACCGATGCCGTGCAAGTGGCTCAAATCGATTCTTAGCCAGATCCAGATGGAGAACACTGACATAGGGCTTGTTGCCGGCCACTGCACGCCATGCAGCACTGCGACGCCGGTGGTCGTCAGGCGTACCTGGGTAGGCAAGACAACCATCCATGTGCTCACCGAGCCATGGGAGCTGCTGCTGCGCGAGACCTGCGACGAGAATCGGCAATGAGGGGTGCAGATCGGGGAGAACCTCGATGCCAGCAGGCAAATAGTCGCGACCTTCGCTTCGCAGTATCGCAATCTGCTCCCGAAAGTTCTCACCTCGTAGCGCGTAATCGCGCCGGAAGATTGGGTATTCGACGGGTCTGTCGCCGCTCGCGACACCTAAAAGCAATCTGCCGTGGCTAAGACTCTGTATCGTGGCAGCCGATTTAAGCGTAAGTAACGGTTCTCGCAGGGGCAATACAATGGCCGCTGTTCCGAGGAGGATTCGTTCGGTAATTGCCGCGAGGTAGCCCAGATAGGTGAATGCGTCGTATGTTTGCCCCGCGTCGCCGAAGGACGGATCGAAAAGCGGTACGTCTCGCACCCACATGGCGCGAAAGCCCAGCCGGTCGACGAGTTGAGCCAGTTCTGCGTGATGGCTCATGTCTGGAATGCCTGGATGACTCCCTTGCCGGGAAGCAGCCACCCAGTCGTTGTCGAGCGGAAGTTCTACACCAATGCTAAAACTACCTGAAACGAGATAATCGAGTGCATTGTCCATGATCAGCGATATTCAAAGCAGCCGCCAAGCGTGAAAGCACTCTAACTTCGCGTAATCGCAGTGACGAAGAAAGGTTGTGCAAGTGCACGCAGGCAGCTTCGTATCGAAAGCACTGCGTCCGGCCATTAGCCAGATGCAGTGCAAAAGGAGAAAAGACGGAAGGCGTTTGTAGTATGAGAATCGAGATGAGCGGTGCAGGGCAAATCAGGTCAGCGCGTACGAGCGAGCACCCGTTCCCGCAAGATTCCCGCCATCTACAATCAGATACTCTGGCCGTATCGGTCTGCCTTCAAAGAAGCATTGAAGGATCTCAAGGGTGCCGGCGGCGTATCGCGCCTGGCCCGACAGCGAACTGCCTGACATGTGCGGCGTCATGCCGTTGTACGGCATTGTGCGCCACGGATGGTCGACGGGTGCCGGCTGCGGGAACCATACATCGCCCGCATAGCCCGCCAGATGTCCCGATTGCAGCGCCTTCACAATCGCGTCCCGGTCGCTCAACGCGCCTCGCGCGGTGTTGATGAGATAAAAGCCGCGTTTGGCCAGTCCGAGCATCTTCTCGTTGAAAAAGCCTTCGGTCGAAGGGTAGAGCGGCATCTGGAGATTGATGATGTCGCAAACCTTGTCGAGATCTTCGGGTGTTTCGTGATGAATCAGGCCGAGTTCTGCTTCGACGTCCCCAGGAAGGCGATGGCGCTGATAGTAATGCAGTTTCACATCGAAGGGCTTCAGTCGACGCAATACCGCAAGTCCGATCCGCCCAGCACCCAGCGTACCGAAATGCATTCCCTCGACGTCATAGCTGCGACTCACACAATCTGCAATGTTCCATCCTCCATTCACTGCGAACTGGTGCGCTGGAAGGTAATTGCGAACCAGGCCGAGCACCATCATCACGACGTGCTCGGCGACGCTGATGCTGTTTGAAAAAGTCTCTTCTGCGACGGTGATGCCGCGCTCAGCCGCCGCTTTCAGATCCACGTGATCCGAGCCGATGCCCGCGGTGAGTGCGAGTTTCAGATTCGTGGCCTTTGCTATGCGTTCCGCCGTCAGATAGGCAGGCCAGAACGGCTGCGAAATGACGACATCCGCGTCAACCAGATGCTTATCAAAGGTCGAGTCAGCGCCGTCTTTGTCGCTGGTCACCACGAGTTCGTGACCATTCTTCTCGAGATAGTCGCGTAGCCCCAATTCGCCTGACACGCAGCCTACCAGTTCGCCCGGCTTGAATCCGAGTGGACCAACTGGCGATGGCACAGTTTGCCCGTTGGGATAGTGAGTAATCGTCGGAATTTCGTCGCGCACATACGCAGGGGGATATCCGGTAACCGGATCAGGGTAAAGAACGCACAAGATCTTGGCCATGTCTGCTCCATTTGCATGAATCGGGACTAGCAAGTTGATTTAACGAGCCAGTGTTCGAATTTGAATCTATTGGATTCCATATATCTTTTCGTAAAGCACGAAGACAATTCGTAGTGAGATATAAATTATCGAAAACCAGAACGACGACTTGAGTCACGCGATGCTATCGACGATGCCACCGTCAACACGTAACGCTGCCCCCGTTGTCGCTGACGCCTGGGGTGAACATGCATACACAACCATATTTGCGACCTCGTCCGTCGAAGCTGCGCGTTGGATGATTGACGATCCACGCGTTGCCATGACGAATTCGTTCAGCGCCTGCTCAATCGTCTTGCCTTCCTTCTTTGCGGTTTCGGCGACCATTTTGCGCGCGCCTTCGGACGCTGTTGGGCCGGGCAAAACGGAATTGACTGTCACGCCACTTCCAGCAGCAAACTTCGCTATTCCACGCGCAATACTGAGCTGTGCCGTTTTCGAGAATCCGTAGGCGAGCATATCCGGAGGGATCTTGAGTCCAGACTCTGAGGACATAAAGACGACACGACCCCACTCGCGCGCCATCATGCCTTGCAGATAGGCACGGGTGAGCCGTATGCCGGACATGACGTTGATGTTGAAATAGCGTTCCCAGTCTTCATCCCTCGTGGTAAAGAGATCTCCGGGACCGAAAACCCCTAGGTTGTTGACCAGAATGTCTGCATCCGGTACCGCTTTGATCAGCGCATCGATGCCTGCTTGAGTACTCAGATCGCCCGGAACGCTGTGCAATTTTGCGTCAGCGACGTTTTCGCGAATTCGTGCGATGGCATTGTCGACAGCGTCTTTCGATCGGCCGGTGATAATGGTATCTGCGCCCGACGCAGCAAGCCCCTCGGCGATGGCAAAGCCGATCCCTCCACTGGACCCGCTAACGATGGCCGTTCTTCCTGAAAGATCAATTTGCACGCTTTTGCTCCGAATAAGCGATGAGAGAAGCCGCCGGTTGCGCGGTCTGAAGTGCCGAAGGACGTATTCCGGTGAGATGCTCTCTATGCGTTCGCCTTCAGCCAGTGGCCGAAGGCGTTGCGCGTCCAATACCGAATGTGATCGACGGCCGAGACCAATAACTCCGGTGGGGCGAATTGAAATTCAACCCAGATGAAGTATGTTGGGCTCGCTATCGTTCGAACACTCACTTCCCGCTCTTCTCCAGTCCCTGCGCGAGTGCCTTTAGCCCATCTTCATAGATGCCCTGAAACAGCTTCGAGGCCTCCTTCTCACTCACGGTCGTGGGCGTGAAGTGACCTGACCAATCCACTCGGCTTGCCTTGGTACCGGTCTCAGAGACCTTTAGGGTCGAGAGATAGTCTTTCACGGGAAAGGGTGCCTTCAGAATTGCGTAGGTATAACTGCGGGCTGCGTCGTCGAACGCGATCAGGCGCTCGACAATCGTCTCCCCATTCGGATTGGCCAGGTGCCGCACGCGCCCACCTTCGCTCAATTCACTCTTGGGAATGTAAGGAAGCCAGTCCGGCAATGATCCGAACCCACCGATCAATTGCCATACCTGATCAGCGGACAGGGGGATATCAATACTCGTGGATGCTTCAGCCATGACGCCTCCTCTATTTCCGGTCGATTGGTAATGGTGCGAGTGGTGATACGAGGCTCAGTTTTCGCATCTCGCGCCAGAAATCATCGGGAATCGCGAACTTCAACGCTGCGATATCCTCAGCTATCCGGGACGGATGACTGGCGCCAGGAATGACGGCTGCCGATGCTGGATGCGCTAGCGAAAATTGCAATGCCGCCGCCTTGACAGGCACCTTGTGGCGATCGCATACGGCGTTGATTTCGGCGACCTTCGCGAGAATTTCAGGGGATGCTTTTTGATACTCAAAGTGAGTACCACCTGCGAGTACGCCTGAGCTGTAGGGACCGCCGACCACAATGTCGACCTTTTTCTCTTCAGCGGCAGGCATCAAACGTTGTAAAGCCAGTTCGTGATCAAGCAACGAATAGCGCCCGGCCACGAGCATGCCGTTCGGTTTTGCGTCGGTCAGCCCGAGTGTCAGTTCGATAGGCTCAACCCGGTTGACGCCGAGCCCCCAGCCCTTAATGACGCCCTCTTCCTGCAAGCGCATCAGCGCCGGGAATGCTCCCTTGCGAGCGGTGTCAAACTGTGTGATCCACGCGTCCCCATGGAAATCCTGCGCGATGTCGTGAATCCACACGAAATCCAGTCGATCAGTTTGAAGACGCTTCAAGCTATCCTCGATAGACTTCAGCGTTCCGCTCTCCGTGTAGTCGTAAAGAATCTTGTTCTTTCGACCAAACTCGAACAGTCCACCTTTTTCTCCAAGGTCGCGCTTGCCCGTTTCCATCTCGTCGAGAATGATTCGACCCACTTTAGTGCTTAAGATGTACTCGTCGCGCTTGTGCCTGGACAGAGCTTCACCAACACGCAGTTCCGACAGTCCCGCTCCGTAGAAGGGCGCCGTATCGAAGTAGCGAACGCCTTGCTTCCACGCTGCTTCTACAGTCTCCAGTGCCTCTTCTTGCGGGATATTACGGAACATATTGCCTAGTGGCGCACCACCAAAACCCAGTGGACCCTTCAGCAAGCTGCTTCTGATACTCATAACTGGCTCCCGGATCATGACGACCCAAAATACGATGAAGTAATGAATTCGAGGTGGTGACGCCGCTCCTATGAGTCAAGGAGAAAACGTCTTCAAACGACTTCGAATTCACATACCAAACCCTTCCGCGTTACTCATGCCAGCACTGAAAAGTGTTTCATGAAAAAGCGAATCAGGTAATTCACTATATTCTCGGCTTAAGAGCAGGACAAGATCTACAAAGGGCTCATAACCGTACAGTATGATAAGGAATGCTATACGTTGGTATAGTCTGGAAAAATTGTTGACTAAAGATATCTCCAGATATTTCTAGGATTGACGTATGCATTCGCAACAATTGAAATTAGAATGTGTGCATAATTCCGAGTCGAAATACCATCTGATTTACACCACCTGATGCTGCGGCGGATGCATCAACAATTCTAGCTTCGTCGAAACTCGTGCCTGTATGCGCGCTGACGACATGCTGGAATGCAGCCTGTGCGTACAGCGAGGTGCGTTTGCTCACGTCGTAGTCGAGCATGAATGCAAGTTGATGCCACTTTGGAACGTAGCGGCTGTCATTTGCGGAAAGGTGCGCCATGGTGAATGTATAGACCGCGCCGAGCCAGAAGTTTGGTTTGAAATAGTACTGTGCATTCACTTCAAGATTGTCGAATTTCCACGAGTTCCAACGTGCTTCGTTGGGAAGGTCGACGTTGCCCAACCATGCATTGCCGGTCGGACCGTACACGTCGACATGAGACCATGCGACACCTATTGCGATCTTCGGAAAGCGATAATGCACCGCAACACCGACATCCTGCTGCGATGAAGCGTCGAAGAGTTCTCCGCTTGATATTGCCCCCGATGTCGTCTGGCCTGGATGATTCATCTTCAGATACGAGATGGCTGCCGTGAGCTCACCGGAATGGTAGTTCAGCGTGGCGCCCCACAAGCGGTTGTTGGCGAAGCTGTTTGCATCGTTCCCGAATGCGTACATCGCTTCGCCTGTCAGGCCATGGTAGGTTGGCGTCACATACTTGATTGCATTGCTTACACGGAAGTCCCAATCAGCGTTGTCGTTATCAAATGGATGCGTTGTGACATCACCGCCCCAACTGAGCACACCCGTCAGGCTTGCGAAGCCGAGAGTATCCACGCTTGTGTCGTATTGCCGTCCAAGCGTGATCGTGCCATAGCGATCTGACGACAAGCCGAAAAAAGCCTGTCGGCCAAAAATCCGCGATTCCTGTGCTAGCTGGCCGCTGTTGATGTTGAATCCATTCTCGATCTGAAAGACCGCTTTGTAGCCGTTGCCAAGGTCTTCGCTGCCTTTTATGCCAAAGCGGCTACCCGCGATATTTCCACCAACCATCTGCCACACAGAATGTCCCGAGGCGTTGCTCGTGAAATTGATGCCTTCGTCGATGAAGCCATATAACGTCACGCTCGATTGAGCATGAATGGTACTCGAGAGAAGCAAGGCCGAGGCTACGGCCGCGAGTTGCAGCGCGTTTTGTTTCTGTTGCATCTAACCGTCTCCAGCATGTACAGCTGATCCAGCACGATCCCTTGAATACGATAGACGCAAGACTATAGATCGGTATCGGAGCGTGCTGACGTTTAAACGTCTGGATCAGGCTAACACGATGGAAAAATATATGAAGTTAGCAGTGCGTATAGAATAAAGACGTTTAGGGATTAAATAGAGACAGAGAATACAGGTTTTATCTGTGAGCAATTAAAGCTCAAGATGAGGGGCGAATGTTGCTTCTGAATCTGCGGACAGGAGTTGTCGTTAAACTGCGGGATGTGATGTCACTTTCGTTAAGCGGAGATCGCTTCCCGGTTGCTGATTGAAACGTTCACGTATGAGCCGAATGACGTATCTTCAATGTCATTCAGGAGCTTTTTTATCGAACGAGATCCTATCTGAGAACAGGTAAAAAGTTCTCTCACTAGTGCGTCGGTGACATTTTCGAGTTCATTGTCCACAGCAAACTCGGTAGCAATGCCCCAATCATAGGCCCGCACTCCGTCTATGATGCGGGACCGCATGACGACATCCCGCGTCCTGCCTGTGCCTATCATTCCATGGAGGCGCGTCACGCTATCGAATCCGAGAATGTGACCGGTGCTCAGGGTAGGCAGAGCATAGAGCGTGGTCTCCGTGGCGATCCGGAAGTCACATGCCAGAGACAATTCGAAAGCGCTACCTGAGCAGTAACCACGGTTCGCTGCGACCACTGGTTTGCTACAACGCGAAGGAGCGCTCAATGCCAAGGCAAGCCTTGATGCATTTTCTGCCCGAGCATGGCTTGACTCAACGTTGTCGATACCGCTGGAGAAATGTTCTCCAGAACTCCGCAGAACGATGACGTGGATGGCGGGATCACTATCTAAAGCTTCAATGACTGCTTGAATTTGCTCATGTTGCGAAATGGACATGACGTTGCGCGGTGGCCGGTCAAGCACGATATCGGCGCGCGAGCTTTTTGCGCTGATCTCAACGCGGAAACCATCAAGATTCGTCGGAAGGGCGGGAGATCGACAGGCAAGCCGCATCATAAATTCCTTTAGTGCATTCACACGTCTCGCATCGTCGACGTGAGCGCTATTGGTCTGAACATTCCACATCCGACACAGCGCATTCAAGCGTTGCGCCGCAGCGCTCGTTCACATGTCGTACTCAAGACGCATCGACTAATCACCAATCTAACACGAGTTAGTAAAATTTCAATCGAAAAGTGGGATTGTCTGCAGAGAGGCGAAAATTGACGGATATTGCCTCGTTTTCGCGATATCTGAGTCAGATGGTATTGATGATGCAACCGTACAAGATGCTTGTTCACTTAAGAGCTGCGATCGAGCTTAAACGATTGCTGAATTGTTTCGGGTTGCTCGCGCGTGCGGTCTGTCGCTTGAATGTCATAGACGGATTGCCTACGCTGAGAGTAAGCAGGTTGAATGTTGATCTGTTCTGAGAATCGGGACGCGAAACAGCGTCTTTTTTTGAATTCGCAGCTAACGCGTGTTAGCGGGGGGCGAGATTGAAATGACAACGGCTCCGGTCGATGGCGCTCAATCGCTCATAACAGCGGTGCAAACGGGTTCACGATTTCGCGACCGGGAAGCGTTCACTGCCTGGTTGATGATCCTGCCATCCCTGTTCGGTCTCGTCGTCTTTTATCTTCTCCCGGCGGTGCGGGCGATAGGCATCAGCATGAGTGACTGGAACCTGATGTCGCCGCCACGCGACGTTGGCTTCGATAACTACCGTGCAATGCTTGCCGATGGCGAGTTCTGGCACGCGCTTAAGCTGTCAGCGTGCTACGTCATTTTCAACATCCCGATGCAGACAGCGACGGGACTGCTACTCGCGGTATTAATGGACCGCTTGAGCCGTGCGATCGTCATACGCGCGATCGTACTTTTGCCATTTCTTCTTTCGAACGTGCTAGTGGCGTTGATCTGGGTGTGGTTGCTCGACCCGATGCTCGGGTGGGTCAATGCCACGCTGCAGTCAGTCGGCGCTAACACCCACACATTCTTTAGCTCGCCGCTTGAGGCTCTCGCAACAGTAGCTGCGGTCAACACGTGGCGGTACACCGGCATGGTGTCGCTTCTGTTTCTGGCAGGCATGCAACGTATTCCGCGGAGTCTATACGAGGCTGCAATCCTGGATGGTGTTAGTGAGTGGCGGATATTTTTCCGGATTACGTTGCCGTTACTCCGGCCCGTCACGTTGTTCGTACTGGTGACAAGCATCACGGGGGCATTTCAGATCTTCGATACGATCGCCGTGGCCACGAGTGGCGGGCCCGCCGGTTCGACACGTGTGATCGTCTATTACATATACGAGAACGCCTTCAAATATCACAAGATGGGCTATGCGTGCGCAATGTCTATTACATTGCTGGTGCTCATGATGTTGTACACGGCGGCTCAGATGTGGCTCTTCCGCGCGAATGAGTCGGACCTCGCGCTCTTCAGCTTCGACGCAGATACAGCGCACAATGCGGTCGGAGGGGCAGCGCGATCTCTCAAAGGTGTCGGCGGAGGGCGTCTGTTTGCCTGGTGCGCACTCGCAATCATGATCGTGGGTGCCTTGATTCCGTTCTGGATCGTGTTGCGAACGGCAGTTACGCCACCAGCCGATCTATACGCGTCAATGGGCTCCTGGTTGCCTTCAGTATTTACACTCGAAAACTTTCGACGCGCGCTTGGCTGGGTGTCGAACGATGCCGCACTTGCGGCCGGCGGTTCAGGCGGAAACGTGAATTTCTTGAGAGCCTTATTGAATTCGGTGATCTTCTCGGGGTTGGTTGTAGCTGGGCAGGTCATATTTAGTTCGATGGCTGCCTATGCATTCGCGCGTTTGCGTTTTCGTGGACGAGAGCCGATATTTGCCCTGTTTTTGGTGTCGCTGATGCTTCCGAACATCATTCTGTTTATTCCCAACTTCGTTCTGGTCAAGGAACTTGGCTGGCTCAATACTTATGCCGGAATGGTCGCACCGTTTCTTCTGGTGTGGGCATTTGCAGTCTTCTATCTTCGCCAGACTTTCTTGTCGATTCCGCGCGAGCTTGAGGAGGCGGCGCGTCTTGACGGTGCATCGTACTGGACGATTTTCTGGAGAGTTGTCGTTCCGCTTAGCGTGCCACCCATTGCCACTGTCGCAATCCTGTCCGGCGTCAATGCCTGGAACGAATTCTTTTGGCCGTTCATCGTGGCGAACGCCGATGAGGTCCAGGTGCTGACCGTCGCTCTGCAGACGTTCAAGTCACAGGCGCCGCAAGGAGCACCAGACTGGACGGGGCTGATGGCTGCAACCTGTCTGGCGATCGTTCCGACGCTCGCGTTGCTGCTTTTCCTTGGGCGTTATGTCGTCCAATCCGTGCAGTCCATCGGCGGAAAATAATCGGTCAGGCGAATGCCACGAACCCCCGACTGGAATAGTGATGGTGTTCGGATTGCGGAGATGCGAATGAAGTTCTTTCTGCACTTGCGTCAAGTGTGCTCGATGGCGCGGACTACCGCGATGATCGCAGGGATGGTTGCAACGTTCCTCGCTCACGCAGGTGGCACCGAAATCCGATATGCGCTATGGGACGCGAATCAGCGACCCGCCTATCAGGCATGTGCCGCTCAGTTCGAGAAGGAGAACCCGGATATCCATATCAGGATCTCACAAGTCGGATGGGAGGACTATTGGACTGTGCTGACGACGCAGTTCGTGTCGGGCACGGCGCCAGATGTTTTCACCAATCATTTGATGAAATATCCCGAGATGGTAACCAACGGACAACTAGTTGATCTCACTTCGTACATTCAGCGGGATAAGATGGAAACAGATAGTTTTTATCCGGCGCTGCTAAAGAACTGGTCCAGAGAGGGGCATCAATACGGTTTGCCTAAGGATTGGGACACAGTCGCACTGGTCTACAACAAGCAGATGTTCAGGGATGCCGGTATTGATCCTGCTTCGATATCGGACTGGACGTGGAATGATCGTGACGGCGGAACGTTCGAAAAAGCGATTGCGCGCCTGACAATTGACACTAACGGCAATCGCGGCGATTCGAAACAGTTCGATGCGCAGCACGTGGCGGTGCGTGGCTATCAGATCGCCCGGGCTGGCGGCATGATGGGCCAGACCGAATGGAGCACGTTTGCGGTGTCGGAAGGCTTCAAATATAACGATGGTCCATGGAGCACTCGCTACTACTACGACGATCCGCGCCTCGCTCGCACGCTCGAATGGTTTGTGAGCCTGACGAAGAAAGGCTATTCCGCCCGATTCGACGAGGCCAGCAGGCTTGGGAGTTCTGCACTTTTCGCTGCGGGAAAGACTGCCATGGTGAGCGACGGTTCATGGATGGTCAACTGGTATGCGCAGAACGCTAAATTCGAAGTAGGTTATGCCGTCCTTCCCAAAGGTCCGGTCGGACGCGTGACGATGTTCAACGGGCTGGCGGATTCAATCTGGAGTGGGAGTGAGCACAAGGAAGCGTCGTGGAGATGGGTCAAATTTCTTGCCTCTGCGCCATGCCAGAAAATTGTCGCTCAACGCGGCGTGGTGTTTCCCGCGATACAGGATCTCGACGGAATAACCATCGACGCACATGCCAAACGCAATATCGATACGCGCGCCTTCTTCGACATGACGAAGGCGACGACGTTCCAGCCGCCCATTGCGAAGGGAGGCGCGCAGATCGACGCGATCATGGATGCGGCTATCGAGTCGATCCTGTTGGGGCAGGCCAGTGCGGCGACAGCGCTCAAGGAGGCCAATGTAAAGGTCAATGAAATCACGCACGCCAGGTAGACTGGTCGTTGTGGTCGCTTATGGATATAGAACGGAGATGCGTGTGATGTCATCGGGAAAGCCCATCAAGATCGCGTTGATTGGAGCGGGAAGCACGGTATTCGCGCGCAATCTGCTCGGGGACATACTCGCCTATCCGGAACTCGCCGACGCCAGTATCGCGCTGCACGATATCGACGAACGGCGGCTTGAACTGTCGACGCTAGTTGCGGGCCGGGTAGCAGGGCACCTGCAGGCGAATCCAGAGATAGTCGCGACAACTGATCGCCTGCGAGCACTGGACGGTGCCGATTACGTGCTCAATCTGATTCAGGTCGGGGGCTATAAGCCTGCGACCGTGATCGACTTCGAGATTCCAAAACGATATGGGGTCGAACAAACCATAGGCGACACGATAGGCATCGGCGGGATCATGCGAGGATTGCGCACAATACCTGTGATGCTCGACTTGCTCGGCGACATGGAGCGCATGTGTCCACATGCTCTTCATTTGAACTACGTCAATCCCATGGCGATCATTTGCTGGGCGATGAATCGCGCGTCGTCGATTCGTACCGTGGGACTATGTCACAGCGTACAGGGCACGGCTGCGGAACTTGCGAAGGATATTGGTGTACCTCTGGACGAAATCCGCTATATATGTGCCGGCATCAATCACATGGCCTTTTTCCTGAAATTTGGCCGGAACGGTGAAGATCTCTACCCCGCATTACATCGCGTGCGGGCCGAAGGGCGAGTACCTGATGCAAATCGGGTGCGCTACGAGATCTTGCACAGACTCGGCTACTTTCCCACTGAATCGAGTGAACACTTCAGCGAATATGTTCCTTGGTTTATCAAGCGTGGGCGCGAAGATCTGCTCGACAGATTCAATATTCCGCTCGACGAGTACCCCGGGCGATGTCAGGTTTATGAAGTGTCGTGGGATTTTATCGAGCGAGAGCTTCGCGAACCAGGATCGCAGGATCCCGAGATGTTGCGGGCTGCGTTGATCGGGCATGGTTTCAAGGTAATGGACAGCCGTCATGACGGTGCCGTGGCAAATCTGAAGGGTTTGAGCATGATCAGGCGCTCGGTCGAATATGGCGCGACGATTATTCACTCAATAGAATCCGGCACGCAGAACGTCATCTATGGCAATGTGCCGAACACTGCACTCATCGAGAATCTGCCGCAGGGATGTTGCGTCGAGGTGCCCTGTCTGGTCGACGGGAATGGTGTGCAGCCGACGCAAGTTGGCGCTCTCCCGCCTCAGCTCGCCGCGTTGATGCGCACGAACATCGGTGTGCAGGAGTTGACTGTCGAAGCTGCGCTGACCGGACGTCGCGATCACGTTTATCATGCGGCGATGCTCGACCCGCATACGGCCGCGGAACTGGACGTCGAGCAGATCGTGGCGCTGGTCGACGATCTGCTCGATGCACATCGTGACTGGCTTCCGGAGGGCCTGTTGAAAGAGTCTCGTACCGAAGTTGACGTTTGATGCAGATATCTCCCGCAAGCTCCCTGATTCTGACCACATGTGATGTTGTCTCTCTGTTGTGGAAAATAAAATGAGTCAAAAGGCCGCCACAACGCGCGTCACGAGTAGCCAGGTCGCGAAGCTCGCGGGCGTTTCGCGCACCACTGTGTCCTTCGTGCTCAATGATGTACCGCACATGGGCATCAGCGAGGAAACACGAGAACGTGTGCTGAGCGCCGCGCGACAGTTGGGTTATGTACCTAACGCCGCGGCGCGCTCTCTCGTGAGCGGTGCCACTCGAACCGTTGCGATCGTCACGCCACATAGCGAGCATCTGAAGGTTGATGCATTCATCCCTCGCATGCTCGCCGGCGTCAACGACACGTGTCATGCTCACGGCTACAAGGTGATTTTCGAACCGCTGATCGACACTGGACGCTCGGGTGGCGGCTTTCTCGAGATGGTAGACAGCCGGCGTATTGACGGACTCATCGCGATCAATACCCCACGCTCGGATGACATTCATCTCGCCCGTCTCGCATCGGAAGGATTCCCGCTCGTGGTGTTCGGCTCCAAACTCGTCGAGCACGCTAACATTTACAGCATCGATGTCGATATGCGTGAAGCGTCGCGCGTTGCGACGCGGCATCTACTTTCGCTCGGACATCGCGAGGTCGCCTATCTGGGCTTTGCGTCCGACGAATACCATGGGGTCACAGAACGCCTTTATGGCTATCGCGACGCGATGCGCGAGTTTGGTCTCGGCACGGAATTCGAGCGTGTCGGATTCGCCGACTTCAGCGCGCAAAGCGGGTGCGATGCAATGGATGCAATGCTTAAGCGCGGCCCTTCGTTTACGGCACTCTTTGCTGGAAACGACACGATAGCGTTCGGTGCGATGGCCGCCTTGCGTAAGGCCGGCTTGCGCGTGCCCAATGACATTGCCGTCGTCGGATATGACGATATTCCGCTCGCTGCCTATGCCGCACCACCTTTGACTACCATGCGAACGTCCCCTTACGAGCAGGCGTGCGAGGCCGCAAATCTGCTGGTACGGTTGATGTCCGGAGAGCGTCCCAAGGAACTGCATTCGCTGCTGGACGTGCCGCTGGTCATACGCGATTCCTGCGGTAGTGCGCGACGGCTTCAGCCCTAAGCGCTTCCTCCACGTTACTTTGCACGTCCTGTGCGGTGCATTTTAAAAGCACGGTGCTAGTGCTGAATGGCATCAGCCTGAGCAAGGATGACGGGATTCAGTCGCTCGCCCAGGCGAGCGTCCATGGCCAGCCCGTACAGGTCTTTCGGGTCCTGTGGATTCGGAATCAGATCGAGTTCGAAGCCGATATTCCGTTCGCGGGAGATTCTATGGAGGTAACGTAGTGCCGAGAAATCCTCAAGGGCGAATCCAACGGAATCGAACACGGTAACCTGAAGGCGCGATTCCCGTCCCTTGTCCTGTCCTGTCACGATCCGATGAAACTCGACGACAGGAAAATCTGGGGCGAGTTGCTGTATGTCGCCTTCGATACGCGTCTGTGGCTCGTACTCGACTACCACGCGCGAGCGTCGCAGGACGTCGGCGTGTAGTTCGGTTTTTCCCGGGCAATCACCACCGACCGCGTTGATATGCATGCCGTCTTCGATCATGTCGGGAGTCAGGATGGTTGCATTGCTCTTGTCGGCCGTCACGGTAGTGACTATATCGGCACCACGCACGGCTTCCGCGACAGATGAACAAGGAATCACACGCAGGCCCCGGAGGTGTGCAAGGTTGCATACGAGTTTGTCCCTGGCGGTTTTATCGACGTCGAACACGCGAATCTCATTGATGGCGAGGAGGTGGTGAAAGGCGATCGCCTGAAATTCGCTTTGTGCGCCGTTGCCAATGAGCGCCATTGATCGGCAGTCTGGGCGCGCGAGGAAACGCGCGATGAGTGCTGACGTCGCCGCTGTGCGAATCGCCGTAGTCAGTGTCATTTCGCTTAACAGGAGTGGATAGCCTGTATCCACATCTGCTAACACGCCGAACGCCATCACTGTTAGGAGATCGGTTTGCGTATTTCTCGGGTGACCATTGACATATTTGAACGAATAGAGTCGGGCATCCGATGCCGGCATCAGTTCAATGACGCCATAGGTCGAGTGACTCGCAAGCCGTGCGGTTTTCTCAAAGGTGCTCCAGCGACGGTAGTCCTGCTCGATATAGCTCGCCATCGATGCGATCATCCGCGGGAGACCCAGTTCACGGATGAGCCTAGAAACATCGTTTACATCGATATATCGCGTCATGTCTACAACTCCGGTTTTGTGGATGTGCGCCTCGCCAGTACACTCTGGCTAGTTCATGCGCGGCCTTCGAATCCCAGCAGCACGTTGACCGCATAGTTCCCGATTTCGTCAACCATATAGCCACCTTCCATGACGAATAGCGTTGGAAGGTTGAACGTTGCGAGGAATCGTCCAATGCGCGGGAAATCAGTGGTGCGCAAACGGAAGTGGCTGATCGGATCGCCTTCGAACGTATCGCCCCCAAGGGACACGATTAATGCGTCGGCCTTATGTAGTGCGATTGCGACGCTTGCGTGTTGAAGTGCCGTTTCGTAGCGGTCAAATCCTGTGCCACGTGGCAGCGGCAGATTGATATTGAATCCCTTGCCGACACCTGCACCTTGTTCATTTGCGTGTCCCGAGAAGTAGGGAAACGATACGCTGGGATCACCATGAATCGAGACGAACAGCACATCGTTGCGCTCGTAGAAAATTTCTTGGGTGCCGTTGCCGTGGTGAAAGTCGATATCAAGAATGGCGACACGCTGTGCGCCCCGCTCGATACAGCGGTAAGCGGCGATCGCAGCATTGTTCAAATAACAATAGCCGCCCATGTACTCGTGCCCAGCGTGATGGCCCGGAGGCCGACACAGTGCGAAAGCGGCACGCATGCCATCGGACAGGGCGTCGATGCCTGTAAGCGCGGAATTGGCACTCGAACATATGGCGTCCCATGTTCCCGCGTTGATTGGCGAACCGGCGTCCATCGAAAAGAATCCCAGTTGACCGTCAACGTCCTGCGGCATAGCTCTGCTGGGCAAACCGCGCACGGGCCACACGAGTGGCAAGGCCTGACAGGTTCGGCCAGTCGCTTTCCACTCGTCCCACGCGGTAGCGAGAAAGTTGACATACCGTGCGCTGTGCGGTCCGACGTATTGATGACGCTCATATGATGTCGGGCTCACTACGTCGCCGATCTGTGCTGCCTTGACGTGACGCAGCACAGCTTCTGCGCGCGCTGGTTTTTCGAAGGATTCGGAGACGGCGCCGTCCTTGAGTTCGACACCCTGATGCAGACGGTGATCGCTGCTGTAGATGGTAAGCATGGTCGGCTGCCGCGTTGAGAGTAGTGAACAGTCTACTCATGCGTCGGCGCACTGATTTTGCTTTTTGATGCGTGAAATCCTACACTGATAGATAGGTTATCTACGGAAGTGGCCTAATGAGCACAAATCGCCCCAAAGTGGACATTGATTCCGTCGATCGCTCCATGCTGCGCCTGCTTCAGGACGACGGTGCTCTCTCCAATGCCGCACTTGGCGAGCAACTTTCCCTGAGCGTGACTCCTTGCTGGCGACGACGCAAACACCTGGAAGATCAAGGGGTGATAACTGGCTATCAGGCCAATATCGATCGACGCACGATTGGCCTGGATCTGCTGGCCTTTGTGCAAATTCGCATCAATATCCACTCTGACAAGACCGCTGACAACTTCGAAACGGTTATACGTAGTAGGTCAGAAGTGTTGTCGTGCCACAAAATTACCGGGGATGCAGACTATATTCTTCAGGTCGTGGCATCTGACCTGGATGCTTACGGCGACTTCATTGAGCGTGTCCTGAGAAAGCAGGCAGGTGTCGCGTCCATACAATCGAGCCTTGCACTGCGAGAGATCAAATTCTCGTCGAAATTTCCGATATCTGATGAGCCTTGAGTGGGTCCGATCTAAGGTGTTCATGAGTGCCTCCGGGAGAGGCGGAATTCGTCAGCGCAGTGACTTCGTCAGATATTTTTTTCTAGATGTGTTGGAGACGTTTCTGTCACTCAGACAAGTCATGTGGAGCGTGTGTTGTTCGCGCTGAGGTTCCGTGAAGAAATCAACAGGTGAATCCGGCCATGAAGCGTCATTCGTTTTCCTGGTTGCAAGGACATTCAAACGTCGGCTCCACTCAGCAATCGGTCATTCATTGAATTACGAAAAGGTAGCGTTGCTTGATCGGACTTGAAGAACTGCGTCTGGATTCGATGGATATTCCCTCCCCGCAACTAGTCTGCCTCAGCGATTGTGCGATCGCACACATTCTGCTCTCGATTTAAACCGTAGTCTTCGTACTTAAACTGAAGTACATCGAGATTAACAAAGTGTGCAGAACTACCTTTTGGGGAGCTCTCTTTGTATTTACAAATTATACTGGTTAGTTTTTCTCAGCGAATAATTGCGGCACCTGTGAAGAAAAGCAGATGAGGGATTGAGGAATACAGCACCGTCTGCTGCATCGCAAGGTAGAGGTCTGAGAAAGGATATAGATCTTAATTATCGCATCCTCACTGCGTCCGCAAGAGCCGCTGATAACAATGGCTACGATATCTCAGTAACGCTTGGCAAATATATTAAGCACGACGCCACTCTCGATGAGGCAAAAGCCATACTGACTGCTGCCGGATTCGCTGTCGGCGAGATTCCCTTATCGAAAAAAGGTCATACTCTAATCTCATGTGTCCCAGCTTCGATTTCGCCATATCTCGAGAAATTTCCGCGTCGGGTCGATATATTTGCATCTCTTTGCCTGCAAGCCTCCGGCGTGTTCGGTTCGCGCATTGATCATGTTGCCGCCCACATTTTCATCTCTTATCCATAGTGTTCAGTCCTTTCGCCCTTTCGAACGCGTACAGCAGTCACCACTGTATCGAAGCAACACGGCGTCCGGATTGAAGCCTGCTGCGTCGACATTTCTACGCGATATAGCCTACCGGGGTCGCATGTTGATCGCTGAAGCGGAGCCCGGCTCAACGTGGATGGCTCTTTGCACTTGATAGGTGCCGTTGAAACGACATGGCGCTGATGGTCTGCAACGGGTCGATGCTCAGTCTCGGACAGTGGTACGGCAACAGGGTTGGGAGCAGCAAAATTGGCGTAGCCGTTCACCCCGTTCCACCTCGCGCCTTTTACTGCCAACGAAGGACCAAGAAGTCGCGGGAGTAGGACGCGCGAGAAGTGAAAATTATCAGTTGCCAAGGCGAGGGTTTGCTAATATCGCCTCACTTACGACTTTGCTGAAAAAGATTAAATTGCAGACGGGGGCGACAACCATGGATGCCAATGAGACGTTCGAAACGGTAACCGTGCCGCGCACGACAGGGAACGGATACTTTGTGCTCGTGTTTATAACTTCCGTACTCATAGTAACAATCGCGTTGCGCAAAGAACATGTAGTTGGGACATTTGGGGCAACTATTACCTTGGCTATATGTGGAGTAGTTGGTCTCGTCAACCTCCTGTCTAGACAAGTCTGCGTTTTTACAACTGTCCCCCGATCTATGCGGATTGAGAGATGGATCATGGGCATGCGCGTGCATTCAGAATCGGTCGATATCGCCTCGACAAGTCGGATTCGATCTCACTGGACAATGTCAGGCTTAAGCTTAGAGCTGGGAGATGACGTTTCGTGGAAGACCATCAACGTGCAGACCGCCTACTTAACCAAGGGACAGCAGACCCTCTCTCGCGGCGAACAGGCATCGCGGATGGATGAAGTGCGAAGCTCAATTGCGCGAGTGCTCAAGATCAGAGATGACGGATGGGAGAAGTATTCGACATAACGACGTCTGCCGTAGTCAGGAAATACTCGCACGATTCGCCCCGTTCCACGGCTGACTGCTCCAGCTTCCAACTCAGACGTCTGCATCGTGACCGAACGAGAGTCTCTAAGGGGTCGAGCCTGTGTGAAAACGCATTGATCGCCTAGACTGAATCAACACACTGAGACCGGATGACTCATGAAGCGATTCGT
>NZ_QBUY01000136.1 GCF_003121405.1 Paraburkholderia sp. C35 | reverse complement strand
TGCAGCCCAGGTGGCAAACGGTGTGTAGGTTGTCGCGCCTGATGCGTCGGCGATCCTACAAGAGACACCGCCTTTGCTTTTCAGTCCGGAGTGAAGCGCATAAGGCGCGACAGCCGACACACCGTTTGCCACCTGGGCGGCCTGGGCCGAACTGGTAAGGCTTGCTGTGACGCGGGAGTTTGAAGCGGGTGATGCGCTCATAAAGAGCGCTGGCAGCGGGCATCAAGAGAATCGATGCCGCATGAAGGATAGGACCGGCTGGGGGCCCGCAGGCAAGGACCGTAGTGAGTGGTGTTAGCGGCTTTCTTTTGCCTACTTTTCTTTGCCGCGGCAAAGAAAAGTAGGTGCTGCCCCGCACAGGGGCGACGCATGAAGTACCAGTAAGAAATCGCGGACGCCAGCGAAAACAAAAAACCAAAACAAGCAAAAGCAAAAAACCTAAATCCTCACGGCAGGCGCCTGATACCTACACTCATACCGTTTCCTGACAGTACCATTCTCATCAACACTTTCCAGGTACACATCAAACTGCCACAACCGCGCCATGTGCTTGAGCACTTCATCACTATCATTCGACAAATGCCGGTTGTCACTCATGAAGTGCCGCAGCGTCAAACTACGATCCCCACGCGTATTCACCGAATACACCTGAATATTCGGCTCACGATGATGCATATCGTACTGCCGCGACAGCGCCTGCCTCACATACCGATACCCGCTGTCGTCATGAATCGCCGACACCTCGAGCGCATCGCGCATATCATCATCGAGCACCGAGAAAAGCCGCATTTCCCGAATCAGATGCGGTGACAGATACTGCGCCACAAAGCTCTCATCCTTGAAATTGCGCATCGCGTAGTGCAAGGCCTGCAGCCACGGACTGCCCGCCAGCTCAGGGAACCACTTGCGATCCTCTTCCGTCGGGTTCTCGCAGATGCGGCGAATGTCGCTCATCATCGAGAAGCCAAGCGCATACGGGTTGATGCCGCTGTAATACGGTTTCGTCACGGGCGGCTGGTAGACGACGTTGCTGTGCGAATGGAGAAACTCCATCATGAAGCCGTCTTCGAGCTTGCCCTCGTTGTACATCGTGTTGAGCAAGGTGTAATGCCAGAACGTGGCCCAGCCCTCGTTCATCACCTGCGTCTGACGCTGCGGATAGAAATACTGACCAACCTTCCGTACGATGCGAATCACCTCCCGCTCCCACGGTTCGAGCAGTGGCGCATTCTTTTCCGCGAAATACAGCAGATTTTCCTGCGGCTCCGGCGGATAACGCTCGTCGACTTCTTCCGGCAACGGCGTGTGGCGACTCGGCAGCGTGCGCCACAGTTCATTCACCTGTGACTGCAAATAAGCCTCGCGTTCGCGCCGTGCCTCGAACTCCTTCTGCAACGACAGCTTCTGCGGACGCTTGTAACGGTCCACGCCGTAGTTCATCAGCGCATGGCACGAGTCGAGCAGTTCTTCCACACGATCCAGCCCGAAGCGCTCTTCGCACTCCGCGATGTAATTCTTCGCGTAGACGAGGTAATCGATGATCGCGTGCGCATCCGTCCACAGGCGGAACAGGTAGTTCCCCTTGAAGAACGAATTGTGCCCATAAGCCGCGTGCGCGATGACGAGCGCCTGCATCGTCATCGTGTTCTCTTCCATCAGATACGCGATGCAGGGATTCGAATTGATGACGATTTCGTACGCAAGGCCCATCTGCCCGCGTCGATAACTCTTTTCGGTCGCGAGGAAATGCTTGCCGAACGACCAGTGCCGGTAATTGACCGGCATGCCGACGGACGCATACGCGTCCATCATCTGTTCAGCGCTGATGAGTTCGAGCTGGATCGGATAGACGTCGAGTTCATATTGCTCTGCAACATGCGCAATATGTGTGTCGTACTCTTCGATCAGTTCGAAGGTCCAGTCGGACGGACACGGCAACGGCCTTCTGTCGGCAACGTTCATACGGACTTCCCTTTGCCCTTGGGTGGGCGCCCCGGTGGGTCCCCGTGCTGCAGCTGCGTCAGGCACTCCGCCTGCTCCGGCATCGGGCACGCGTGCGTCCTGCACGTGTGCCGTGTTCGCCTCGGCATGCCCGGCCTCACTCTGCTTCGGCACGCCTTTCTTGCGCTCGGGTTCATACCCGCGCGCCTCGTTATGCAGATGGCGAGTCGTCATGCGGCTTCCACCTGCTTTTCGAACAGCTCGCGGAACACTGGGTAGATATCCGCAGCCGTTTCGACCTTCTTCATTGCCATATGCGGCTGGCTCAACGCCAGTTGCGCATATTCGAGCCACAGGTTCTGCTCTTCAGGCGTCACCTGAATGTACGCAAAATACCGCACCTTCTCCAGAATGTCATCTGCCAGTATCTTGCGGCACTTTGGAGAATCGTCCGTCCAGTTGTCGCCGTCCGACGCCTGCGCACCGTAAATGTTCCATTCAGTCGGCGAGTAGCGTTCGTCGAGAATCTTCTGCATCAGTTCCAGTGCACTCGATACGACCGTGCCGCCGCTTTCCGTCGAATGAAAGAACGTGTCTTCATCGACTTCTTCGGCCCGCGTGTGGTGACGGATGAACACCACTTCGATCTTCTCGTAGTTACGCTTGAGGAACAGATACAGCAGGATAAAGAAGCGCTTGGCGAGATCCTTGCGCTGCTCGTCCATCGAACCCGACACATCCATCAGACAAAACATCACGGCCTGGCTTGACGGCTGCGGCTGCTTCACGCGGTTCACGTAACGCAGATCGAACGGATCGATAAATGGAATGCGCCAGATGCGGCCGCGCAGATGATGGATCTCTTCCTCGAGCAGCTTGATGTCGTCGCGACGGTCGGCGGGATCCGCCTTCATCTCTTCGAGTTGCTTCTCGAGTTCATGCAACTCATTGACGAGCGGCGCACCGAGCGCGATACGCCGGCCCAATGCGCTGCGCAATGAACGCACCACGTCGATGTTGTTCGGCGTGCCCTCAGCCGCCCAGCCTGCGCGGATACTCTTCCAGGTCGGCACGGCAAGCAGATGGGTTTTGACGAGACGCGGCAGTTCGAGATCGTCGAAGAAGTACTGCATGAATTCTTCGCGGCTCAGCTCGAAGACGAAATCGTCCTGCCCTTCGCCTTCGTTGCTGGCGCTACCGCCTCCGCCACCACCGCCGCCGCCTTGCGGGCGCGGTATCTTGTCGCCGCGGATATAGTCCGAGTTACCCGGGTGCACCATTTCGCGCTTGCCGCCCGGACCGTGCCGGAACGACGGCTCGGCGATGTCCTTGCGCGGAATCGTGATGCTCTGGGTGTTCTGAATGTCCTTGATGCTGCGGTCGCGCACCGCTTCGGATACTGCGCGCCGAATATAACCCTTTACGCGACGCAGAAAGCGTTCGCGATTTGCAATGCTCTTGTTCTTGCCTGCCAGCCTGCGGTCGATGATTTGATGAAGCACATCCGGTCTCCCGCTCCGATTTGGAATGCGCGGGGCGCAAGTTGCGCATGCAATCTTATGTCCATGCGGCTTGCGCCTCGCAGGAGGCTCGCGCAACCCGGGTGAAGCGAACCCGTTCGCGCGAGCTTTGCAACACGCCTGTCATGACGACTTGCGCACACGCAGATACCAGTCACACAGGAGCCGCACCTGCTTCGGCGTATAGCCCTTGGTGACCATCCGGTTGACGAAATCCTCGTGCTTGCGCTGTTCTTCCGCCGACCCTTTCGCATTGAACGAAATGACGGGCAGAAGTTCTTCCGTATTCGAGAACATCTTCTTCTCGATCACGACGCGCAGCTTTTCATAGCTGATCCACGCCGGGTTCTTGCCCCCGTTCGCGGCCCGCGCACGCAACACGAAATTGACGATCTCGTTGCGGAAGTCCTTCGGGTTACTGATACCAGCAGGCTTCTCGATCTTCTCCAGCTCGGCGTTCAAGGCCGCGCGATCGAAGCTCTCGCCCGTGGCGTGATCGCGGAACTCCTGGTCCTGAATCCAGAAGTCGGCGTACGTCACATAGCGATCGAAAATGTTCTGCCCATACTCGGAATACGACTCCAGATACGCGGTCTGAATCTCCTTGCCGATGAATTCCGCATAACGCGACGCGAGCACGTCCTTGATGAACGACAGATACTTCTGCTCGGTTTCCGGTGGGAACTGCTCGCGTTCGATCTGCTGCTCGAGCACGTACATCAGATGCACCGGATTCGCCGCGACTTCCGTCGTGTCGAAGTTGAACACGCGCGACAGGATCTTGAATGCGAAACGCGTAGAGACACCCGTCATGCCTTCATCGACGCCCGCAAAGTCGCGATACTCCTGATACGACTTCGCCTTCGGATCGGTGTCTTTCAGGTTCTCGCCGTCATACACCTGCATCTTCGAAAAGAGGCTGGAATTCTCGGGTTCCTGCAAACGCGTGAGCACCGACATCTGCGCCATCATCTTCAACGTGCCCGGCGCGCACACCGCATTCGACAGCGACGAATTGCGCAGCAGCTTCTCGTAGATCTTCATCTCTTCTGAGTAGCGCAGGCAGTACGGCACCTTCACGACGAAGATACGATCGAGCAGTGCTTCGTTGTTGCGGTTGTTGCGGAACGCCTTCCATTCCGACTCGTTCGAGTGAGCGAGGATCACGCCGTCGAACGGGATCGCACCGAAGCCTTCCGTGCCCTTGAAGTTGCCTTCCTGGGTCGCAGTGAGCAGCGGGTGCAAGACCTTGATCGGCGCCTTGAACATTTCGACGAATTCGAGCAAGCCCTGATTCGCGAGACACAGGCCGCCCGAATAGCTGTACGCATCGGCATCGTCCTGTGCGTACTGTTCGAGCTTGCGGATATCGACCTTGCCGACCAGCGACGAGATATCCTGATTGTTCTCGTCACCCGGCTCGGTCTTCGCAATACCGATCTGCCGCAGGATGGATGGATAGCGGCGCACCACGCGGAACTTGCGGATATCGCCGTTGTACTCGTGCAGACGCTTGACCGCCCACGGGCTGAGAATGCTCTTCAGGTAGCGGCGCGGAATGCCGTATTGCTCTTCGAGGATGGGACCGTCCTCGTCATAGTCGAACAGCCCAAGAGGCGATTCGTTGACGGGCGAACCCTTGATCGAATAGAACGGCACGCGTTCCATGAGTTGCTTGAGACGTTCGGCAATCGACGACTTGCCGCCGCCCACCGGACCCAACAGATAGAGAATCTGCTTCTTTTCTTCGAGCCCCTGCGCAGCGTGCCTGAAGTAGGCCACCACCTGCTCGATCACGTCCTCCATTCCGTAGAACTCACGGAACGCGGGGTATACCTTGATCACCTTGTTCGCAAAGATACGCGACGTGCGCGGATCGTTGCGAGTGTCGATCTGTTCCGGCTCCCCGATTGCCGTCAACATGCGTTCGCCTGCCGTAGCGTACGCGGCGGGATTTTCTTTGCAGAGCGCGAGATACTCCTCGAGCGAAAGTTCCTCCTCTCGCGTTTTCTCGAAGCGGGTCGCGAAACTGCTGTAGATATCCATGCTACCTCCTCGCCGAAGTCTGGGACGATGTCGTGCGCGGCGCGCTATCAGGAAACGACATCGCTCGAATTCATCCTAAACCCTTTTAAATTTTTTTTCACGAACTACGTTGTGAAAATCGCGCCACAGCCCGCATGCTTCAACGCCTGCTTGATGACGAAAATACGGTCACCTACAATCGTTGCCCACACCGCGAGAAACATAACAGGCGCTATTGCCATGCGTCTCGCGTTCCTTCCCTCACTTCACGCACCACATGGCATCTGAATCATGTGGCATCGCGTGGTTCCCTGCACTTTTCCGCACATTCGCAAATCACGCGTGTAACACGCTGTCTGCCTGACCACATTACGGCCACACATTACTGCGTCTTGCGTGGTCGTGCAGTGCATGTGACCCGCTGCATCGTTGCGATTCATCAAGCTTCGACAGCGCCGCAGCGGCCTCTTCCGCCATAACGCACGCATCGTCGTTTCGGACGACATGCCGCATGCCGTGTTACATGTTTTGCGTGTGCGCCAGCGCGCGTTTCCTGTCGTTCGTCAGCACATGCGTCATTTCGTTCAACGCAAACCTGCAACGTGAGCGTGCATGTTTCAGTCACTGCATGCAGCAGTCGACATCGAAAATCCATGACGTGTACAGGGTCTGCATGCACGCTCGTTCATGTCTGTATGACGACGAGTGCATCACGTGTCTGAATAGGTGGATGTAGCCAGGTGTTTGCCCTTCTATGCCCACGATTTATGGCGGGACTGTGCAGGTGCAGGCTGGCATGAGTGCATGCGCACGCAGCGGACGTCATCGACGTGCCGCTGGCGCATGAAGTGGAGATGAAACAGGATGAAGCAGAAAACAGCGGCGTAAAACGCTTAATGGTTTACGTCAATTCGACTTCGACTTCGCCAAGTCCGTCGATATGGCCATACACGCGACCCGGCCCTTCGATACGATGCGCGCCGACATAGGAACCCGTCGTGATGGTCCATTCAGGCTCGATGGTGATACCCATGGCCGCACAATGGTTGACGAACCACACGAGCAGCTCGCGCGGATCGCCGGCGGGATTGCCCGGCGATTCGGGCACGAGCGACTTGCCGTCGAACGTCAGTTCGAGTTCGGGCGCAACGAAATCGAACGAACGCGCGAGCGACGCGTAGGAGACGGCATGGCCCGTCACCAGTGCGCCGTTGTTTTGCGCGTCGGCGAGTTGCGCGAGCGGCGCGACGTTGGGCCACTCGGCGAAGCGGCTATCGACGATTTCGATGGTCGGCAGGACGGAACCGCCGCGTGCCAGCACTTCATCGCGCGCAAAGGCCTGGCCATGCGGTTCGATCGGCTCGGCGAAACGGAATGCGACCTCCAGCTCCAGTAACACGCGAAAAAACGCACCATGCTCGACCCGCGCCGCCGATGCCAGTGTCAGCGCAGCCGGAATCGGCGCACCCGAGGCCGGGCCGCCAGGCGCTTTGGCACCGATTTTCCAGGCGCCCGTCGCGCCGCCGCGGCCTGTGATGTCTGCCTGCTGGATTGCGTAGGCGGGGGCGGCGTCGGGCGGGAGCGCGTCGAGCGGCAGCGAGCCGATCGCACGGTGCTGGCGGCGCGCATGCACGAGGCGTTGCGCGAGGTCGTGATCCGTCATGTCGTTTCCCTTGTTGGCTGTTAGGGGCGTCGCGAGGCCATAGCGGCCGCGTATGGCGCTGCGGCGTGCCGCGCGCGGCCTGCGCGTCATACGGTAGCTACGCGCCGCGATGCGTCATGAATCGATGCGGGCGGCAGCGATCCGCATGTCCACTGGCGCGTTCACCAGCGCGTTCGTCAATGTACCGGAACAATTGCGCGACGGGGCGGTTCGGCAGTGCGCCAAAAAGAAAAAGACGGCTGCCCTCGAAAGGCAGCCGTCCCATGTTCTGCATCAGGTTCTGCGTCAGCCGGCATGCGTCCGCGCATGCGGACGATGCACCTGCTCGCGCGCGGCAACGCGTGCCGCCTCGCAAGCCCGGCTTTGGTGCATCAGTGCGTCACGTGCACCGGATGCGCCAGCCGCATCAGAAAGTCTCCCAATCCGCATCCGACGTCGCCGCGCCCTTCTGCGGCGCGGCAGCACGTGCGGGCGCGGCTGCGGGTGCTGCAGCCGCCGCAGCGGGCGCCGGCGTCACAGCGGGCATCGCCGGCGCGATCTTGCGCGGTGCGCTGACAGGCGCCACGTGGCGCGCCGCGCGCCGGGCCGGCGCAGCGGTGAACGAACCGCCCGCCTCATCGACCTGGAACACCGAAACGGTCGTGCGCAGCTTGGCTGCCGGCTCTTCCAGCGACGAAGCCGCTGCCGCCGCTTCCTCGACGAGCGCGGCGTTCTGCTGCGTCACTTCGTCCATCTGCGTGACGGCGCGCGCCACCTGATCGATACCGCTGCTCTGCTCTTCCGACGCCGCCGCGATTTCACCCATGATGTCCGTCACGCGCTGCACTGCGCTGATGATTTCCGTCATCGTGCGGCCCGCTTCATCGACGAGCGCCGAACCCGCCTGCACGCGCTCCACCGAGGTGTCGATCAGTTCCTTGATTTCCTTGGCCGCCGCCGACGAACGCTGTGCCAGACTGCGCACTTCGCCCGCGACCACCGCGAAGCCGCGGCCTTCTTCGCCCGCGCGCGCCGCTTCGACGGCCGCGGTCAGCGCGAGAATGTTGGTCTGGACGGCAATCCCTTCGATGATCGCGCTGATGTCGGCAATCTGCGCCGAGCTCTGGTTGATGTCGCCCATCGTGCCGACCACCTGGCCGACCACCGACCTGCCCTTGTTGGCGATATCCGACGCATTGGCGGCAAGCGCGCTGGCCTGACGGGCGTTGTCGGCGTTCTGCTTCACGGTGCCCGTGAGCTGTTCCATGCTCGACGCCGTTTCCTGCAGCGCGGACGCCTGCTCTTCCGTACGCGACGACAGATCGATATTGCCCGCCGCGATCTGGCGCGTGGCCGTCGCGATCGATTCGCTGCCCGTGCGCACCGTGCGCACGGTGTCGGTCAGGCTGCGCTGCATCTTGCCGATGCCTTCGATCAGCTGGCCCATTTCGTCGCGCGAGGTCGCGACCACGGGACGGCGCAGATCGCCGGCGGCGATGGCGTCGAAATGATCGAGCGCATCTGCCAGCGGGCGCGCAATCGCGCCGCGCAGCGTGAAGTACGAGAACAGCGCCGCGGCCACGCCCGCAATCAGCCCGATGATGCTGATCACGCGAAAGGTCGAGAAGCTCGACTGCGCGTTGTCGAAGCCCGCTTTCGCCGATTCGAACTGGAATTTGCGCAGCGTGTCGTCAGCCGTCGAGAGATCGTTGTAGGCAGCCTGGAGCGCCTTCGCGCCGTCCAGAATCTTAGGTTGATCGTTTGCGCTAACGGTTGCGTAAAAGGACTCCATCACCTGATGCAGCGCTTCCCGCTTGCTCGACGCTTCCTGCGCGAGGCGGTCTTCGTCGCCTTCACGCGGCAGCGACAGATACCGTTTCCACCACTCATCCGACAGCGTGCGCATCGAGCGGGCGCGCTCCAGCGTCGACGCGGCTTCCGGCGTGCCGATCATGAAGGCGGCGCGATCCAGCGCGAGACGCTCGCGGGCCGCATAGATTTCTGCATTGCCGATATCGACGGCGCTAGGCATCTGGTTCGTGTACATGTCGCGCACCGATTCGTTCGAGCGGCTCAGGCCAAACAGCCCGAGAAGCCCGATCGCAACCAGCAATGCGGCGAGAAATGCCATCGTCAGGCCGATTCGAGCCTTGATGGTGATGCCCTTGTTCATGCTTCTTCCTGTGAGGTGTCGATGAGAGGCGCGTTGTTCGCAACGCAGGGTGTAGAGGTGGTGTCGCGTGGCGCCGTTTGAGATAAATCACAGCGCTCTGACCGCGTTTACGGCAGACAAACAGAAGACTTGAAGCTTCTATATGGTCTGATGAAATTGCCCGTAAGGCTTTGAAACTATTACAAGACGCTGGCGGCGCGATGGCCGCCGGGTGGTAGAAACGCGCGAATGTCAGGCGTTACCGACTTCGGCGCGGGTAGGAATGGACGGTTGCGCGCCCTCGCGCGTCACCGAAATCGACGCGGCGCGTTGGGCGAAGCGGATCGCGTCGGCAATCTGCTCGCCGCGCGCCAGTTGCGCGGCAAGTCCGCCGATGAAAGTATCGCCGGCAGCCGTCGTATCGACGGCTTTGACGCGCGGCGCCTCGAAATGCTGGGGTGCAATGTCGCCAAGCGCGGCCACCACGCCTTGCGCGCCGATGGTCACGATCACGTTGCGGGCGCCCGCGCGGCGCAGGGTCTCGGCGGCCGCCGCCGCCTGTTCCGGCGACGTCACGGGCAAGCCGGTGAGCGTCGCGGCTTCGAGTTCGTTGGGAATCAGATAATCGATCAGCGGCAGCCAGTCTGCGGGCAGCGGCCCGACGGCGGGCGCCGGATTCAGGATCACGGTCTTGCCGAGCCGACGAGCGGCAGCAAGCGCTGCGTGCACCGCAGCGGGCGGCGTCTCCAGCTGGCAGACGACCACCTGCGCCGCCGCCAGCGCGGCTTCGTGGCGCGCGAGCGTGTCTGGCGTCACCTGGCCGTTGCTTCCCGCGATGATCACGATGGCATTCTGGCTGCCATCGTCGACGATGATGAGAGCGACGCCCGTGGGCGCCGTGGCGCTTATTTCGACCGCCGTGCAATCGATGCCTTCAGCTTCGAGGCCCGCACGCAGTTGCCCGCCGTTCGGGTCCGCGCCGACGCAGCCGAGCATCGTGACCTGCGCGCCGAGGCGCGCCGCAGCGACGGCCTGGTTGCCGCCCTTGCCGCCCGCGACCTGCGCAAACGCGTGGCCGGCGAGCGTTTCACCCGGCTGCGGCAGGCGCGGCGCGCGTGCAACAAGATCCATGTTCAGGCTGCCGACCACTGTCACGTGGCCGCGTGCTTCATTGGTCGCCACTGCTGCCTCCTGGTTTTAGCCGGGCCGCACCTCGCACCCTCTGGGCGTTCAGGCCGCCTTGACCCCACGCCGGGCACCCGCGAATGCCGCCGTCGATTCACGCAGAATCAGGCGCGGCGCAATCACGCGACGCCGGAACGACGCGCCGACGGGCGTGCCGGCGGGTTTCCCGCTGATCCGCTCGATCAGCGTCTGCGCCGCCATTTCGCCCAGCGCGCGCACCGATTGTCCAACCGTCGACAGCGCCGGATAGGTACAGCGTCCCAGTTCGATGTCGTCGAAACCGATCACCGACAGATCCTGCGGCACCCGCAGCCCACGTTCGGCCGCCGCGCGCAGTGCGCCGATGCCCATCATGTCATTGCACGCGAAAATGGCCGTCGGCTGCACCGTGTCCAGCAGTTGCGCTGCCGCACGGTAGCCGCCGCTGCCCGAAAAATCGCTTTCGACGATGCCGTTCGACGCAATCTCGATGCCGCGCTCGGCCATCGCGCGAATGAAGCCGTGCACGCGCATTGCGCTGACAGCCGTTTCAATCGGACCCGTGATGCAGCCGATCTTCGAATGGCCGAGTTGCAGCAGATGGCGCGTGGCCAGATAGGCACCTTTTTCGTGGTCGATCTGCACGAGATCGGCGGACAGGCCTTCGATATTCCGATCCACGATTACCAGCGGCTCGCGCGAATCGGCGAGCGTGGTGGCCAGCGTCGCGTCATCGCCCGCCGAGGCGACGATCAGCCCGTCGATACGCTTTTCCTGCAGCACACGCAGATAACTGCGCTGCTTGGCGGGATCATCGTCCGAGTTGCAGAAGAACACGCAGTAGCCATTGCGCGCGCAACCGTCCTCGATACCGCGCGCCAGTTCCGCGAAGTACGGGTTCGTGCTGTTCGGCACGACGAGGCCGATGGTGGCCGTCGAGCGTGCCTTCAGCGACCGTGCGACGGCGGACGGCACGTAGTTGAGCTGGCGGATCGCCAGTTCGACCTTCGAGCGCACATCCGCCGACACCGGCCGCGTATTGTTCACGACATGCGACACCGTCGTGAACGACACGCCGGCTACGGCCGCTACATCCTTGATCGTCGCCATAAGCTGAAAACTCCCCTGCCTGTTCTTACTGCTGGCCAATGCAGCTCATGCTGCATCCGCGGTGCTCTCTTTAGGTTCTTGCAAGGCGGCCGCCGTCCCGCGCCACGGCGAACCGCCCTTCGTTCAACTGCGCTTGCGCCTGCTGCGATACGTGTCCAGCACGACCGCCACCACGATCACGGCGCCCGTGATGATGCGTTTGGTCGGCTCGTTCGCGCCGATCTGCGCGAGGCCCGCCGCCAGCACCGAGATGATCAACACCCCAAAGAACGTGCTGATCACGGAACCGCGCCCGCCCATCAGGCTCGTACCGCCGATCACGACAGCCGCGATCACCTGCAGCTCCAGCCCGACGCCCGCGTTCGGGTCGGCTGCTTCCAGACGCGAAATCTGGAACAGCGCCGCGAGCCCGGACAACGCGCCCATCAATGCAAATACGATCACCTTGTACGGCTTTGGGTTCACACCCGCGAGCCGCACGGCTTCCTCGTTCGTGCCGATGCCGACCAGATAGCGGCCGAACACCGTGCGCGTGAGCACCAGCTGCGCGACGATCATCACGGCCACCGCGATCAGGAACGCCGGCGAAATGCCCAGCGCGATCGGGTTGGACAGAAAATCGAACGCATCGCCGATGTACGCCGTGCGCGAGTTCGTCATCTGGTAAGCGAAGCCGCGCGCCGCTTCCAGCACGCCGAGCGACACGATGAACGACGGAATCCGCCAGCCCACCGTCACCGCGCCCGTAATCGTGCCCGTCACGGCCGCTGCCGCCACGCCCAGCACGGCGGCCACCAACGGCCCGAGCTGCCACTTCAGCGCCGCGACGCTCACCACCGACGCGCCCAGCGCCAGCACCGATCCCACCGACAGATCGATCCCCGCGATGATCAGCACGAAGGTCATCCCCACCGACATCACGACGAGATCGGGAATCTGGTTCGCGATCGTCACGAACGTCTCGTACGTCAGGAAATGCGAACTCAGCACCGAGAACAGCGCGATCATCGCGATCAGCGCGCCCAGCAGGCCGAGGTAATTCGAAAAACCCAGCCGCGTACCCGCCGGCTTGCCGCTCGCGAGCGGCGCCGAGGGATCGGGCGCGGCGGCCGTAGCCGTATCCTTCTGCGTGACCCTTTGGTCGTTCATGACTGCGTCTCTCCTTCGTGGGTGTCGTGTGCGTGCAGCAGCGCCTCGCGATTGCGATAGCCGGCGAAAGCCGCCGCGAGCAACGCGTCCTGCGTCCACTCGTCCCGCCTGAACACGCCCGTCATGCGTCCCGCCGACATCACGCCGATCCGGTCGCAGATCAGCATCAGCTCGCGCAGGTCGCTCGACACGACCACCAGCGCCCGGCCGTCACGGGCCAGCGCACCCATCAATCCATAAATATCGAACTTCGCGCCCACATCGATGCCGCGCGTCGGTTCGTCGAACAGCAGCACCTTGCAATCGCGCGCCAGCCACCGGCCGATCACGACCTTCTGCTGGTTGCCGCCCGACAGCTCGCCGACCGGCTGCGCCGGCCCCGACGTGCGGATGCGCATCGCATCTATCTGCTTCTTCGCCAGCGCGTTCTCGCGCTTCGCATCGACGATGCCGTTGCGCGCCACGCTGCGCAGATTGCCGAGCGACACGTTCGCGGCGATCGGCTGCGGCAGGAGCAGACCTTCGCCCTTACGGTCTTCCGTGATCAGCGCGATACCGTGCTTCACGGCGTCGGTCGGTGCGTCGATCTGCACGACCGTGGGCGCAGCGCCCGGCGTCGGCGCCAGCGATACCGTGCCGGTATCCTTCTGGTCCGCGCCAAAAATGAGCCGCATCAGTTCCGTGCGGCCCGCGCCGATCAACCCGCTGACACCAAAAATCTCGCCCGCCTTCACTTCGAACGACACGTCGTGCACCACGGGCGCGCGACTCATCTTGTCGACCTTCAGCAGCGTCGCCCCAATGTTGCGCACGCCCAGATCGATCCGTTCGCCGATCTCACGCCCGACCATCAGCGTGACGATCTGGTCGCTCGTCAGGTTTGCCATCGCGTCGACGCGCACCAGCTTGCCGTCGCGCAGTACCGCGATCTTCTCGGCCACGCGCGCCAGTTCTTCGAGCCGGTGCGAGATGTACACCAGCGCCACGCCGCGCGACTTCAACGCATCGATCTGTTCGAACAGCAGATCGACTTCGCGCGCCGTCAGCATCGCCGTCGGCTCGTCGAGGATCAGCACGCGGCAATCGCCGATCAGATTGCGCGCGATCTCGACCATCTGCTGATGGCCGATGCCGAGTTCGCCGACCAGCGTGTCCGGGTCGATCGCTTCCAGCCCGACCTGCGCCATCGCGCCGCGCGCATCCTCGCGCAGCTTCTTTCTGTCGATCCAGCCCAGGCCGTTACGCGGCAGGCGGTTCAGAAACAGGTTTTCCGCCACCGACAAGGTCGGCAGCAGATTGAGTTCCTGCATCACCATCCGGATGCCGAGCGCTTCCGCTTCCGTGCGGCTCGCGGGCGCATACGGCTGGCCGCCGAGCTGCATCGTGCCGGTGGTCGGATCGACCAGCCCGCCGATGATCTTCGACAGCGTGCTCTTGCCCGCACCGTTCTCGCCCGTGAGCGCGAGCGCCTCCCCGGCGTGCAACGCCAGCGAGACGTCGGCCAGCACAGGCTCGACGTAGGTCTTGCCGATGCCCGTCACGGACAGCACGGCAGGCAATGGTTCTTGGTTGGGTGATGCCATCGTGATCCAGATCTCGTAGCCGCCTTGCGGCTCCTGCGCGGACGCCGGCGTATTGCCGGTTGCCCGTCGTCAGGCGCCGCCCGATGGCCGCGCAAGTCATGAGGCTGGCGTGCACATAGCCATGCGCATCCCGAAGCAGCGCGCTTCGAGTCTGCGCGCTGTCCGTCCTCGTCCCCGCACGAGTCGCCCGCCGTCATGACGCTTACCTCTGGCATAACGGCGGCGCGGCGGATTTCTTGAGCGTTTGGTTAACATTCGCGCGCCGCTGGCACATGCACGGACTGCGCGTGCGCCAGCGGGAACGCGCGGACCGTTACTTCGTCACGAGATCGACAGGCGTTTCAACCACACCCGACAGATCCGACTGCTTCTTGTGCTCGGAGATCGCCTTGAGCGCCACGTCGATGCCGAACACGGCCTGCTTCGCGGCGTACTGGTCAGCCGTGGCGAGCACGCGGCCATCCTTCAGCATCGGCTTGATCGCGTTGATGTTGTCGTAGCCGACCACGTACACCTTGCCCTGCTTGCCCGCCGCGCGCACGGCCGAAACAGCGCCGATCGCCATGTTGTCGTTGCCGCACAGCAGCGCCTTGATGTTCGGGTAGGCATTGAGCATCGACGAGGCGATCGCATTGCCCTTGTCGATTTCCCATTCACCCGACTGCACCGAGTCGACCTTCGCGCCGACCTTCTGCATCGCGGCCTTGAAGCCCGCCGTACGCTGCTGCGCATTGGTCGTGGTCGACACGCCTTCGATGATGCCGACCTCGTCCCCTGACTTCAGCTTCTTGGCCAGATAGTCACCGACCTTCTCGGCGCCCTTCGCGTTGTCCGGGCCGACGAACGGCACGTTCAGATCCTTCGACTTCAGCACGTCGGGATCGAGCCGGTTGTCGATGTTCACGACGATGATGCCTGCGTCCACCGCTTTCTTCACCACAGGGACGAGCGCCTTCGAATCGGCCGGTGCGAGCACGATGGCATCGACCTTCGACACGATCATCTGCTCGACGATGCGGATCTGGTTCGCCGTGTCGGTTTCATCCTTGATGCCGTTGGTGATCAGGTCGAACTGGTTGGGGTTGTGCTTCTGATAGTCCTTCGCGCCCGTTTCCATGGTCAGGAAGAACTCGTTGGCAAGCGACTTCATCACCAGCGCGACCTTGGGCTTCTTCGCGCCCTGTGCCCAGGCCGACGAAAACGGCATCGCGGCGGCTGCCGTGAGCACGACGGCCGAGGTCAGAATGCGGCGGCGAATGCGTTGGTTCATGCAGTATCTCCAGTTGTTGGACTCGCGCTGAGCCCGTTTTTGATTGTGAGCAAACGTTTGCGAGCGCTATTCTCAGCGTCGGTTAATCGCAGTGTCAACGACTGATGGTGTTGCGCTGCACAGTGCGCCGTGCGGCTCCACGTATGGCTCGCCATAGGGCTTGCCGGGAAGCGTCGGCGATCCGGCGAATGACGTCGTGACAAGAATGACTCGCTTGTTTCTGCGTTGGTTGGCCAGTGTGAAGAAACGCCTGTTTTAAAGGCTCGCGACCTCTTCACGCCGGCACTCGTTGATACCCGGCACGACGACGCGCCGGTGTTGCCTGACTGCTACTTCTCATCTTCCCGCGAGCCGCAAGTTATGTGGCAGGCAGGCGCATATGCTGGCGCTTTATTGCGCCTGCTGCAAGTTAAAAAGCGCAAAGCGTCGCGCTGCACGCAACAAGTGGGATGTGTATGATCGGTTGGATGGCTTTTTAGTCCCGGCTTCTGATCGTGTCTCGTCGTGTCTGGCCTCGGGACTTATCGGGCATTCATTCGCGGAGTTGCCATGTTTGGTATCAGTCAGTTTCCGCTCTTTCTCGCCGCTGTCATCGTGCTCAATTTCCCGCCGGGACCGGACATCGCGTACGTGGCCGGCCAGAGCATCGCGCAGGGTCGCCGCGCGGGTCTGCTGTCCGCGCTCGGTGTCGCACTCGGCGGCTGCATGCACACGACGGCGTGCGCGCTCGGCATCACCGCGCTGCTGGCGGCGTCGCCCGGTGCCTTCAATGCGATCAAGTGGATCGGCGCGGCATATCTGATGTATCTGGGGCTGCGCATGCTGTGGCCTGCGGCGGCGGCCGTCGCGCGGGGCGACGCGGCACGCTGATGTTCCGCGGCTTCGTGACGAACGCGTCGAACCCGAAAGTGCTGCTCTTCTATATAGCGTTCTTCCCGCAGTTCGTCAGCGCCGACAGCCCGCACAAGACGCTGGCGTTTCTCCTGCTGGGTGCCGTGTTCGTGACCCTTGGACTGATCAACGACTGCGTGATCGCATGGATCGCTGCATCGGCGGCACGCGCGGTGCGGTCGCGGCCCGCCGTGCGTCGGTGGATCGACCGGGTGATTGGCGCGGGTTTTATTGGTCTGGGTGTGCGGCTTGCGTTGACGAAGCGTTGAGCAGCGCGTCGAAACGCGCCGCGCTTCGCTTCTCTACAGCCAGTTTGCTTTTCTAAACCGCCAGTACAGAAATACGTCGACCACGATCATCGCCGCAATGCACACGGGGTAGCCGTACGCAAAATGCAGTTCGGGGATGTGCTCGAAGTTCATCCCGTAGATACCCGCGATCATGGTCGGCACGGCAAACAGCGCGGCAAACGAGCCAAGCCGCTTGGTCACCTCGTTTTCCGCGAGCGAGATCATGCCGAGATTCACTTGAATGGCCGTGACGATCATTTCACGACGCCCCTCGATGGTCCGCACGATGCGATCGAGATGGTCGTACACGTCGCGGAAATAAGCCTGCATGCCGACGCAGATCGACGGAATGCGCCCGCCCGTCAGCCTGCTGATGCCTTCGAGCAGCGGCTCGATATGATGCTGGAGCATGACGAGACGGCGCTTCAACGAGTACAGATCTTCGATGATCGCGCGCGACGCCGCGAGATCGTGCTTGTCGAAAATGCGGTCTTCGATTTCCTCGATCTCGGTGCCCATCGATTCGAGAATCGGAAAGTAGCGGTCAACGACATTATCGGCCAGTGCGTACAGCACGAAGGCCGCGCCTTCCTTCAATAGCTGCGGCTCGCGCTCGCAGCGTGCGCGCACTTCCTGGAACCCGTGGCGCGTGCCGCGCCGCACCGACAGCACATAGTTCTCGCCGACGAACACGTCGACTTCGCCGATCACGAATTCGCCGTCGTCATCGGTTTCGATGGTGTGCATGACGGCGAACAGCGAGTTGCCGTACTCCTCGATCTTCGGACGTTGATGGCCATGGCGCACGTCTTCGACCGCGAGTTCGTGCAGTCCGAACTCGTGCTTCATGACTTCGAGTTCACCCGGGCCGGGATCTTTCAGCGCGACCCAGACGAAGCACTCGGGCTTCGCGACATAGACGCTAATGTCGTCGATTTCGATATCGGCCAGTTTGCGGCCGTCCTGATACGCGGCGCAGTTGATCAGCATGTTGAATACCTTGAATACGAACCGGCTTTGCGGATTACAAATTGTTAGTCGCGATGAGCGGCCCGAAGGACCCTCTGCAAAGCCGCGCGACGCGCGGTGTCAAGCTGCGATGTTACGTAAAGATGAACGCCTGCGTTGTGTCGAATTGTCAATGACGCACGGAGCGTGCCCCGTCGGTGCCGCTTCAGTTAGCGACGCGCCGCAGCATGATGCGATGATCGTTGTTGAACGAGACACTCGCGCGATTCGAGTAGCGCGTGTCCGGCGTGACGATAAAGTTGATCTCGACCACGGGATCGAACTGCGTCGACACGCCGATGTGATGCGTGCCGGGCGTGAGCCACAACACGATATGCTCGCCGTTCATGAGATCGGCTACCTGCTCGCCATCGACATAGACGAGCGCGTCGCGAAACCGCACGATCACGTTGTCGGTACGCTCGCGGCGCAGATCGACGGCGACCTTGCCTTCGCCCGGCTGCGTGTAGCCCGGCCTGACGATGCGTTCGGCCGGGACGTCCTTGAACGGCACCTTGTCGGCGGGCGTGGCTTCGCACGCGGATAGCAGTACGGCAACCAGGGTAGCTGCCGCGACGCTAGTGATGGCCACCCCGACATTCGCGGCGGCCCGCGATGCGCGGCCTTGCTTGCGTGCCATGTTTGCGTCTCCCCGTTTCATGTTCGTCTTCCTTTTTTGATCGCCCTACCGCGCGTGGCATCACACGTTGCAGGCCGCTGCTCCAACGGCCGTCATGCGTCCAGCTGGACCGGGTTCAACACCTTCGCGCCCGTGCCATCGAAGTCTGCCACGTTACGCGTCACCACGGTCAGGTTGTAGATCAGGGCCGTCGCCGCGATCAGCTTGTCCAGCGAATGCCCAGGATCGGGCACCCGCAGATGTCCCCATGTCTGCGCGACATCCGTGCCGACATTGAGGATGTGGCTGCTGAACGAATCCATGATCGTGTTCAGCCAGTCTTCCAGCCGCATGGCCTGAAACCTGTCGCCCCGATGCCGGATCATATCGACCCCGCGGCGCAGTTCGCCGACCGTGACCACGGACAGATAGAGGCGCTGCCCCTCGTCCTTCGCCGTTTCGAAAAAAGCCTGCACGCCAGGATTGGCGCGGCTGTTCTTGCGCATTTCGCTAATTACGTTGGTATCAATCAAATACACCCGGCCCCTCGCTTTCGTCAGTTGCGTCATTGCGGCGCTCGAAGTCGGCGTCCTCGCCAACATCAGGCATGCTCATCAGCAACTCCGCGAAGCTGAGCTTTTTGGGTTGAACGACTGCCTGCGCCAGAATTTCCCGATGCTCTGCTTCGACGCTGCGCCCATGGGAAGCCGCCTGCTCACGCAGGCGTTGCACCAACGCATCGTCCAGACCTCGGACCAAAAGATTTGCCATTTCCATTCCCCGCCACATGTGTGATAGCAATGATAGCAAAGAGGTTGCGGGAGTCAATCTGGCCGAGCGGCATAGGACTTGCGGCATGTCGCCATCCCGTTCAAGATCGGCCCGGCAGACGCGCGCACGGCTTCCCGCACCGCGCCGCCGCACACAGCACGCCACCACGACAGGAGATTCATCGACGTGACGCATCTGGTTTTTATCTGCGGCCATGCAGGCACCGGCAAGACGACGCTCGCGAGGCGGCTGATCGGTCCGTTAATGAAGGCGACGGGCGAAGCGCTGTGTCTGCTCGACAAGGACACGCTGTACGGCGTCTACAGCGCGGCCGCGATCGGCGCGTTGACGGGCGATCCCAACGACCGCGACAGCCCGCTTTTCCTGCAGCATTTCCGCGATCCGGAGTATCGCGGCCTGTTCGATACGGCGGCCGAGAATCTTCGGCTCGGCATCGGCGTGATTGCCGTCGGACCGCTGTCGCGCGAAGTGCGCGAGCGCAAGCTGTTCGATCACGCGTGGCTGGGCGTGCCGAAGGATGTGAACATCCATGTGATCTGGGTGTCGGCGGATGAAGAGACGGCGCGCGAGCGCATCACCGCACGCGCCAATCCGAACGATGCCTACAAACTCGCGCATTGGGATGACTACCGGCAGCGCCGCTTCGTGCCATCGGGCGATGCGCTCGATGGCGTGCTGATGTTCGACTACACGTCCCCCACGGCGGCCGATTACGACGCACTGCTCGCGCAAATCGTGCAGCCGCCGCGGCCGTCCGGCATGATGCTGCCGCCGATGCCCGTGTAGCCAGTCCACGCCCACGCTCGCCACCGCAAAAGCAAAACGGGCGTCCGGCCTCGATGGCCGGACGCCCGCGTCGTTAATCGCAAAAACCAGGCGCGCTTCGGAGCCACAACGGTTTTATTGGGCCCGGGGCACGGTTGCGGTTCAAATTGGTGTCCGACCGTCGCCCTCGCGTCCCC
>NZ_QBUY01000135.1 GCF_003121405.1 Paraburkholderia sp. C35 | reverse complement strand
ATAGGACCGGTTGGGGGCCCGCAGGCAACAACTAGCATTGGCGGTGTTAGCCCGCTTTCTTTGCTTACTTTCTTTGCGGCGGCAAAGAAAGTAAGTGCCGCCCCGCACAGGGGCAACGCATGAAGCACAAGCACGAATTCGCGGATGCCAACCAGAACAACCAAACCAAACCAAACCAAACCAAACCCAAACCCAAACCATCAACACCTAACAGAAAACCCCTGAAGATACCCCACACCTGCATCCCCATCCCAAACCCTTCCATCAATGAGAACAGAAGACGGCGTTGCCACAGGCACACCAACCCCAACATTCCCCGCCGCCAGGCGATACAACTCAACCTGATTAACTTCCGCAGCGATACGCGCAAAATCATTCCGCCAATCCGCCATCCCCCACCGCGCGTACTGCGCAAAAAACCACGCGCCATCGGAAGGATGCGGATAATTCACCACCCCGTTCTGAAAGAACTGCACAGGCCGCCGCACATCATCACAACCCTCGGCAACCAGCCGCGCAGAAATCAACTCAGCCGGCACGCCAACGAATTCACCATCAGCGAGCCAGCGAGCAATCTCCCTCCGATGCCCGTCGTCGTCGCGCCATCGACACGCTTCAAGCATCGTCTGCACCAGCGCACGCGCCGTATTCGGATAACGCGTGACGAAATCCCGCCTGCTCGCCAGCACTTTCTCAGGATGATCGGGCCACACCTCACTCGTGTACGCAATCGTCCTGCCGACGCCGCGCTCCTGCGCAACCGTATTCCACGGCTCGCCGACGCATAAGCCGTCGAGCCGGTCCTGCGCGAGTGCATCGACCATTTGTGGCGGGGGAATCACCACGCTCTCTATATCGCGCAACGGATGCACACCTTGCGACGCCAGCCAGTAATACAGCCACATCGCATGCGTGCCCGTCGGGAAGGTCTGCGCGAACACGGGCTTGCGACCCAGCGTGGCCAGCGCGGCAGGCAGCGTTTTGTGCTCGTCGAGCGCGGCAGCCAGACGGTTCGACACCGTGATCGCCTGGCCGTTGCGGTTCAGCACCATCAGCACGGCCATATCCGTCTGCGGGCCGCCGAGGCCGAGCTGCACGCCGTAGACCAGACCATAGAGCGAATGCGCGGCATCGAGATCGCCCGATAGCAGCTTGTCGCGGATCGCGGCCCACGATGGCTGCTTCAGTAACTCGATCGTCAGGCCGTGCGCGTGGCCGAACTCGAGCAGCTTCGCGGCAACCAGCGGCGCGGCGTCGCTGAGTGCGACAAAACCCAGACGCAAGTGCGTCTTCTCGAGCTTGCCCGGTTCGTCGGAGGTGGAAGTGTTGGCAGGTGAGTTCATAAGCAGCGCTTCAATCAGGCAAGTCGGCCGCGGCAACGATCTGGCGCGCGACTTCAGCAAGCTTCACGCCCTGGTTCATCGCGCGCTTGCGCATCGTCGCGTACGCGGCGTTTTCGGTCATCTTCTGCGAATCCATCAGCATGCGCTTCGCGCGGTCGATCAGCTTGCGCTCGGCCAGTTCGTTCTCGGCCTGCGCGAGCCGCTCGCGCAATTGCGACTCCTGCGCGAAACGCGCCAGCGCCACTTCGAGGATCGGCGCGAGGCGCTCGGTTGCAAGCCCCTCGACGAGATAGGCGGTCACGCCCGCGCCGACGGCATCGCGTATCAGTTGCTGGTTCGAATCGTTGCTGAACATCAGCACAGGACGCGGCGCCGTCGCGTTCATCACGGCGAGCTGTTCGAGCGTGTCGCGCGATGGCGACTCGGTGTCGATGATGATCACGTCGGGCCGCTCGCTTTCGACTGTCCGGTGCAGCGCCTGCGGCGAAGCCGTCGCGGCAAGCATGTCGTAGCCGAGCCGCGCGAGCGCGTCGCGCAGTTCGCCGATCGGCATGTCGGTGTCGGTTACGAGCAAAACACGCAGCATGGATTGCCCGGCATGGAGTAGGGAGGATTGTGCAGCTTCATTCGTCAGATTGCGGGTTCTGCATTCGCTTGCGGCGGGTCAGGCCAGCATTCGCGATCTGCTGGGACCGTTCGGAAAGCATCTGGGAACTCTGCAACTTGCATGCCATGTGCGCGAGTTGCGGTAGCATCTGCTGCGCATAGCCCGTGGCGGGTGTCGCGCGCGGCTTATCGCACCGTCACAGTGCGTGACGCGGCGTGGTGCACCGGTTTGGCGCGAAGCATGAGCGAGGGCGCGCGCGACAGTTTCTGGCGAAGCGCGCTGGTGTGCGTGTGCGGGGCGACTTCGCGCGGTGTGTTGGCGCGGCGTCCAGGCAAAAGCGCTGGGCGCGAGGTCTTACCGCGCGCCGAGCCACCGCGCGTAACTGCGCGGCGAGAACGCGAAGGTCAGCGCGATCATCGCGGCGATACACACTGCGAGCATGATCCACGCAGCCGTGAAGCCGCCCGTCAGATCGCGCAGGCGTCCCGCGACGATCGGCGAGATCGCCGCGACGATAAAGCCGACGCCTTGCACGAACGCCACCAGCCGCCCGGCGATGCGGTGATCGTCGGCGTGATCGAGCGCGGTCACGAGCGTCAGCGAAAAGGTGCCGCCGAGTCCCGCGCCGGCAATCGCGACCCATGCGAGCGGCAGCGTATCCGGCAACGCGAGCAGTCCGACGATGCCGATGAATTGCGCCGACAAGCCCGCTACGAGCCAGGGGCGGCGGTCGCGGAACGACGCCGCGGCGAGCGGCAGCAGCAACGCCGATGCGGCCTGAAAGACCGTCATCGCCGCGAGCAGCGAACCGCTGTGCGCGACGCTCGCGCCGCGTTGCTGATAGTAGGCGGGCAGCCACGCGACCAGCGTCGTGTAGCCGCCGTTCACGAGGCCGAAGTGCAGGCCGAGCGCCCACGCACGGCGCTTGCGCCACATCGCGACGTGCGGCGCGTGTGGGCGATGTGCATCGGCTCGCGCGGCGCTGTGCTTGTCGCGAGTCGACGTACAGCGCTGCAGGACCAGCCAGCATATGCAGGCAAGCGCGGCAGGAATGGCCCACATCGCAAGGCCCGCGTGCCAGGAGCCCGATACCTTCGCCACATAAGGGCTGAAGCTCGCGCCCAGGCCGCCGCCGCCCATGATCGACGCAGAGAACAGACCCATCGCAAGCGGCACGCGCGCGTGAAAACGCTGCTTCATCACGCCCGGCAGCAGCGCCTGGATCACCGCGACGCCGATGCCTGCCAGCAGCGCCGTCATCAGCAGCGCCGCGCCGCTCGACGCAGCGAGCCGCGCGCTGCACGCAACGGCAATCGCCAGCAATCCCAGCGCGACGCCGCGCGTTTCGCCGATCACACGCGTCAGCAGGCCCGCGCCGAACGCGCCGAGGCCCATGGCGACCACGGGCAGGCTGGTCAGCAGGGACGCGCCCGAAAAGCTCAGGCCCGTGGCTGCGCGAATCGTCGCCATCAACGGGCTGACGGACGTCAGCAGCGGCCGCAGATTGATGCCGATCGCCACGACCACCGCGAACCACAGTCCGTCCTGCCACGACAGGGCCGACGCCGGGGCGCGACGCGGAATGGACGGAGTGTCGATGCGGGGAGTCTGGTTCACGGGTGTGCCTGCCGATCAGTGGAAACAGTGAGACGAAAGCATTTTGGTTAACCATAATAACGTAAAATGGTTAACCATTCGGTAAAAATCCGCTATTGCGGGTATTTGCGCGGCGGCGTCGGCGGGCTTGTGCGGCAGTGGCTGCGGGCCGTTAAAATACCGCCGCCTGCTGCATCCTTCTCACACACACGACATGGCCACACGTCCGAACACACCGCCGCCCGCCGCCGACGAAGACCACGACACCAACGTCGAAGACCGCATCTACGCGTCGATCACGATGGCGCTGCTCGAAGGGCGGCTTCGGCCGGGCGCGCAACTGGTCGAACGCGATCTGGCGTCCGCGTTCGGCTGCACGCGCGGCGCGCTGCGCAAGGTGCTCGCGCGGCTTGGCTACGAGGGCAAGCTGGTGCGCGAGGCGAATCGCGGCGCGTTCGTGCCGTCGCCTTCGGAGCAGGACGTACGGCAGATCTACCGCGCGCGGCAGATTGTCGAGGCGGGCATCGTCACCGCGTTATGCGGCGCGCTGTCGGCGCAGGACAAGCGCATTCTGAAGGCACATGTCGCGAGCGAGAAAAAAGCGCTGAAGGAAGGGCGTCTGGATGAACAGGTGCGTCTTGCGGGACACTTCCATGTGCTGCTCGTAGAGATTGCGGGGAGCGCAGAGTTGCAGGATTTCGTCGCGCAGCTGGTCGCGAAGACGGAGCTGTACAAGGCGCTCTACGATCCGTCGAAGGGTACGACGTGTGCCGCGGACGAACACGCGCAACTCATCGATGCCCTCGATGCCGGCGATCTGAACGCCGCGCTCGAAGCGATGCGCGCTCATCTTGCGGAACTGGAAGAGCGTGTGGTGTCGCGCATGCAGACAGGCGCGAAGGATAATCTGGGAGCGGTGTTTCGGGGGTGAATCTGGCGCCGATGAATCGTGCGGCATGCATTGCACATGCCGCACTTCGTGCGCGATCGACCGGATGTTCGGGATCGCGCGCGTCGATTCATCCGCTGCGCCCCGCCAGCGTGACGGCGAGACACATACGCTGACGCGATGTCAGCGGCGGCGCATCGGCGCTGAAGTACGCGGGCCGCTGCTGCGTTCGTCCTTGTGACGGAAGTTGATGCGCCCTTTGGTCAGGTCGTAGACCGACAGTTCGAGCGTGACGCGGTCGCCCGCGAGAATACGGATGTGATTCTTGCGCATGCGGCCCGATGCCTACGCACCGACCACGACGCCGTTATCCAGCGTGACGCGATAGCGGCTGTCGGGCAGCACTTCGTCGACGATGCCGTCTAGTTCAAGCAGTTCTTCTTTCGCCATGCACTACTCCTGGTCGATGAGGTAAGGGGGCCGCGCGCGAGGCGCACAGCGTAACTTGCGCGGCAGCCTGACGCTGCCGCGGCGATGCATCTGAAACGGTGAAACGCGCCTTGCCGGCGCAGGCGATCAGAGATCGGTGACGGTCTGTCCGTCGACGCGTCCGTCGATCACTTGCGCTGCATGCTCCATGCAGGCCATCCGCGCCTTGCCCGCGCCTTCGAACGGGCGGAAATACGCGAGGCGGAACACGCGGCCGTCGGCAGCGGCATTCGCGCCGACGCGGCAGATGCGCACCGACGCGTCGTAACCGCTGTCGATCGAATTGCGATGCGTCACACCGCTTGCCGTACGACGCGGATAGACGAGCGGGTGAATTTCGTAGCCCTTGTAGGTCTTGACGCCTTGAGTCATATGCAAAGTCCTGTCTTTCGGCTGCCAGTGCGCGCGCCTGCCTCGAACAGGCGCCGCGAACGGACAACGGGCGGCGCAGCCATGAGGGCGCGCCGCAATGGAAAAAGTTTCGCGCGAGCCGTGTGTGAAGGCTCGAACACAGCCGCAATCAACGCGGAATGGATGGAGAAAAATACGTTGATGCCGCACAAGGCACCGAACGTAGCGTGTGTCACCCGGCTGGGTTCCTGCGCGCAGCGTATGACCGGATAACGAAGGCCGCCGGGCTGTCGCTGCATGGTATTGCGCGACGACGGGACGGCTGGGGAGCGACGCAAAAAGCGGCGCAGTTGCAACGCAATCAGCGCAACGCGGTGAAGAGGGAGAAACGTTGACGCGTTGCCGTCAGGAAGTTGCGATTGAAGCTGTTTGAAGCACTGCCGGCCGAAGCGAATGCTGAAGCCGATAGCGCGCTGCGTTGAATATATTATGCCCTAAAAACAGGCCTTTGGATAGCAGAAACTTTTCCCGGACCGCTATTGGGGAGCATGCCCATGCGGCGCGCGGCTTGGGCGCGCGCCCGTCCTCAGGGATCAGTCAGCCGTCTGCGTGAGGCGTTTCTGCAGTTCGCGGGCGGCCGCGAGGGGAATGCGCGCATCGTCCCATTTCGCCAGCCACTCGACTTCCTTCGACGTGAAAATCTGGCCGTGATTGCGCAGCGCATATTGCAGCGAATCGATGATGTGATTGCGAATGATCTCGGGCGTGCGTGCATCGTCGAGCACGGTACGAAACGCTTCGAGCGTAGCCATCGGTTGCCTCTTGTCGGGTGAGCGCTTGTGAAAGACCTGACTCTTATCGCACATCAAAAAACACGCTGCCACGCGGACAAAATTCGCGCTGCACGGCAATCCTCATAGCGCTGGGTGCAATGTGCCTGCATCGGCGTGCCGTGCTGGGTACGCGCTTTGCAACGCGCATGAGACCCGCAGTTCCCGACGAATCCCGGCGACACGAGGTGCTGCATGACATTCAGAACAATCGCGCCGCTCGCGCTGTGGACGGTCACGCAACTGGCCATCGCTGCAACGGGCGATGCGTCCTGCGGCGTGCTGGCGGGGGCGGGCGCGGCATCGGGTGCGTCCGATGTTCAGGCTGCATCGGCGGCGCCGGGTTTCGCGGTGCGTGACGGCGAGCCTGTCGATTTCCTCGCGGGCGGCAAGACGGTGCGGGGCACGCTGCACGTACTGAAGGATGGCGGCATCTATCGCGCGTACTGGCAGCCGCAAGGCCGGCCCGAGCGCTACGTGCTCGCAAACGCAGGCACGGACGCCGTGCGGCTGATCTCGACGCCCGCGCAAGGCACGCCCGCCACCGACGGCATGCCGGGCACGACGCTCAATCCACAGCAGGTGTTGTCGTGTCCGACGCTGTGAGGCTGGTTGGCGTAGCGCGGCGTGTCAGTCCTCGCGATCCGCCGTGGGCCACCACGTCCAGCCGCGCTCGCCGTATCGCAACGCGACCATCGAAAGGGGCGGAATCTCGATGCGCGCGAACGTCGCGGACGGCGCCTGCAGCACGTGCATGAGCGCCGCGCGCATCACGCCTGCATGCGTGACGGCGATCACCGTGCCGTGCCGCGCCACGGTCTCGAGCATCTCTAGCGTTTCGCGCGCATCGAGCCAGCCGCCGACCCGCTGCCTCACCGCCTCGAACGATTCACCGCCCGGCGGCGCGACGGACGGATCGCGCGGCCACGCTGCAAGCGCCTGCGGCTCGTCGTTCGATACATCGAGCAGACGGCGTCCGCGCCAGTGGCCCATATCGGCATCGGCGAGTGCGGGTGTGACATTTGCCGCGAGGCCCAGCGCAGCCACCGTGTCGAGCGCACAGCGAGCGGGACTGCTGAGCGCGACACCGTCATCCAGCAGCCGCGCATGCGCCGCGCGAAACGCCGTGGTTTCTTCAATGGCGCGCGCGTCGAGGGGATCGTCGGCGGGGAAGGTGCCTTTGCGCTGCGCGGCTGTCGCCGGATGGCTGATCAACAACAGGCGTGTGCGCATCGGGAACCTTGAGTCCGGAATGTGACAGGAAAGAAAGCGGGCGTCCCGCAGTTTAGCGCGTAGAATAGTCGCCACTCGAAGCGCGGAAGCCGGTGCAAGCCCGGCGCGGTCGCGCCACTGTAATCGGCAGTACACACACCAACGTGCAGTAGCCGGAAGCCAGCCCCAAGCTTCGACTTCCCTTATCAATCGACTATCGGGGCGCGCAATCCCCCAGGAGATGTCCGTCATGAACGACACCGCTCTCGTCCACGCCGGTCAAACCGCACAACCCGCCAGCACGCCCATTCCGCTGCGCGATCTGCTGCCGTGGATCGTCTTCGGCGGCCTGCTGATGCTGCTCGCCCTCTATTTCGTCGGCGCCGAACAGGGCGCGACGTCGCTGATTCCCGGCATGTACGTGCATGAATTCGTACACGACGGCCGCCATCTGCTCGGCTTTCCTTGCCACTGATCGCGTAACGGAGTCATCACCATGGTTGGGAAGTTGTTGATGCGAGGGATGCTCGCAGGCATCGTCGCGGGCCTGCTCACGTTCGCGTTCGCGCGCGTGGCGGGCGAGCCGCTGGTCGATACCGCGATCTCGTTCGAAGAAAAGATGCATGCCGCGCACGAACAGGGCGACGCAGGCGGCCACGATCACGAAGAAGAACTGGTCAGCCGCACGACCCAGGCCGGTCTCGGTCTGCTGACGGGCGTGGTGGCGTATGGCATGGCATTCGGCGGACTGTTCGCACTCACGTTCGCGTACCTGCACGGCCGCGTAGGCAAGCTCAGCGCACGGGCGGTGTCGGTGCGGCTCGCGCTCGGCGCCTATGTTGCCGTGGTGCGGGTGCCGACCATCAAGTATCCGGCCAATCCGCCGTCCGGCGGCGATCCCGATACGATCGGCATGCGCACCGGGCTGTTCTTTCTGATGATCGTCACGTCGCTGGTCGTGATGGTGTTTTCGATGAAGGTCCGCAAGCATCTGATGCTGCGCCTGGGGCTGTGGAATGCATCGATTGCGGGCGGCGTGGTGTTCGTTGCGATCATCGCCGCGATCCAGATCGCGCTGCCGACGATTAACGAAGTGCCCGACGGTTTCCCCGCTGTCGTGCTGTGGAAGTTCCGCGTCACGGCGCTCGGCATGCAGGCCATCATGTGGGCGACGATCGGTCTGCTGTTCGGCGCGCTGGTCGAGCGCAGCGAACGCATCGCGCGCGCATCCGATGCGGCGTCGCGTAAATCAGCCTATCTGTAACACTGTCTCTGCAAGCGCCTGTGCGTGAATGCGTGCAGGCGCTTTTCTCATCTGCGTTCAGCTTGCCATTTCCAGAAACCGCGCCAGACACGGATTGCGGTTGGCGGGCGACCACACCAGCATCTGCGAGATCGTCGGCGCGTTGGCGAGCGGCCTGAACACGACGCCCGCCAGCTTCGCCTTGCGCATCGACTCCGGCACCAGCGCGATGCCGACGCCTTCATCGACGAGACTCAGCACGGTCTGCTGCAATTGCACCTCGAAGCGCACGTCGGGCGTGAAGCCGCCTTGTGCGCAATGATCGACGATGGCAGCACGGAAGCTCGGCGCCACCGCCTCCGACGCCATCACGAACGGCTCGTGCGCAAGCTGAGCAATATGCAACTGCCGCGCGCGTGCCAGCGCATGATCGCGCGACAGCGCGACACACAGCGGCTCGGTGAAAATCGCGCGGGTATCGAGTCCCTTGTTCGGCGCGCCGGGAAACATGATCGCCGCATCGATCTGGCCGCTCAGCACCTGAGAGGCCAGATCGTTCGACACGACTTCGCGCAGGTTCAGCGCGACGTCGGGAAACGCCTGGCCGTAAGCGCGCGCGTAAGCGGGCAGCACGCTGTACGCGGCGCACATCGTGAAGCCGATGCTCAGCTGTCCGCTATCGCCGACAGACGCCGCACGCGCATTCTTCGCCGCCTGCTCGATCGACGCGAGGATCGCTTTCGCGTCCTCATAAAAGCGCTCGCCCGCCGCCGTCAGCGTGACGCTGCGCGGACTGCGCTCGATCAGCGTGACACCTAGCGAGGCTTCGAGGGCGGCGAGCTGGCGGCTCAGCGGCGGCTGCGACAGATTCAGCCGCGCGGCGGCGCGTCCGAAATGCCGAGTCTCGGCGAGCGTGACGAAGTAGCGAAGCGGCTTGACGTCGAGCATGATGCAAAAAAGGTATTGTCGAGGGTTGGATTCAGCATTGGATTGTATAGCTGGAATTGCTTACGCTTGCGCGTCGCTGTCCTCCGTATCCTTTTTGCTCTGGCTGCCGCAACTTCATGCTGTCTACGCTCGAAATCCTGCTGCCCGTTTTCGCACTGATCTTCGCGGGCTTCTTCTGCCGTCGCCGCAATCTGCTCGGCCCGACGGCTGCGTCCGAACTGAACCGCTTCGTGGTGTGGCTCGCGCTGCCCGCGTTGCTGTTCGACACGATGGCGCATTCCACCTGGCATGAGCTCGATCAGCCGGCTTTCATCGCGACTTTCTCGATTGCCTGCGCGGGCGTGTTCGTGGTCGTGCTGCTGGTGCGGCTCATTAGCGGTCGGCATCTCGCGGACGCAAGCGTCGATGCGATCGCCGCGTCGTATCCGAACACCGGCTATATCGGCTTTCCGCTTGGGCTGCTCGCATTCGGCAAGGCGAGCCTCACGCCCACGACCATTGCGACGATCCTCGTTGCCTGCGTGCTGTTCGCGCTGGCCATCGTGCTGATCGAGATCGGCCTGCAGACCGAGCGCGCGCCGCACAAGCTCGGCGCGAAGGTGGCGTGGCGGCTGCTGAAGAATCCGCTGATCGCATCGCCGATTCTCGGCGTGCTCGCCGCCAGCGTGAACCTGACGATGCCGCAAAGCGTCGAGACGTTTCTCAAGCTGCTGAGCGGCGCGGCGAGTCCGTGCGCGCTGGTGAGCCTCGGTCTGTTTCTCGCTGAGAAACGCACGCGCACGGAAGCGGCCGCCCAGCCGATCACGTCGTTTGTGCTGACAGCAATCAAACTGATCGCGCAGCCCGCACTGGCGTGGTGGATCGCCGCGCGCGTGTTTGGCCTGCCGCAGACCACGGTCGATATGGCCGTGCTGCTTGCCGCGCTGCCGACGGGCACTGGGCCGTACATGCTCGCCGAGTTCTACCGGCGCGAGGCGCATATCACGTCGCAGACCATTTTGCTGTCGACGCTCGGCTCGCTGGTGTCGCTGTCGCTGCTGCTGTTCTACATGCACGCGCCGGGATGACGGTGCCCGGCTGACCCGCTGTCGCGGTCTCGCAACGCGCCCAAATGAGCAGTGGTCTGCTCATTTTTTTCGTCTTACACTCGGCGAATGTTCCATATAAAGATAAATGTTTTATATATGGAACATAACGACAACGACGACAACACGCAGACAGCGAGAGACCAGACACCATGAAGAGCTTGACCATCAACGCCCGCATCGCGACGACGATCGCGTTTCTCGGCGTGCTGCTGATCGCGACGGGCGCGCTCGGCATTTTCGGCATGGCGAAGAGCAACCGGGCGCAGCGCAACGCGTATGAGGTCAATTTCGCGTCGGTGGTCGCGCTGGGGCGTTCGGGGACGGCGATGTCCCGAGCGCGCTTCGGTCTGGACTGGGCGATGAGCAATCCGCATTCGCCGCAACTCACCGAACAGTTGAACCGCGCAAAGCGGCTGCTCGGCGACGCCGACAAGGCCTGGGCCGAGTTCCGCGCCTTGCCGAAGACGCCCGAACTGCAGCAACTCACCGACGATCTCGACACGAAACGCACGGCGGTGCTGCGCGACGGCATCGACCAGTTGATTCAGGCCATCGGCAGCGGCGACACGAGCTGGATGGACGAGAGCCGCGCGAATCATCTGATCGCCCTGTACTCAGCGATGAACGCGAGCCAAGGCGCGCTGGAGAAGTATCTCGACGATGACGCGCAGGAAGCCGCCGATCATGCCACCGCGACCTTCAAGACACTGTTGACGGCCTGCATCGCCAGCATCGCGATTGGCCTGGGCGTGGCATTTCTGAGTTGGCGGGCGTTGCGCCGCGCGATCATGTCGCCGATGCGCGATGCGCTCGGCCAGTTCGACGCGATTGCATCGGGCGAACTGCGCACGCGCGTCGAGATCCGTTCCGAAGATGAAATGGGCACGCTGCTACACGGCCTCGCGTCGATGCAGGACAAGCTCGGCGCGACCATCACGACGGTGCGCAAAGGATCCGATTCGATCGCCGCAGCCACGCAGCAGATTGCAGCGGGCAACCTCGATCTGTCGCAGCGCACGGAAGAGCAGGCGGCCTCGCTCGAGCAGACGGCGGCGGCGATGGACGAGTTGACGTCGACGGTACAACTGAACGCCGAGAACGCGCAGCACGCGAGCCAGCTGGCAGAAAACGCCTCGTCGATGACGGCGCGCGGACGCGAAGCTGTCGGCAGTCTCGTGGAGACGATGCATGCCATCGATGCCGGTTCGTCGAGGATGACGGGCATCATCACGGCCATCGAAGGGATCGCGTTTCAGACCAATATTCTCGCGTTGAATGCGGCTGTCGAGGCGGCGCGCGCGGGCGAGGAAGGGCGTGGTTTTGCCGTGGTCGCGGGCGAGGTGCGCAGTCTCGCGCCGCGCTCGGCGGCAGCGGCGAAGGAAATCGGTTTGCTGATCGCGGATTCGACGACGCGCGTCGCGCACGGCGCGCAGATCGCGACGGGCGCGGGCGATACGATCCGCGAGATCGAAACGGCGATTTCACGTGTGGCGAAAATCGTCGGCGAGATTGCGACGGCGTCGCAACAGCAAAGCGACGGCATCAAGGAAGTGAGTCTTGCCGTCACGCAGATGGACGAGGTGACGCAGCAGAATGCGGCGCTGGTGGAAGAGAATGCGGCGACGGCGGCCTCGCTGGCCGATGAGGCGAAGCGCCTGAGCGAGTTGACGGCTGCGTTCAGGGTGGAAGGGGCGCTGGTGTAAGCGCCAACGTCTCACTCAGGCAAACCGCTCCGCCCGATACGGTTTCGGATCGGTAAACGGCTGCTCGCCGGTCATCATCTCCGCGAGCAGGCGGCCTGTCACAGGCCCGAGCGTCAGGCCATGATGGTTATGCCCGAACGCAAACCATAGCCCGCGATGTTTCGGCGCAGGTCCGATCACGGGCCGCATGTCCGGCGTGCAGGGGCGCATGCCGAGCCATGGCTTGTCATCGACACGCTCGCCCAGCCCGAACGTCGCGCGCGCGAGCGGCTCGACGCGTTCGAGCTGGATGCCCGTCGGCGGCGCGCCGCGTTCGGCGCTCTCGACCCCCGTGGTCAGGCGCAGCCGGTTGCCTTCCATCGGCGCAACGACATAGCCGCGTTCCGTATCGACGATGGGCACCGACAGCATCTCGCGCGCGGGCCGATAGTGCATGTGATAGCCGCGTTTCGCGCGCAACGGAATGCGATAGCCGAGCGGCGCGAACACCGTATCGGACCACGGCCCGAGCGCCAGCACGACTTCCTTCGCGCTGAGCGTGCCACTGCGTGTTTCGACGGTCCATGCATCGCCCGATGCGCGCAGCGTGGTGGCGTCGCCCTGTACGAACGTGCCGCCGCCCGCTTCGAACAGACGGGCATAGCCTTTCACGAGCGCGCCAGGATTGAGCACGCTCTTCGGATCTTGCCAGTGAATCGCGCCGCAGATGCCTTCGCCCACGGCTGCTTCCTGTGCGCGTAGTGACGCGGTGTCGAGCACGCGCACACGCAGTCCGTGCTCGCGGATCGCGTCTTCCGATGCCTTCGCTTCATGCTCGAACGCCTCGCGCGTGCGGAACGCTTCGATCCAGCCGCCGTCGTGCACGAGCGAATCGAGGCCGGCGCGCGCGATGAGCCGGTCGTGTTCGTCGACGCATGCGCCGATCAACGGCATCATGTCGCGCGCGGCCTGCGCGAGCCGCTGTGGCGACGATTCCCACCAGAAGCGCGCGAGCCACGATGCGTAAGCGGGCAGTGCCTTGTAGTCCCAGTAGAGATCCGTCGACTGGTTGCGCGCGTAGCGCAGCAGCGTGCCGAGTTTGCGCGGAAAACCGTACGGCACGACCGACGAGCGTTCGATCAGGCCCGCGTTGCCGAAGCTGGTCTCTTCGCCGGGTGCGCGGCGGTCCACCAGCGCGACGCGCCGGCCGCGATCCTGCAGATGCAGCGCCGACGATACGCCGACAATGCCCGCGCCCAGCACGATGACGTCGAAATCCATAACTGTCGAATGTCTGTTGATTGATACCTGCGAAGCGCGACGAGCGCGTGTTGCCACGCGCTCGCACATCAGGTCGAAGCCTTCGGCTCCGGCTCAGCAGCGTATCACTTCGCGATGATGTCGCGCTTGAAGTACTTTTGCGACAGCGAAGTCAGCGTGCCGTCCTTTTTCAGATCGGCGAGGGCGGCATCGACCTTCGCCTGCAGCGCCTTGTCGCCCTTGCGCAGACCGAAGCCCGTGCCTTCACCGAGCGTCGCGGGGTCTTTCAGCGGCTCGCCGACCATCTCGTAGCCTGCGCCTGCCGGCTTGCTCAGGAAGCCGTCGTGAGCGGTCTGCGCTTCCTGCACGGCGGCATCGAGACGGCCTGCGGCGAGATCCGCATAGACCTGGTCCTGATCCTGATACGAGACGATCTGCACGCCCGCATTCGCCCAGTACTTCTTCAGGAAGTCCTCCTGCGACGAGCCTTGCAGCACGCCGACGCGCTTGCCCTGCAGGCTCTTCACATCCGGCAGCAGGCTGGAGCCGCGCTTCGCGATCATCACGATGGGCACCACATAGATGGGCGGCGTGAACGCGATGCTCTCCTTGCGCTTGGCCGTGATGTTCATCGCCGAGTTGATCACGTCGAACTTGCGGGCCTGCAGCGCGGGGATCAGACCGTCGAAGGCGTTTTCGACCCACACGCATTTCATCTTCATCTTCGCGCAGACCGCGTTGCCGACGTCGATGTCGAAGCCTTCCAGCTGGCCCGATGCCGTTTTGCTCTCGAACGGCGGGTAGGCGGCTTCGATGCCGAAGCGGAGCGTGTCGGTTGATTGCGCGCTGACGGCGCCAGCTGTCATGGTGAGAATGGCGGCTGCAAGGGAGAGCTTCAGGGTCATGGCGGTTCCTGTCGGTGGTGGGGCGGCTCATTGCCGGCCGCGGGCTTCGTGTAGACTTAAAGTCTAGTATGGACTAGATAAGCTATTGCGGTCTAGTGGTCAAAAATACGGTTTCTGCGGCTGATGTCTATGACAAAACAGATAACGTCGGCCCGTGCAGCAGACCGGACCTCGAGCCAGAACCTCGAAACGAGACTTTTTTGTCCAGAATGGCAAAGTCTCAAGTAGACTATAAATCTACGTTTCAGTCGAACATCGGCTGCGAACCGATTGCGAAGCCCCGCCAGGAGATACCCGAATGCACACCGCCTTGCCCCTCGTCGTAGACGAACAGACCGTCCGCCGGGCGATACCCTCACTCGACGCGCGCAGCGCACTGACGGCCATGTTCCGCGCGCTGGCTGACGCGCAAGCCGTGCAGCCGCCGCAGACGCTCACGCTGTTGCCGAACAATGCAGGCGATTTCATCACCTATCTTGGCGCACTCGCCGACGCTCAGGTATTCGGCGCGAAGCTGTCGCCCTATATCGTGACGGGCGGGAAGCCCATCATCACCGCATGGACCGCGCTGATGTCGATGCAAACCGGGCAACCGCTGATGTGGTGCGACGCGGGCCTGCTCACCACGGAGCGCACAGCCGGCACCACAGCGCTCGCCGTCGATCAGCTTGCACGCGCCGATGCGAAGCGGCTTGCGATCGTCGGCGCCGGCGCAGTGGGTGTTGCGCATCTGCGGCACGTCGCGCCGCTGCGCGCATGGGAATCGATCCGCGTGTATTCCCCGGATCTCGCCGCGAACGACGCGAAACGCGCTGCCGTGCAAGCGGCCGGGCCGCGCGCGGAAATCAGCGCAAGCATCGAAGCCTGCGTGCAGGACGCAGACGTCGTGATGCTGTGCACATCGTCGGCCACGCCGGTATTGCCGCGCGACGCGTTGACGAAACCCGCGCTCATCACTTCGATCAGCACCAACGCCGCGAATGCACACGAGATCGCTCCCTCGTGGCTGCCGGAGATGGACGTCTACTGCGACTATCGCGCGACGACACCTGCCAGCGCCGGCGAGATGAAGCTCGCCGCGCAGCACGGCTGGTCGCCGGAACAGGTGAAGGGCGATCTGCCCGCGCTGCTGACGGGCACCTGCGCCAAGCCTTCGTACGAGCGGCACGCATTCTTCCGCTCGATTGGACTCGGCCTCGAAGATGTCGCGATTGCCAGCGAGCTCTACCGCCATCTGACCCATCCTGAAGGCCAGACACAATAGATACAATGTCGATCAGCCGCCGCTGCACGCCGGACATCAACACGGATCCAGCGGCATCACGAAGACACTGCGAAGCCTGCCCAACCCGCCGATGCGCAAGAAGAAAACGTCTCCCGTCAAGGATCTGCTGCTGACCCGCTATGCGCCCATCGCGGATGGCATCGCCGCGCTGTTCTTCCCGTACGCGGAAGTCGTGATTCACGATCTGCACGATCAGACCGTGCTCTATCTGGCGAACAATCTGTCCAAGCGCGAGATCGGCGACGATTCCGCACTCGAAGAAACCGAGCATTCGGCGCGCGAGCGCGTGATCGGTCCGTATGAGAAGGTCAACTGGGACGGCCGCCGCATGCGCTGCGTGAGCAACGTGCTGTTCGACGATAGGGGCCAGCCGGCGGGCATGCTGTGCATCAACTTCAACATCGCCGTGTTCGAGGACGTGCGCTCCACGCTCGATCTGTTCATCAAGGGTGCAGGCGTCGTCGCGCAACCCGATGAACTGTTCCGCGACGACTGGCAGGAGCGCATCAACACTTTTTTGCACGGCTGGCTGCGTGAACGGCAGATCGGCCTGAACGGCCTCACGCGCGAGCATCGGCGCGAACTGGTCGAAGCGCTTTACGCAGAGGGCGCATTTCGCGGCAAGAGCTCGGCGAACTATGTCGCGAACGTGCTTGGCATGGGGCGTGCAACCGTTTATAAGCACCTGAAGCAGATGAAAGAGGGCGCGAGCTGAAGCATGCGGCGGCGCGCCGCGCCTTTCGCTGCTTTGTGCATCCCATCATCTGTGAGGAATACGATCGTGACCGTGCGTTATCGACATTACAAAGGCGGTATTTACGAGTTCATCTGCGAGGCGACGCTCGAGTCGGACCCGGGCATCACGATGATCGTTTATCGCGCCGCCAACGGCACAATCTGGACGCGGCCGGCGTCGGTGTTCTTCGAAATGATCGAACACGACGGGCAGACCGTGCCGCGCTTCGCGCCGATCAACTAGCGCCGCCTGTCTAGAAACGCCTTTTCGGCGGCGCGACGGGTGCGATGTCTGCGGCGTCGGGTGCGTCGAGCACGACGTCGCTTTGCGCGACGGCTACGCACGGCAGGATGTAGCCCTGCGCCTTTTCTTCGGCGCTCACGCCGGGCCATTCGATGGTGTAGCGCACGCTGCCCGATTCCAGCCTGCACAAACAGGTCCGGCATGTGCCGTTGCGGCACATGCGCGGCAGATGCAGATTCGCAAAGGCTGCCGCTTCGAGAATGGTCAGGGAATCGGGTGCATCGAAGGTGCGGCCGAGCGGCTCCACGCGCACTGTGAAGGTTCGCTCCCCGCTATCGTGGTTGTCGGCCGGCGCATTGCCGGACGGGTCTTCACAGGTGCTCATCACACTCATGACAGCGGCCCGCGCGCGCCGTTCGCATGCGGCTTGTTAGTCCAGACGTTTCCATGCACCCGCTCGCTGCCGACTTCGTCTGCGAGTTTGATGCGATAGCGATTCAGTTCGTGCCGGGAAGCCATCCGATGATGCGCGCCGGGCGCGATGTGGTGGGGTCAGTGCGAAGCTTAACGCAGCGCGGCATCGCGCGCTGCGAGTGCTCGTCTGTTCGGAACTGTCAGTGGTCGGTCCGCATCCGCATGTAGCGGTAGACCGTGTTGCGCGCCAGCCCGAGTTCGCGCGCCGCCGCCGAGATGTTGCCGTTATTCCGCGCCAGCACCTGCTCGATCAGCGAGGCCTGCAGTTCTTCCATGCAAGCGGGCCGCGCCGGCGAGGGCGAACCGACCGTCGCCAGCGCGCGCGGTGTCTCGCTGGGTGCCGGTTCGCAATCGTGCAGGAAATCGTCGGGCAAATGTTCCAGGTCGATCTCGGCAGCGCCTTCGGCCATGATGCCCGCTGTGCGCAGCACGTTTGCCAGTTGCCGCAGATTGCCCGGCCAGCGGCAACGCGCGAAGCACGCCAGCACGTCTGCCGATACGCGTATCGGCATCTGCTCGCTATCGGGTTCGTCGCTGTGCAGGCGCGCGAGAATCCGCTCGACCAGCACGGGCAGATCGCTCCGCTCGGCGAGTGCGGGCAGCGTGACGACGAGGCCGTTGATGCGGTAATACAGGTCTTCGCGGAAAGTGCCTTCCTCGATCATCGCGCGCAGGTTGCGGTGCGTCGCGCAGACGATGCGCACGTCGACAGGCACCGCGCGCGTGCCGCCGAGCGGCACGACGCTGCGTTCCTGCAGCACGCGCATCAGACGCACCTGCTGCGCGAGCGGCATGTCGCCGATTTCATCGAGAAAGAGCGTGCCGCCGTCGGCCTGCACGATCTTGCCGGCGTTGCCGCGCTTGCGCGCGCCCGTGAATGCGCCGTCTTCATAGCCGAACAGTTCCGCTTCGATCAGCGTATCGGGCAGCGACGCGCAATTGACGGCGACGAACGGCGCATCGCTGCGCGGCGATTCTTCGTGCATGGCGCGCGCGAGCCATTCTTTTCCCGTGCCCGTTTTTCCGAGCACCAGCAGCGGTATATCGCGGCCCCGCACTTTTTCGACGCGGCTCAGCACGGCGGCCATGCGCTCGTCGCCTGTATCGAGCGTGGCGAACGTGATGGCGGCGGCGCGCGGCTTGACGGAGGCGGGCACCACGGGCGACGGTACCGGCGCGCGCGGGCCGCCCGAATCGGCGGAAAACGCGGGACGTGCCGCATATTCGGCGCGGGCGAGCACGCGCACGCCGCTCGGCAGCATCAGCGTCAGACATTCGCCCGGCGCGCGCGACGCGTGTTGCAGCGCGGCCTGGAAGGCGGTGCCGAACAGCATGGCGAACGGCTGGCCGAGCAGGGTGTCGAGCGGGCGGCCGAACTGGAACAGCGCGCTGCGGTTCGCGGCCAGCAGCGCACCGTTGCCGCTGAACGCCGCGAGTCCTTCGAACAGCGTGCCGATGAATTCGCTGCGCGCATGGAAGCGCACGCGCACGGCATTGCCGAACAGATTCGCGAACAGCTGATTTTCGATCATCTGCGCCGACATGCGCACCAGCGCCAGCGTGTGCTTGTGGGAGCCGCGCGGGTCGCCGCTCACGTCGAGTGCGCCGATGGTGCGGCCATACGGATCGGCGATGGGCGCGCACGAACAGGTGAGGACGCGGTTGGCTTCGAGAAAGTGCTCGCCGCCGTGCACGACGGTCGGCTGGCCATCGGCGAGCGCGGTACCGACAGCATTCGTGCCGCGATGCGCTTCCGACCACGACACGCCCGCGCACAGCGCGACGCGCTTGGCCTTTTCGACGAAATCGCTGTCGCCGAGGCTGTGCAGGATCACGCCATTGCTATCGGTGAGCAGCACCATGCTTTCGGTATCGACGATCTGCGCGTGCAGCGTTTCCATCACGGGCAGTGCGTGCGCGTAGAGCGAGCGGTTGCATTCGACGAGATCGCGCAGCGCGAGCGGCCGCAACGGATGAAAGTCAGGCGCTTCGGACGCGCGCAGGCCGAATTCGCGAGAACGTGCGTGCGCCTGCGCGAGCACGTCGGCGCGAACCGTGACGGACGGCGTGACGGAACGTTGGGTCACTGCATGTCTCCGATGTTGTGCCGGGCTTGCGCACCTGTTTCTGCAGATGCCGTGCCGGTGTGTCATGGCGCAGTGCAGCACTGCATGCCTGCTGAAAGATTGCGTCGACAGGAAAAACATCCGGTCTGTGCCGGTTCATGCCGAACCATCTTACAGGAGGACGTGCGGCGCGTGTTCCGCTTGCCTTCTGGCACAGAAGTGCAATGATCGTAGACAGGCACGCGTTCGCGCCGCGTGCCGGCACGGGGGCCAGTTTCGTGCGGTCCCGGCCAGCGCCATTTCGAGGAGAACGTCATGGTGCGCATGGAGTTGAGAGTGGTGCTCGCGACGGTTGCGATCTTTATCGCGCTGGGCGGCATTGGGCTGTCGATCCACGGTTCGTTGTACTACCTGGAAGACGATATCTGGGTGGGCGTACTGGCGATCGTGATTGGCATCGTGGGGTGCGTGACGATGCTGACGCTATGGCCACGCGATCTTCCCGACAGGACGCCACCGGGGCATTCCAACGACGAGATGGCTGTTCACGAACATCATCATCGTCATTTGCCGACGCAGTTCTAGGCGTGCCGATGCCGTTCGTTGCGGTGCCGCATTCGCGGGTGCTGGGGTTTTGGCATCACGTTTGTTGTGGCCGAGGCGCTGGCACGTGCCGGTTTGCGGTGCGTGGCGGCACCATGCTGGCGAATGGCGAAACAAAACTTGCGGCGCGCCGGAAGTCGTCTACAGTGATGAGATTAGTTGCGGCGAGCGCGATGACGGCGTGTGTCTGCGGCTGACAGCCCGCGCTGCGATCTATAACGGAGGCGTGAACAGGGGCAAGCGCGATTCTCGGTGGTGGTGTCGATTGACGAAGGTGATCCCCATGCAGATCAATTTCCCGAAAGAAGCTCCTGAGTACTCGGGGCGCGAGCTGACTCTGGCCTTTCCGGCTGTAGTCGATGGAGAAAGGGTGGAATGCATGATCACCGCCGAGGCGCTGGAGGATCATTTTGGCGCTGCGTCGCCGCGGCTCGAAGATATGGTGGGAGCGTTTTCCACGCATCGTGAGCGGAGTGAGGCTGCCACGCGGCGGCTTTTGTCTGAGACTCGCGCGCAATGTGTTGTATTGCGGAGTGGGTATGTCAGGTTTTATGAGGCTAATTGGCGGAATTGATGGTTTTTGTTTTTGCTGGCGCTGGGTTTGATGTTTTTGCTGGCGTCCGCTATTTGGTATTGGTGCTTCATGCGTTGCCCCTGTGCGGGGCGGCACCTACTTTTCTTTGCCGCGGCAAAGAAAAGTAGGCAAAAGAAAGCCGCTGAACACCACCCACTACGGTCGTTGCCTGCGGGTCCCCCACTGTTCTTATCCTTCACACGGCATCACTCTTTTTGATGCCCGCTGCCAGCGCTCTTTAAGGGCTCATCATCCGCTTCACACTCCCGCGTCTCAGCGAGCCTTACCAGTTCGGCCCAGGCCGCCCAGGTGGCAAACGGTGTGTCGGTTATCGCGCCGTATGCGCTTCACTCCGGA
>NZ_QBUY01000134.1 GCF_003121405.1 Paraburkholderia sp. C35 | reverse complement strand
TGCCCCTGTGCGGGGCGGCACCTACTTTTCTTTGCAGCGGCAAAGAAAAGTAGGCAAAAGAACGCCGCTAACACCACTCACTCCGGTACTTGCCTGCGGGTCCCCCACTGTTCTTATCCTTCACACGACAACCTCTCAGTCACCGCCCGCTGCCAACGCTCTTAAAGAGCGCATCACCCGCTTCACGCCCCCGCGTCCAGCACATCTTGTTGGTTAGTCCACGGCCGCCCAGGTGGCAAACGGTGTGTCGGCTGTCGCGCCTTATGCGCTTCACTCCGGACTGAAAAGCAAAGGCGGTGTGTCTTGTAGGATCGCCGACGCAGAATGCGCGACAACCTACACACCGTTTGCCACCTGGGCTGGATATGCGAGTCGCTGCCGCTCGGGGTGCTACGGGTGATTGGAGTGGGGTAGGCGCTTATTCGAAGCGACGGCAACGAGCATGAAGAAGGGAGATGCCGTGTGAGGGATAGGACCGGTTGGGGGCCCGCAGGCAAGAACTAGCATTGGCGGTGTTAGCCCGCTTTCTTTTGCCTACTTTTCTTTGCGGCGGCAAAGAAAAGTAGGTGCCGCCCCGCACAGGGGCAACGCCTGAAGCACCACTAACAAATCGCGGATGCCACCACAAACCCACCAGCAAACGATCACAAAACAAACACCTTAAAACAACAACCCCTGCCCCGAAGCCAAAGTCGAAAAATCATCCTTCAGCAAAGGCAAAATCGCATCAGCGACAGGCTGAAGTTGCCTCGCCAGATAATGCTCGTAATCGATCTCCGACTGTAACGCCTCGCGCGTTTCCAGCGGCTCTGGCCCGTTGCCAGTCATCACATAGCTAATCCACCCGCCATTCTGATACTGCAAAGGCCGCCCACGCCGGCGATTGAATTCATCGGCGGTACGCGCCGCCCGCACATGTGGCGGCACATTGCGCTCGTAGTCGGACAAAGGTCTGCGCAACCGCTTGCGATACACCAGCAAATCATCGAACTCACCCGCCAGCGTGCGCCGCACATACTCCCGCACATACTCGCGATAAGGCTGCTGCTTGAAGATCCGCAGATACAGTTCCTGCTGAAACCGCTGTGCGAGCGGCGTCCAGTCGGTGCGCACCGTTTCGAGGCCTTTATAGACGACCTCTTCGCTGCCGTCCGATAGAACCGTCAAGCCCGCGTAACGTTTCTTGCTACCTTCTTCCGCGCCGCGCACCGTCGGCATGAAAAAACGCTTGTAATGCCGCTCGAACTGCAATTCCAGCGCGCTCTCGAGACCAAAGCGCTCGCGCAAATGCTCTCGCCACCGCGCGTTGATGCCGTCCACCAGTTCGCGCCCGATGCGCGCCGCGTCCGCTTCGTCATGCGCGTGCCGCAGCCACACGAAAGTCGAATCGGTGTCGCCGTAAATCACCGCGTAGCCGCTCGCCTCGATCAGTTCGCGCGTGCGATGCATGATCTCGTGCCCGCGCATCGTGATCGACGACGCGAGACGTGGATCGAAAAAGCGGCAACCCGTCGATCCCAGTACGCCGTAAAACGCGTTCATGATGATCTTCAGGGCCTGCGACAGCGGCTTGTTGTGTTCGCGCTTCGCCGCCTCGCGTCCCTCCCACACCTGCGCGACGATCGACGGCAAGCAGTGCAGTGCACGCGAAAAGCGTGCGCCGAGAAAGCCGGGCACCGAGTGTGCGTCGTCGGGATGACGCACGCCATCCACCAGCCCGACAGGATCGATCAGAAACGTACGGATGATCGACGGATACAGACTCTTGTAGTCCAGCACCAGCACCGAGTCGTACAGACCGGGCTTCGAATCCATCACGAAGCCGCCTGGACTCGCCGCGCCCGCGACATCGCCGAGATTCGGCGCGACGTAACCGAGCCGGTGCATGCGCGGCATGTACAGATGCGTGAACGCCGCCACCGAGCCGCCGCTGCGGTCGGCGGGCAGTCCCGTCACTGTCGCGCGTTCGAGCAGAAAGCGCAGCAGGTCGGTCTTATCGAAGATGCGCGTGACGAGCTCGCAATCCTTCAGGTTGTAGCGCGCGAGCGCGGGCTTGTCCTCGTCGAAACGGCGCTGGATCTCGTCCATCCGTTGATACGGATTGTCGATCGACTTGCCTTCGCCGAGCACCGACTGCGCGACGTATTCGAGGCTGAACGACGGGAAACTCCACGTGGCCGAGCGCAACGCCTCGATGCCGTCGATGATCAGACGTCCCGCCGCGCCCGCAAAGAAATGGTTCTGCTTGAGGCCGTGCTCGCGCCACTCCATGACGGCGCCGCCGCGCCCGATGCGCAGCGGCACGCCATGCTTTTGCGCCGTCTCATGCAACACCTTCAGGTCGAACTGCACGAGATTCCAGCCGATGATCGCGTCGGGATCGTGCGTCTCCAGCCACGTGACCAGCCGCTCGATCAGTTGCGCACGGCTGTCGCAGTATTCGAGCGCGAAGTCGAGGTCCAGGGCGTCGCCGTTCGGCGGCCCAAGCATGTACACCTGACGCTGCCCGCAGCCTTCCAGCGCGAGCGAATACAGATCGGCGTGCGCGCTGGTTTCGATATCGAGCGAAACCAGCTTCAGCTTCGGCCGGTAGCCGCTCGCCGGCTTCATGTCGGCATTGAGCAGCGGACCGTCGCCAGCCGGATTCGCCTCACCGCCAAATAGCACGGGCGCGGTGATAAAACGCTCCATCATGTAGCGATCAGGCGGGAACACGTCGGCTTCGTACACGTCGACGCCGCCTTGTTTCAAACGTTTCTCGAGGCCAGTCAACTGCCGGTATTGGGGCGAGTACAGGCCCATCACCCGCCGATGATGAAAATCGCACAGTTCGAGCTCGCGCAGTTCCACGCCGCGCGATTGCGCACTTTTTTCCCGGCGCAGCACGTCTTCGGCCCGTTCGCGTTGATCGGCAGGGATGAACGCGACGTTCGGCTGAGGGCGCAAACGGATATGGCGCGGACCGTCGCCGGTCGCGAGCCAGAACTCGACCTCGGTGCCGGAGGGCGAATCTCGCCAGTGTCGGGTGAGAAGAAACCCCTGTTGAAGCTCACTCAAACGGAAAACCCCTGCTGAAAAACGCTTGCCAGAAAATTTTTTGATGCAATTCTACCGGTGCGGCGAAACGTCCGCGCGCGGCGCTTTCCCTTACCAGGTAAGGCTTTGGTGGGTGTGATAGAAAATCTTAATGATGAAAATCACAACAATCAAATTTCTTAAATTCTGCAAGTTCTTCATACTTCACCCCATTGCAGTACCCAAACCCAACTCAACCGAAGAGGACGCATCAGATGCCGATCATCAACAGCCAGGTCAAACCGTTCAAGGCCACCGCGTATCACAACGGCGATTACGTGACCGTCACCGACGAAAGCCTGAAGGGCAAGTGGTCCGTCGTCGTGTTCTACCCGGCCGACTTCACGTTCGTGTGCCCGACGGAATTGGGCGATCTGGCCGACCGTTACGAAGAATTCAAGAAAATCGGCGTTGAAATCTACAGCGTGTCGACGGATACGCACTTCACGCACAAGGCATGGCACGACACGTCGGACACGATCGAAAAGATCAAGTACCCGATGATCGCTGACCCGACGCTGGCTATCTCGCGCAATTTCGACGTTCTGATCGAAGAAGAAGGTCTGGCACTGCGCGGCACGTTCGTGATCAACCCGGAAGGCGAGATCAAGCTGTGCGAAATCCACGACAACGGCATCGGCCGTGACGCTGGCGAACTGCTGCGCAAGGTGCAGGCTGCGCAATACATCGCGGCTCACCCGGGTGAAGTTTGCCCCGCCAAGTGGACGCCGGGCGCAGAAACGCTGACGCCGTCGCTCGACCTGATCGGCAAGATCTAAGTTTTACCGGCTCGCTAGAAGCCACACGCTATCCGCAGTACCTCTCTGTCTCGACGGCGCCGCCTCGCGCGGCGCCGTGTGAGGCAGTCCGCAAGGTCACGAGCCTTGCGAATTGCCTTACCGCGCGGCGTTCCGCGAACGCATCGGCGCAAACCGAATCTCACGCTTTCCTCTCGCCACGGAACCAAAAAAATGCTCGACGCGAACCTGAAGACCCAACTCAAAGCCTACCTCGAGAAAGTCAGTCGTCCTATCGAGATCGTCGCTTCCGTCGACGACAGCGCGAAGTCGCAAGAAATGCTCGCGCTGCTGAACGATATCGCCACGCTGTCGGAGCGCGTGAGCGTGATCGAACGTCGCGGCGACGACGAGCGCAAGCCGTCGTTTTCGATCGGCGAACCGGGCAAGGCAGCCGGCATCCGCTTCGCGGGCATTCCGATGGGTCATGAGTTCACGTCGCTGGTGCTGGCGCTGCTGCAAACGGGCGGCCACCCGATCAAGCTCGACGACGCCGTGATCCAGCAGATCCGCGAACTCGACGGCGACTACGCGTTCGAAACGTATTTCTCGCTGTCGTGCCAGAACTGCCCGGAAGTCGTGCAGGCGCTCAACATCATGGCGCTGATCAACCCGCGCATCCGTCACGTGGCGATCGACGGCGCGCTGTTCCAGAACGAAGTCGAATCGCGCCAGATCATGGCCGTGCCGACCATGTTCCTGAACGGCGAAGTGTTCGGCCAGGGCCGCAGCGGCGTGAAGGAAATCCTCGCGAAGCTCGACAGCAACGCCGGCGCACGCGCTGCAAAGGAACTGGAGAACAAGCCGGTGTTCGACGTGCTGATCGTCGGTGGCGGGCCTGCTGGCGCGGCGGCTGCGATTTATGCGGCGCGCAAGGGCATTGCAACGGGCGTGGTCGCGGAACGCTTCGGCGGCCAGGTGCTCGATACGCTCGCCATCGAGAATTTCGTCTCGGTGCAGGAAACGGAAGGGCCGAAGTTCGCCACGGCGCTCGAACAGCATGTGAAGAGCTATGAAGTCGACGTGATGGACGTGCAGCGCGCCGAAGCGCTGATTCCCGGCAAGATCAACGAAGTGCGCCTGGCAAGCGGCGCCGTGCTGAAGGCGAAGACGATCGTGCTGGCCACGGGCGCGCGCTGGCGCGAAATCAACGTGCCGGGCGAGCGCGAATACCGTAACCACGGCGTGGCGTACTGCCCGCACTGCGATGGTCCGCTGTTCAAGGGCAAGCGCGTGGCCGTGGTGGGTGGCGGCAACTCGGGCGTCGAAGCTGCGATCGATCTGGCCGGTCTCGTAAGCCAGGTCACGCTGATCGAATTCGGCGCTACGCTGCGCGCCGATGAAGTGCTGCAACGCAAGTTGCGCAGCCTCGCCAACGTGACGGTCATCACGCAGGCACAAACCACGGCAATCACCGGCGACGGCAAGAAGGTCAACGGCATCACGTACACGGACCGTGCAACGAACGAATCGAAGCACATCGAACTCGAAGGCGTATTCGTGCAGATCGGTCTTGTGCCGAACACCGAATGGCTGAAGGGCACGCTCGAACTGTCGAAGCACGGCGAGATCGTCGTCGACGCGAAGGGCGCGACGTCGGTGCCGGGCGTGTTCGCCGCCGGCGACGTGACGACGGTGCCGTTCAAGCAGATCGTGATCGCCGTGGGCGAGGGCGCGAAGGCATCGTTGGCCGCCTTCGATCATCTGATCCGCTCGAGCGTGGAAGACGCCGAAGACGTGCAGGCTGCGGAACTGGCCGCGGTCTGATCGACGGGTTGTGTTGGGTGTTGGGAATGCAAACGGGCTAGCTGATGCTAGCCCGTTTTGCTTTTGCCTGACCTGGCACTGACAGTGCGGCGGCTATTTGACGGAAGCTGCACTTCTTCTGGCTGAGTCTGCGTCGGCCGCGTTGGTATCTCGGCCAATTTGTGACGGATCGACGCCGCCGAGCATCAACTGTTCGGCCGTCCAGCGGTAGTACACATTGTGGCTGCGCGGCGCTTTCGCCTTGCGGCGCGTCTTGTGTGAAGACTGAGAAGCCTTGGCGTGCGGCTTGGCTTGCTTCAGCGACTGCGCCGTGGGCTTGTCTGCCGCGCGGTTCGCAACGGATGCCTTGACGTTGTCTCGTGCCGCAAAAGCATTCGACGCGCAGCACATGATCATGCTTGCCGCCACTGCGCTGCGCCGTGCAGCGCGAATCCGCTGCATCGCGCTCGCATCGGACCTTGCCGAATGACGGATCAAGATTCCGACCCGACGGAGACTGTTTGTGTGTCCGTCTTCTTCTCGACCCGTTCGATCTGAACATTCATCGACGGCGCGCGGGTCAAGCCGAGTTCGCTGGCGGCAGCGTAAGAGAGATCGATAATGCGACCCTTGACGAAAGGGCCGCGGTCATTGATTCGAACCACTACTGATCTCGACGTGGCCAGCGAGGTCACGCGCACGTACGTGCCGAACGGCAGCGTACGATGCGCAGCCGTCAGCGCCTTGCTGTCGAAACGTTCGCCACTGGCCGTGCGGCGCCCCTGGAACTTATGCGCGTACCAGGAAGCGTGCCCCGTTTGCGGTGCGCCAGCCACGGGCTGAAATGCAACCACTTCCGATGGCACCACGACGTCGTCGTCCTGCTGCATCACCTTGCCGGTGGCGACGGTAGAGAGTGGTATCGACGAGACGGACCCAACGGCAGTCGATGCCTGATGCTCAGCGGGAATCTGAGCGCAGCCGGTGAACAATCCGACTATTCCTAATAATCCAAGAGCACGTAACGTCGACACGATAGACCACAAAAATGCAAGAGAAGCAGGGTCTAACGGTCTCAATATTTTCGCGTTGACGACGCGCAGCGATCGCAATCGACTCTTGACTATTCTTTGCGTCATCGCAAAAAAACAGGCGTCGAAACGCCTGTTTCGATGCGAGATACGATCACTTGCCCATCACGGCTTCAAGCGATTCGCCCTTCACGACGATCTCGGTGCGGCGATTGTGCGCGCGGCCATCGGGCGTGTCGTTGTCGGCGACGGGGCGATCGAACGCATAGCCCACCAGCGTCATGCGCGAGGCGCTGACGCCACGCCGCGCCAGTTCGTCTTCGACTGCCCTGGCGCGTGCTTCGGATAGCTGCTGGTTGTACTCGTGCGTGCCGATGTTATCCGTGTGACCTTCGATGATCATCGGTTTGTGCGTGCGGCCCAGCACGATGACCACGCGGGAAATCGCCGCGTCGGCATCGGGGCGCAGGTTCGACTCGTTGAAGTTGAACAGCACCTTTTCTGGCAGACGCACCTGTACGCCGTCCTTCGCCTGCGTCACTTCGATGCCTGCCTGCTGGTTCAGCGCTTCCTCTTTGCTGCGGTCGAGGCCGCTGCACGCGGCGAGCATGGAAAGAGGAAGGACGCAGGCTGCAAGGGTCAACAGTTTTTTCATGATTGCGATGTCGTGGTGGAAGAAGTGGGAAAGGAGCAATGTCCTCGGCCAAGATTCTTTACCGGACGACCTCGATGTTTATTCAGCGATGCGAATTTTTGCGAAATTTGACAGGTTGATGTCGTATGGATGCAGCGGAGTGCAAACAACCGTGAAACTTGCAGCCAAGCGCACGCAAGGGTCGCTGATTCGGATCAAATGACGTCGGGCGCAAGCCGTGTCTCTTTACCACTTCACAGGAAGGATCCGCATCATGAGCATCTTTGGAACCATCGTCAGCAAGATTTTTGGCAAGGCCAAGCCAGCCGAAGCGTTGCCGGCCGAACCCGTTGCGCCCGCACCCGTCGACGCATCGGCGAGTGCGCCCGTTGCACCTGTTTCGACGGTGCTGGCGGACGTCGACGTCGCAGCGGTGATGGATCAGCTGGCCGCAGCGAACGCGCAAAAGCTCGACTGGCGTCATTCGATCGTCGATCTGATGAAGCTGCTCGACGTCGACAGCAGCCTCGACCATCGCAAGCAACTGGCGGGCGAATTGAAGTATGGCGGCGACATGAACGATTCGGCGTCGATGAACATCTGGCTGCACAAGCAGTTGATGACGGCGCTGGCAGCCAACGGCGGCAAGCTGCCCGCCGATCTCGCGGGCTGAAGCGTCGGCGAGCAGGTGCCACTGGCGTGAACGCCTGGCCGCCCGCATTCGCTCACGGAGCGGGCGGCTCATCCATAGACTCACCACGCAATACCGCTGTACTAGCGGACAAGCCCACATAACAAAAAGCAAAACGGCTTGACCTTCATCGAAGGTGTGACATCCCGTCGCACATCTATCACCACCCGCCGTGCAATGTCCTTGACGCGGATCAGGACTTCAAACACTGCCCGTCCATAGAATCGCCTGGCACATGGGGCCTTGTGCGCTTTGCCTCGCAAACCCCACACGTGTTCAGCGTGGTTCAACGATTAATGGGCAAACATGTTAGCCAGAAAAATCTCAAGAGCTTGCCTCTTGCCGGTCAGCATTGGACTGACCGCGTTACTCACGGGATGTCAACTTGAAGTGCTGGACCCGAAGGGCAGTGTCGGTGTCGCCGAGAAGTCGCTGATCGCGACGGCGACGTGGACGATGCTGATTGTGGTCGTGCCCGTCATTCTGTTGACGTTGTTTTTTGCGTGGCGCTATCGGGCGTCGAACAAAAGCGCGACCTACGCGCCGAAATGGGCGCATTCCACCGCAATCGAAGTGGTGGTGTGGACGATCCCCGCGCTGATCATCCTGTTCCTCGGCGTTCTGACGTGGCGAACCACGCACGAGCTCGATCCGTACAAGCCGCTCGAATCGAACGTGAAGCCGATCGATGTCGAAGTGGTCGCGCTCGACTGGCAGTGGCTGTTCATCTATCCGGATCTCGGCATTGCTTCCGTGAACCAGTTGGCGATGCCTGTCGGCACGCCCGTCAATTTCCATATCACGTCGGACTCGGTGATGAACTCGTTCTTCATCCCGCAACTCGGCACGCAGGTCTACGCGATGGCGGGCATGCAGACGCGCGTGCATCTGATCGCCGATGAAGCGGGCGACTACGCGGGCGTGTCGGCGAATTTCAGCGGCAAGGGCTTTTCGGACATGAAGTTCCGCACGCTCGCCGTGAACGCCGCCGATTTCAATGCGTGGGTGCAGAAGGTCAAGGCGTCGCCGGACCGTCTGGACATGGACGGCTACTACACGGTCGCGAAGCCGAGCGAGAAGGAACCGGTGCGCTATTTCTCGTCGGTGGATCCGAAGCTGTTCCGCAACGTGATCGCGAAATACAACAGCGGCCATGTCGTCGATTTCAACGACGCCAACTGCAGCCCGCGCGCTTCGAAGGAGTAACCCATGTTCGGCAAACTGACTCTGGAGGCGATCCCGTTCGATCAGCCGATCATCATGGGCGCGGGCGCCCTGATGGCGCTGATCGTGCTGGCTGTCGCCGTGTTTTTGACGCGCACGCACAAGTGGCGCTGGCTGTGGACGGAGTGGCTCACGTCCGTCGATCACAAGCGCATTGGCGTGATGTATATCGTCGTGGCTGTGCTGATGCTGCTGCGCGGTTTCGCCGATGCCGTGATGATGCGCCTGCAACTCGCAGTGGCGAGCGGCGGCGCGGAAGGTTATCTGCCGCCGCATCACTATGACCAGATCTTCACGGCGCACGGCGTCATCATGATCTTCTTCATGGCGATGGCGCTGATGGTGGGGCTGTTCAACATCGTGGTGCCGTTGCAGATCGGCGCACGCGATGTCGCGTTCCCGTTTCTCAACAACCTGTCGTTCTGGATGACGGCGATCAGCGCGATCCTGATGAACATTTCGCTGGTGATCGGCGAGTTCGCGCAGGTGGGCTGGCTCGCGTATCCGCCGCTGTCGGAATTGCAGTTCAGTCCAGGCGTCGGCGTCGATTACTACATCTGGGCGCTCGAGTTGTCCGGCGTCGGCACGCTGATCACGGCGATCAACTTCTTCGTCACGATCATCAAGATGCGCGCGCCCGGCATGACGTTGATGAAGATGCCCGTGTTCACATGGACGGCGCTGTGCTCGAACGTGCTGATCATGGCGACGTTCCCAATCCTGACGGTGGCGCTCGCGCTGCTCGGCTTCGACCGCTACGCGGACATGCACTTCTTCACCAATGAAGCGGGCGGCAACGCGATGCTGTATCTGAACCTGATCTGGGCCTGGGGACACCCGGAGGTCTACATCCTCGTTCTGCCCGCGTTCGGCATCTATTCGGAAGTGATCTCGACCTTTGCGAAGAAGCCGCTGTTCGGCTACAAGACGATGGTCTACGCCACGTGCGCGATCATGATTCTGGCGTTCCTCGTGTGGGCGCATCACTTCTTCACGATGGGTTCGGGTGCGGATGTCAACGCATTCTTCGGCATCGCGACGATGATCATCGCCCTTCCGACGGGCGTGAAGATCTTCAACTGGCTGTTCACGATCTATCGCGGCCGCCTCGAATTCACGGCGCCCGTGCTGTGGACGCTCGGATTCATGATCACGTTCACGATCGGCGGCATGACGGGCGTGATGATGGCGATTCCGGGTGCGGACTTCGTGCTGCACAACTCGCTGTTCCTGATTGCGCACTTTCACAACGCGATTATCGGCGGCGTGGTGTTCGGGTATCTGGCGGGCTTCAGCTACTGGTTCCCGAAAGTGTTCGGTTTCAAGCTCAACGACAAGCTCGGCAAGAGTGCGTTCTGGTGCTGGTTTGTGGGCTTCTATGTGGCGTTCATGCCGCTCTACGTGCTCGGCTTCATGGGCGCGACGCGTCGGCTGAATCACTACGACAACCCGGCATGGCAGCCGTACATGATCGTCGCGGCGTGCGGCGTCGCACTGATTGCGGTGGGCGTGGTGTTCCAGGTCGTGCAGGTGGTGGTCAGCATCATCAATCGCAACAAGCCGGCGTACCGCGACGTGACGGGCGATCCGTGGGGTGGGCGCACGCTCGAATGGTCGATCTCGTCGCCGCCGCCTGCCTATAACTTCGCGACCATTCCTGTCGTCGAGGAACTGGATGCGTTCGCGCACATGAAAGACACCGGCAAGGGCCTGGGCGTGCAGGCGTCGTATCAGGACATTCACATGCCGTCGAATACGGCAGCGGGCTTCTTCATCGGCGTATTCAGTCTTGCGTTTGGTTTCGCTGCCGTGTGGCACATCTGGTGGCTCGCGATCGTTTCGCTGCTGGCGATTGCCGTGACGGTGATCGGCCGCAGCTTTGGCCGCGATGACGGCTACTTCATCCCGTCCGACGTCGTGCGGACCATCGAAAACAAAGGCCGTACGCCGCTCGCGCAACCTGCGCAAGTGTCGCCGGCGCTGGCGGAGGTCGAGTGATGCTGCAGAAAGTCCATGCCGCAACGCTAAATGGTGGCGATGACCACGGTCATCATGGCGAATCGCATTCGGTGTTCGGTTTCTGGCTGTACCTGATGACCGACTGCGTGCTGTTCGCCTCGCTGTTCGCGACCTTCGCCGTGATGGCGCATCAGTTCAATGCAGGGCCGACGGGCAAGGATCTGTTCGACATTCCCGGCGTTGCTGTCGAAACGGCTGCGCTGCTGTTGAGCAGCATTACCTATGGCTTCGCGATGGTCGCGGCGCGCGGGCGGAACACGCGCGCCGTGCTCGGCTGGCTGGCCGTGACGTTCGTGCTCGGCGTCGTGTTTCTGAAGCTCGAACTCAACGAGTTCTCGCATCTGATCGCGGAAGGTGCGGGTCCGTCACGCAGCGCGTTCCTGTCGTCGTTCTTCGTGCTGGTCGGTACGCACGGTTTGCACGTCGCGATGGGTCTGATCTGGATGGCCGTGCTCGCGGTTCAGGTGGCGCGCGCGCCGCAGCTGACGCAGCGCGAAATCACGCGGCTGACGTGCCTGAGCCTTTTCTGGCACTTCCTCGATGTCGTGTGGATTTGCGTGTTCACCTTTGTCTATCTCGGGAGCGTGTTCTAAATGGCTCACTCTGAATCTCATGCGCTTCACGGCGAAGCGGGGCACGGCGGTATCGGCGGATATGTGATCGGCTTCGTGCTCGCTGTTGCTCTGACGGCTGCCGCGTTTGGCGGGGCGATGCAGGGCTGGTTCGGTGCGTCGACGCCGTGGGTGCTCGCCGCGCTCGCGGTGGTGCAGATCGTCGTGCATCTGGTGTTTTTTCTGCACATGAGCGTGTCGACGTCAGGGGCGCGCTGGAACGCCCTGGCGCTCGCCTATACGGCGCTGGCCGCGATGTTCCTCGTGTTCGGCACGGTGTGGGTCATGCATAACGTCAGCATGAACATGATGTCGCGGTAACGTTGCAGGTATTGCGCTGGCATCGATGGATGCCAGCGATCAAAAACGGAAAGCAAAAGAAAAAAGCGGCAAGCACAGTGTGCTTGCCGCTTTTTTTTACTGCATATTCGTTGGTAGGCTCGATTGGACTCGAACCAACGACCCCCACCATGTCAAGGTGGTGCTCTAACCAGCTGAGCTACGAGCCTAGCGAAGAGCGCGAATTATAGAGACACACTTTCGATCGCGCAAGTACCCGGCGCAATTTTGTTGTCGATGGCGTGAGCGGCCGTCCGTACCCGTCGAAAAGCGGGACGCCGGCGCCATACACGTGGTGCTCCACAGACTGCCGGGAGACGGATACGATTGTCGATGATGCATCTCGGAGGCGAGCCGGGTCATGAAAAACAGTCGTCAGCAATCTCCACGCGTGGTCCGCGATCACACCCATGCGGTGTGGCGCGATCTGGCCGTGTCTTTCCTGCCGTTCGTCGTGCTGTTCGCGGTGCTGGTCTGGCTCGTGATCTGGCTGGTCGATCCCGCGCCGCCGCGCACGATCACCATCAGCGCCGGGCCGCACGACAGCTCGTTCATGTTGTACGCGGAAGAATATCGAAAGATTCTCGGGCGCAATGGCGTCAAGCTCAAGGTGCTGGAGTCGGACGGCTCCGTTCAGAATCTCAACCGGCTGCTCGACCCGACGCAGAAAGTGGATGTCGCGCTGGTGCAGGGCGGGGTGTCGGCTGGCCGGGATACTTCGTCGCTGATGTCGCTCGGCACGGTGTCCTATGTGCCGCTGATCGTCGTGTATCGCGGCAAGGGGGTGACGCAGCTGTCGGATCTCGAGGGCAAGCGGGTCGCGATTGGCCGCGAGGGCAGTGGTACACGGATGCTCTCGCTCGAACTGCTCGCGGCCAACCGCATCGTGCCGGGTGGCGATACGACGCTGCTGCCGCTCGACGGCCTGGAAGCCGCCAAGGCACTCGTCACGGGACAGATCGACGCGGCGCTGCTGAGCGGCGATTCGACCACGCGCGCGATGATCCTGCGGCTGCTGACCATTCCGGGGGTCTCGGTGATGAACTTCAACGAGGCGGATGCCTATACGCGCATTTTTCCCTACCTCGACGTGATCGATCTGCCCGTCGGTCTGCTTGACCTGAGACGCCGTATTCCGCCTGAGCCGCTGCATCTGATCAGCCCGACCGTTGAGATGGTGGCGCGCCCGGATCTGCATCCCGCCATTTCCGACCTGCTGATCGAAGCCGCGCAAGAAGTGAACGGCCCGGCGGGGCTGCTGCAGAAGGCTGGACAGTTTCCCAATGCCGTCGTGCGCGAGTACCGGATCAGCGAGGACGCGACGCGCTACTACAAGTCAGGCAAGAGCTTTTTGTACCGGACGCTGCCGTTCTGGCTCGCGACGGTGGTCGACCGCATGCTGGTGTTGCTGCTGCCGCTTGCGGTGCTGCTGATTCCCGCGTTGCGGCTGATTCCGGCCTTGTTCACCTGGCGGGTGCGCTCGCGGATCTACCGGTACTACGGCGCGCTGATCGCGATCGAGCGCGAGGCGATGCGCAATTCGTCCGAGGAGGAACGCGCGAAGTTGCTGGCTGAGCTGGACCGGATCGAGACGTCGCTGAATACGCTGCGGATGCCGCTCGCTTATGCCGATGGTTTTTATGTACTGCGTGAGCATGTGCGGTTCGTGCGCGAGCGACTGGAGGGTGTGCGCGAGCGGGTGCATGCGCAAACGCAATCTTAGTGAGACGTGGCGTGCTGTCTGATGATGTTCAGGGAAAAAGTCGTGTCGCGTCAGGGAGATGCGGTGCGAGTCCGGAGGTTGTCCACAGGGTTGTCAACGAAAACTGTGGATAACGTTGGGGCGGTGGTTTGTCTGCGAGTGGGTGCAGTGGTTGCAATCTGAATCGCATCAATGGGTTGCGCGAGTCTTGCGCAGGATACTCACAGGCTTGTCACCAGAAAGTGTGGATAACATGGCTGCATGTCCACGCTCGCAAGCAGGCGCAAGACCAACACGCATTGAATGCATCGACCACAATCTGAATCGCGTCAATGACTTGGGCAGGTCTTGCTCAGGTTACACACAGCCTTGTCACCAGAATGTGTGGACAAGTCGTTCCGCGCCGTCATCCGTAAAACACCCGCACCAACAACACACGATCATCAGGCAAGCCACTTGCTGCAGTACGCTTCAACCGTGCTGCCGCTAAAGGCCCGATCGCCATGCGTACCCATCCATTACTGATAGCGATGCTCGTCATCGGCCCGCTCGCCGCCTGCGCCGCGCCATCCACGGCGCCGGAAGAAGCCAGCTTCGGCCCGTCGCCGACTCTACCCGCACCCGACAAGTCACTAATACCAACCGTCCACGTCGCCCCCGTCGAAGCGCGCGCCGCCGGCACCCATCCCGCCGCGCCACCCGGCTTCACCGTCACGCCGTTTGCGGCAAACCTCCAGCATCCTCGCTGGCTCTACACGCTGCCCAATGGCGACGTGCTGGTCGCCGAAACCAACACACCGCAACCGCACGACGAAGGGCGGGGCATCGTCGGCTGGATCACGAAGCAGTTTCAGAAGCGCGCGGGCGCAGGCGTGCCGAGTCCGGACCGCATCGTGCTGCTGCGCGACGGCAACGGCGACGGCATCGCCGAAACGCAAAGCGTGTTTATCGACAATCTGCATTCGCCGTTCGGCATGGCGTTGATTGGCAATCAACTGTATATCGCCGACACCGACGCCCTACTGCGCTTCGACTACGTCACAGGCGAGACACGCATCACATCCCAAGCCTTGAAGGTCGCCGACTTGCCCGCAGGTCCGATCAATCATCACTGGACCAAAAACATCATCGCGAGCCGTGATGGCAAGAAGCTCTACATCACAGTCGGTTCGAATAGCAATGCAGGAGAAAACGGCATCGACGCCGAGGCGGACCGCGCACGCATCATCGAATTCGACATCGCAAGCGGCGCCATGCGGCCATTTGCAACGGGACTGCGCAATCCGAACGGCATGGCCTGGCAACCGCAAACAGGCGCCCTATGGACAGCAGTAAACGAACGGGATGAACTCGGCAACAATCTCGTTCCCGACTACATGACGTCCGTGAAAGATGGCGCGTTTTACGGCTTTCCGTTCAGCTACTACGGACAACATATCGATACGCGCGTGAAGCCGCAGAACTCTGACATGGTGGCGCGCGCCATCGCGCCGGACTATGCGCTCGGCAATCACACGGCATCGCTCGGATTGACGTTCTACGATGGCAAGCTCTTCCCCAACCACTATCGCGACGGCGCGTTCATCGGGCAACACGGCTCATGGAACCGCAAACCGTACGCAGGCTACAAGGTGATTTTCGTGCCGTTCAAGGATGGCAAGCCATCGGGCGGACCGGAAGATTTTCTGACGGGATTCCTGACGCCGAACGGGCACGCGCTCGGGCGGCCCGTCGGCGTCACGCTGGATGCGCGCGGCGCGCTGCTGGTCGCCGACGACGTCGGCAACGCGGTGTGGCGAATCGCGCCCGCCACGGGAACCGCGGGCGCGAAATAGCGACTCGTGAAGTCGCTTACGGACGGTTGTACATCGCGTTCCAGTCGGCAGCCGACACGCCGGGGCGGCCCGACTGCGATGCATTGGCAACGCCGCCATAGCTGTTTGCCGAGCCGTTTTCCACGTTCACGCGTGCCTGTGCAGCTTGCAGTTCATCGGGGTAGTGCGCTTCCGAGCCTGCGCCCGGACGATAACCCGCCTTTTCCAGCTGAACCAGTTCCGCACGGACCTGAGCGCGGGTGATGGGCTGGTTCGATTGAGCAAACGACACAGCGGGGATGGCGAGAACAGCAGCGATAGCAACAGCCTTGATCAGCGACTTCATGATGTACCTCCAACTTTGCTTTGACGTTGCGAACAGCCCTGTTCGCAATCGGTATGGAGGCAGTGTAGGTATGTAGGCGCTTAAGATTAAGGGGTGCCGGTGGAAGTGACTTTTCCAAAAAACACCAGGGTTTCCCCTAACCCTTGTCCAGACTGGGCTTCAGCGCCGTTCGAGCTGCAATTTCTTGTCATATCCGGTCAGTTCGAGGTAGCCATGTCCTGCTGGCCGGCCGTCCCGGGCGATGGCGACGGCGCCTTCCCAATAGAGCGCGCCCGTCGATTCGCGCGAATCCAGTTCCTGATCGTCGAACAGCGGGGTGAGTTGCCAACGGATGTCGCCCGTGCGCACGACGGTCGCCACCGGGTATTGCGTGTTCGTGCGCGGCGAGCGCCATGCGCGGGTCGGCGTGAACTCGACGTCGCCGGCTCCGTATTGCGTTATGCGGCCGTCGGCTGTGCGTAGCGCGGCGTGCGTCCAGACGGCGTGGCCGTCGGCAGCGCGCACCTTGAAGGCCATCAGCGCGGCGCCGTCCGTCAGGTTCGCACCGAGCCAGTCCCAGCCGACGGCATCGGCGGCGAGCAGCGTGCTCGACCATTCGTGATCGAGCCATGCGCTGCCCGTGACGGGCGTCGACGTGGCGACGCGGCTCGCGCCATCGGCGGCGGGGCGCGTCACGCTGCCGGTCACGCGCAATTGCGGCTCGCTGTAGTAGTAGCTCGCTTGCGCGGGCAGCGGACCTTTGCGTGAGTAGCCATTCTCACCCTGGAGCAGCGGCGCCTGAGTCGGCGTGAACGTGAGATGCAGCGCGAAGCCGGCCGCATCGGCGGTGACGTCGTAATGACCGTCCGGCGCGCGCACCATGCGCCACGACTCGAGCCGCACATCGGTATTGTCGGGCTGTGCATACGCAAGCCCGAAGCCTTGCCGTGCGATTTTCTGATCGTGCGCGAGCCGTCCAAGCGCGGGGTCGCTGAGCGCGGCATGCGCGATGATCAGCTGCGTCGGCGCGAACGCGCTGGGATCGCTCGACGGATGGCCGGTCGCGGAACGGAAGAACGTGATCTGGAAACCGAGTGGCTGATGATCGGGCGTTTCAAGCCAGCCCGTCGCGTACCACCATTCGGTGCGAAACGCGGGATGCGCGCCCATGTCGCGCGGCAGTTCAATCGGCTTGCCCGGCAACACCTGCGCGAACGACGGTTCCACCGCGAGCGCAAGCGACGCACGAAGCAGGCACGCGGCTGCGAGCAACAGCAAACGGATGGTCCGCATCACCAGTCCTCCCTGACGGCGCGCACGGCATCGATGGAGACGGCGCGGCGGCCCGCCGTGATGGCGGTCGTGCACGACGACGCGAGCATCACGAGCGCCAGCACGGACAACAGTTCCCACGGCACATGCAGCGACATGCTCCAGTGAAACGACTGCGGATTGACCACGTACACGAGAATCAGACTGATCGCGAAGCCGAGCACGCAACCCATCGCGATACCGAGCGCGGTGAGCAGGCCGCCTTCCGCCGCAAGCAGTGCGAGGATCTGTCCGCGCGTCACGCCGACGTGGCGCAGCATGCCGAACTCGCGCGAGCGCGACAGTGTCTGCGCAGAAAAGGTGGCCGCGACGCCGAACAGTCCGATCACGATGGCGACGGCTTCGAGCAGATACGTGACGGCAAAGCTGCGATCGAAGATCGTCAATGTGCGCGCGCGGATGTCGCCTGGCTGCGAGAAGTCGAGCGCGCTGGCAAACGGCAGCGCACGCAACGCGGCGATGGCCTGCGCGGCGCTCACGCCGCGTTCGAGTGTGAGGGCGACATCGGTTGCGTTGGTATCGCCTGTGAGGCGCCGGTAGTCGGCGAGGCGGATTTGCAGCGCGCCTGTCTGCCGCACGTAATCGCGCCATATGCCTGCCACAACGAACGTCGTGCTATGCCCGCCTTTCGCATCTTGCTCACCAATCGGCAGCATCAACCGTTGACCGACGCGATAGCCATACAGATCGACCATCGCTTCCGATGCCCACACGGGCACTTCATTCGCGCGCCATGCCGATGGCGGCAAGATATCCCCCGTGATCTGCAGGTTCGCGCCGGGGTCGGCCGCATCGACCTCGCGTGCCAGCAGCGCGACGGAGGGCCGCGACGGATCGAGCGTCAGTTGCGAGGTACGCGCAAACGCTGCGTGACGTATGCCGTTCGTGGCGGCGAGCATCGCCTGTTGCTGTGGGTTCAGGCCGCCCGTGTCGCCGTTCGGCGCGACGCGCACATAAATATCGGCGGACAGCAGATGCGCGAGCCAGTCTTCCACCGACACGCGGAAGCTCGCCACCATGATCGCCATCGCGACGATCAGCGTGAAGCTCGACAGCACGCCGCCCATCGCAATCGACGCCTGGCCTGGCGCATTCGCGAGGCGCGCCAGCGCCAGCGCAACGACGGGCGTTCCCGGTCGTGCCGCGCGCGAATTGCGCTGGTCGAGCGCACGGCTCAGTGCGCGAAACAGCAGCGACGTGACGCGCGGCATCAGCGCAATGCCGCCGATCAGCAGCAGCGCGACGGCGAGATAGCCGGCGATAGGCACATCGAAGACGGGCGGCGCCTGCGTCAACGCAACGCCGAGCGCGAGGCAGCCGAGCGCGGGCCACGGCGTCGACAGCTTGCCGAGCGCGGCTTCCTCGCCGCCTGCCTTCAGCGCGGGCGCGGGATGCGCGCGTGCTGCTTCGAGCGCAGGCACGAGACTGCCGAGCAGCGACACGCCGATGCCGAGCACAACGAAAATCGCGGTGGCAAGCGGCTCGAATCCGACTGGCGGCTGCACGCCGGGGAAATAGCCGCCGCCCAGCGCGCTGCCGAAAAAGCGCAGCACGACATAAGCGAGCGCGAAGCCGAGCGCGATACCCGCGCACGAGCCGAGCGTGCCGAGCAACGCGCCTTCGAGCAGGATCTGCCGCAGCAGTTGCGCACGCGTGAAGCCGAGCACGCGCAGCATGGCGAACTGCGCGCGTCGGCGCACGACGCCGAGCGCCTGGGTGGAGAACACGAGAAACGCGCCCGTGAACAGCGCCACGAGCGCGAGCACGTTCATGTTGATCCGGTAGGCGCGCGAGAGCCGGTCGGTGCGACTCTCGACATCGCGTGTCTCGCCTACGGCGAAGCGGCTGCCGAGCTGCTCCTGCAGCGCCCGCCTGAAGCGCTCGCGATCGACGCCGCGATCGAGCTGCAGATCGACGCGCGACAGCTTGCCGACGCGTCCGAAGCGCCATTGTGCGGCGGCGATATCCATCACCGCGATGCGTTGACCGGGCCGCGCGCGCACGATGCTGCCCGCCACGCGCAGATGCACGTCGACTGTGCCGCTGCGCAGCGTGATGGTGTCGCCCGTACGCACGCCAAGCCATTGCTGTGCGGCGGGCGAGAGGAAGATGGCATCGGCGGCGAGGGCATCGAGCGGACTGTCGCCGTGGGTCGCGCCCGTCAGATCCGGTGCGATGCGGGCCGCGCGGAACACGTCGATGCCGAGCACTTTCAGCGGCGCATTGCGCTCCGGCACGGTCGCGTCGAGTTCGAGCACGGGGCTGGCGAGCGCGACACCGGGTTGGGTCGCGAGCAACGGATACGCGCTTTCGTCGAAAGTGGGCTGAGCACCGCGCACCTGCAGGTCTGCCTGGCCCGAGAGCCTGCGTGCTGCTGCCGAGAACTCGTTGAAGGCGGCGCTGTTGATCAGCTGCACGGCGTAGCCGAGCGCGACGCCTAGCGCGATCGTAGCGATCGCGATGAGCGCGCGGCCTTTGTGGCTGTGCCATTCGGCGGCGAGGAGCCAACGGGTGAGCGTGCGCACGCCGTGGTGGGCGCGGGTGGCGATGGTTGCGTCACTCATGGTTCTGACGCAAAGCGGGTGCCGATGTAGCGTGCAGCGGGTGCAGTTTGCCGTTGCTCAGGACGAGCACACGATCGGCGACAGCGGCGGCGGCTTCCGAATGGGTGACCATCATCGTGGCTGCGCCGTTCGCTTTGGTTTCTTCGCGCAGCAGCGCGAGCACTTCATGCGCGGTGTCGGGATCGAGATTGCCCGTGGGTTCATCGGCGAGGATGAGCTTGGGCTGATGCACCAGTGCGCGGGCGATGGCGACGCGTTGCAGTTCACCGCCCGACAGCTGGCGGGGCAGATCGTTGCCGCGGTCCTTGAGGCCGACGGCGGCGAGCATGTGGTGGGCGCGCGTGGGTGTTTGTCCATTGAGCAGCAGCGGCAGCGCGACGTTTTGCGCGAGCGTCAGATGCGGCAGCACATGGAAGGCCTGGAAGACGAAGCCGAGCTTTTCTCGACGCAGGCGGGTGGAGGTGTCGTCGTCGAGGTTGGCTATCTGCGTGCCGTCGATCAGCACGTCGCCGCTGTCGGCGTGGTCCAGGCCTGCTATCAGGTTCAGTAACGTGGATTTGCCGACGCCTGAGTCGCCCATGATGGCAATGAATTCTCCTGCTTTCAGGGTGAAGTCCAGGCGGTCGAGTACCACTCGGGTCGAGGAGTAGGCCTTGCTCAGGGAGCGGCATTCTAGTGCCGCAGGGGTTTTGGTTGCGGTTTTTGCTGGGGCTTGTGGGGTGCTTTCTTGCTTCATGTGTTGGTCTCTTGCTTTTGGCTTTTTTGCTGGCTGGCATCCGCTGTTTGGTAGTGGTCTGCTAGCGTTGCCCCTGTGCGGGGCGGCACCTACTTTTCTTTGCAGCGGCAAAGAAAAGTAGGCAAAAGAAAGCCGCTAACACCGAGCCGCTTGACACTTGCCTGCGGGCCCCCAGCCGGTCCTATCCTTCACACGGCATCACTCGCCTTGATGCCCGCTGCCAGCGCTCTTGAAGCGCGCATCACCCACTTCAAACTCCCGCGTCACAGCACACCTTACCAGTGAGTTTCAGGCCGCCCAGGTGGCAAACGGTGTGTCGGCTGTCGCGGCGTATGCGCTTCACTCCGGACTGAAAAGCAAAGGCGGTGTGTCTTGTAGGATCGCCGACGCGTAATGCGCGACAACCTACACA
>NZ_QBUY01000133.1 GCF_003121405.1 Paraburkholderia sp. C35 | reverse complement strand
TCACACGCGCGACGCATGCAGCACAAACACCAATACGCGGATGCCAGCAAAAGCAAAGGCAAAGGCAAAACCAAAACCAAAACCAAAACCAAAACCAAAACCAAAACCAAAACCAAAACCAAAACCAAACCTCACCTAGGCGCAATATCGCGCCGCACCCTAACAATATGCTGCTCAACATAAAAAGCAGCCACATCAGCATCGCCATTAACAATAGCTTCATAGATCAAACGATGCTCGGCAACATAAAGCCTGATCCGCCCAGGATCATGAATCCCATCGTCCTTGAGACGTTTCCACAGCGGCTGATCCATCGCCTTGGCCACTTCATCGGCGATCTTGACCAGCAGGGCATCGCCCGTCATCACGGCAAGCTGCCGATGAAACAACCGGTCGCTATCGTTCCACAGCGCCCGCTGAACAGCATCTGACACGTCAGTAATCGAATCCATCTGCGCAAGATAATGCTCGGCAAGCTCGTCCCGCGCCGCATGCGCGGCCGCGCGCCGCGCAATCGCCGGCTCGAGTATCAGGCGCACATCGAGCGCCGAAGTCGGGCTGATATCGGCATCGCCCGGTAGCTCACCCGCAGCAGGCGCAGCAGACAGCCGCTGCAACGCATCCACGCACACATACGTGCCGGAATTGCGCCGCGTTACCACCAGCCCTTCGTTCTGCAACGCGCCGAGCGCCTCCCGCACGGCCGGCCTGCCGACGCCAAACCGCGCCGCCAGATCGCGCTCGGATGGCAACCGGGCCTCGGGCGCAAATTGCCCGCTGCGGATGTCGCCGCGCATGCGCTCCGCCACCTGCTCGTAAATCTGCTTCGGGCGAAAGGCGCGTTCGAGTGCCAGTGAGGTCAAGGCCATAAATGCATACCGTAGAAGCGGAGTTCGCGTAATGTGGGCCAGTTTCAGACCAGTTTGGCTCGGTTATTTTGAAACTGGTTGATGGACAACCAAAGCTGGTCTACATTTCGATCCAGTATAAGACAAAGATGATGGAGTGAGACAACATGTCGGACATGCAACGTACCGGGCAAGGAACGAAGGCATCATGAAGCTGAATCGCGTGATCAGCACGGTTGAAGTGCATACGGGCGGCGAGCCGTTTCGCATCGTCACCAGCGGGCTGCCGAAGATTCACGGCAAGACCATCGTCGAGCGGCGTGCCTGGCTAAAGGAACATGCGGACCACCTGCGTCGCGCACTGATGCTGGAGCCGCGCGGCCACGCCGACATGTACGGCGGCTATCTCACCGATCCCGTCACCGAAGGCGCGGACTTCGGCATCATCTTCGTGCACAACGAAGGCTATAGCGACCACTGCGGCCACGGCGTGATCGCGCTCGCCACCACGGCTGTCGCGCTCGGCTGGGTCGAACGCACTGAGCCGGAGACGCGCGTGGGTATCGACGCGCCGTGCGGTTTCATCGAAGCGTTCGTCGAATGGGACGGCGATCACGCGGGCAGTGTGCGCTTCGTCAACGTGCCTTCGTTCATCTGGCAGCGCGACGTGAGCGTCGAGACGCCGAGCTTCGGCACCGTGCGCGGCGATATCGCGTTCGGCGGCGCGTTCTATTTCTATACGTCGGGCGAACCATTCGGTCTCGACGTGCGCGAAGACCAGGTGGACCGGCTGATCCAGTTCGGCGCCGAAGTTAAACGCGCGGCGAACGAAGCCTTCAAGGTTGAACACCCGCATATCCCCGAGATCAATCACATCTACGGCACGATCATCGACAACGCGCCGCGTCATGCCGGCTCGACGCAGGCCAACTGCTGCGTGTTCGCCGACCGCGAAGTGGATCGCTCGCCGACTGGCTCCGGAACGGCCGGGCGCGTCGCGCAACTGTATCTGCGCGGCCAGCTGGGCAAGGACGACACGCTCGTCAACGAGTCGATCATCGGCACGGTGTTTCGCGGACGGGTGCTGTCCGAGACGAAGCTCGATCGCTTCGACGCCGTGATACCCGAGATCGAAGGCGACGCGCATATCTGCGGTTTCGCAAACTGGATCGTCGATGAGCGCGATCCGCTGACTTACGGTTTTCTGGTGCGCTGAGCGCGCAAAGGAGCAACCCCGAGATGAGCAGCACGCCGAGTTTCGACGCCGCCGGCACGGCGCGCCTGATTCCGTTTCGCGCCCTGGTGGACGCGTTGAAGCCGGCCACCGCCGATTACGCCGCCGGGCGCGTCGCGAGCCCGGAACGGCTGGTCGTGCCGTTGAACGACAACGGCATCATGCTGTCGATGCCCGCAGCGGCCGCCGATCTCGCCATTCACAAACTCGTCAATGTCTGTCCGCGCACCGGCGAACGCGCACTGCCGACTATCCACGGTCAGGTGATGGCCTTCGATCCCGACACGGGCAAGACGCTGTTCATTCTCGATGGACCGACTGTCACGGGACGCCGTACGGCTGCGATGACGATGCTCGGCATCGAGACGCTCGCACGCAGCGTACCGCGCGAGATCCTGCTGATCGGCACGGGTACGCAGGCGGCGAGTCATTTGCAGGCAATCGGCGAACTGTATCCGGATGCGCGCGTGCAGGTGCGCGGCACGTCGGCGGCACGCGCCCAGGCGTTCTGCGATGCGCAACGCGGTACGGTGCGCAATCTGCAGCCATTGGCGGCCCCGGCCATTCCCGATTCCATCGATACCGTCATCACGCTGACGACGAGCCGCCAGGCCGTCTACGATGAAGCGCCGCGCGCAGGGCGGCTTGTGATCGGCGTCGGTGCGTTCACGCCGCAGATGTGCGAGCTCGGCGCGCGTACGCTCGCGGGCCGCGCGCTGTTCGTCGACGATCTGGCGGGTGCGAAACACGAAGCGGGCGACTTTATCCAGGCGGGCATCGACTGGTCGACGGTGACGGGTATCAAGGACGCGTTGCTCAACCCGCCTTCGTCCGATACGCCGATTGTCTTCAAGACCGTTGGCTGCGCAGCGTGGGATCTGGCGGCGGGGCGCGTGGCACGTGAGGCATTGAACGCGGCTTGAGCGCAGGTGCAGGGCGCGGGCGCCTTCAGCAAGTGGGATAAGACAGGCAAGCGGACCGGGAAGCGGAACGAACGTCCGTTCAGTGTCACGACAGCAAGCGTGCAAACAATCCTAAAACGTTGCAACATAGGCGTTTCGCGCAAGCCAGCCCGATTTCAGCGCTGTCTGAAAGGTTGTCTCAGGTTGGCCGGGACGGGCTTGCGTTTCTCCCAGCAGTTAATTTTTGCGACCGCGCTATGACGACTTCCACCGCTCCTGCTTCGCCGGACCGCCCGCTCGACATGATCATCTTCGGCGGCGCCGGCGATCTGTCAGCCCGCAAGCTGCTGCCCGCGCTCTATATGGCGCACACGCACGGCAATCTGCCCGCCGAAACGCGCATTCTCGCGATCGGCCGCCGCGAATGGCAGCGTGACGATTACCTCAAATGGATGGACGATCAGAGCCGTCCTTTCATCGAATCCGGCGCGTACGAATCGGCCGCATGGGACCGCTTTCTGTCGCTGTTCGAATACGTGCGCGTCGACGTCGATCAGCCCGCCGATTACGAGCGGCTCGCCGAAGCATCGCGCCCGAATGCGCTGCGCGTGTTCTATCTGTCGACCTCGCCGGAACTGTTCACGACGATCTGCGACAACCTGTCTTCGCATGGATTGCTCGACGAGTTTTCGCGCGTCGTGCTCGAAAAGCCGCTCGGTCACGATCTGGCATCGGCGCAGGCAATCAACGATTCCGTCGGCCGGCATTTCTCCGAGCATCAGATTTACCGGATCGACCATTATCTGGGCAAGGAAACGGTGCAGAACCTGATGGTGCTGCGCTTCGGCAACGCGATCTTCGGGCCGCTGTGGCAGGCACCGTATATCCGCAGCGTGCAGATCACAGTGGCCGAGTCGGTCGGCGTGGGCACGCGTGCCGGTTTCTACGATCACACGGGCGCAATGCGCGACATGGTGCAGAACCACTTGCTGCAGCTGCTGTGCATCGTTGCGATGGAGCCGCCTGTTTCGCTCGACGCCGATGCCGTGCGCGACGAAAAGCTCAAGGTGCTGCGTTCGCTGCGTCCGATGACAGCCGAAGATATTTCCCGCGACACAGTGCGCGGGCAGTACACGGCGGGTGCCGTCAACGGCGAGCCGGTGAAGGGTTATCTGGAAGAGGCGAACGTGCCGCCCGATAGCCGCGCCGAAACCTTCGTCGCGTTGCGCGCGCATATCAACAACTGGCGCTGGGCCAACGTGCCGTTCTATTTGCGCACGGGCAAGCGGATGGCGAAGAAGCTGTCGGAGATCGTGATCGAGTTTGCCGACATGCCGTTTTCGATCATGCCGAACAGTCCGTGCGGTCCGCGTAATTGCGGCAACCGGCTTGTGATCCAGTTGCAGCCGAACGAATCGATCCAGTTGCAGATGCTCGCGAAAGAACCGGGCAGCGGCATGCGTACCTTGCCGGTGAATCTGAACCTCGATCTCGAGCAGGCCTTCACGAGCCGTCGTGCGGAAGCGTATGAGCGTCTGCTGATCGATGTGGTGCGCGGCAGGCTCACACACTTCATGCGCCGCGATGAACTCGAAGCGGCGTGGACGTGGGTCGATCCGATTATCGATGCATGGAAGCGCAGTGGCGACAAGCCGCGCGGCTATACGGCTGGGACGTTTGGGCCGGGTGCATCGACAGCGATGATGGCGCGCGAAAACATGGTGTGGTCGGAAGAGTCGTAAGCCGAACGTACCATCTGTGACAGCAGGGCGAAGAGGGCAACCTCTTCGCCCTTTTTCTTTTTCAGGCACTCGAATTGGACCCGCAACGCGTTAGCAAACTTTACGCATTAGGTGCACATTTAAGTCATATTTTCCGATAACTGCTTTTTGTTGTCCGGCAGCGGGGGGATAAAACGCGTTTACTAGCACGTAGTTTTACGAGCAGATCGGCAGTGATCACGCCTTGAACCTTAGCGCGAACGATACGCGCCAGGGCTTCCGACGCATCCATCGCGGAGTCTCTCATGAAACGTGCGCTACTCATGTTTGCGCGCGTGAGCGGCATGCTGGCCAGTGCTGCCCACGCTCAAAGCTCGCTCACGATCAGCGGGACCACTTACACGTATTGCGCGTCGGAAAACCAGTACTGCTCATTTAGTGGTTCGGCGCGCGTGGTGTATGGCACGACGTCGCCGACACTTCAATACGATATCAACGGGCCGTTTACGAACGGCGTGCAGTGCTCGACGGGCGCTGTGTCTCAAACCGATCCCGCGTTTGGGTATGGGAAGAGTTGCTGGTACGCGAGTACGGCAGCGACGCCCACTCCGACTCCGACGCCTACACCCACGCCGACTCCAACGCCAACGCCTGCACCTTCGCCGTCGGGTTCGTGGACGCAATGTGCCGTTGAAAATGGTTTTTGCGCGTTCTCTGGTACGAAGACCGTGCTGTATGGCGGGAGTACGACTGCGAACAATGTGTCGAAGGTCTTTACGAACGGCACGGCTTGTTCGAACGCGGCATTCGGCACCGATCCGGATTACGGATTTGGGAAGTACTGCTGGATTCCGGCAGGGACGACTTCGGGGACGCCGACGCCGACGCCGACGCCGACGCCAACGCCAACGCCAACGCCCACAGCCATCTCCTGTGGCACCGCGACGTCAGCGTCAGGCGGCACTTCAAACGGCCTGATCACTGCCGATACGCCGAGCAGCAATGGCACGCGCCTGTTCACCCAGGGCAGCGCATTCCAGGTATCGTTCGTGACGGCCGCGACTTCCGCCGATACCGTCATCTGGTCGATGCAGGATCAGCTCGGCAACATCAAGGGCGGCGGCGCGTTTGCCGTATCGAGTGGTACGCGGACAAGCACACTGTCGTGCACGTCATCGGTGGCGGGGTACTTCGCGATCACGGCGACGCTGTCGCGCGCGGGCGGCACGTTGCCTCAAGCGGGCACGCGTCCCGCAGGCATTGCGACCTTCGGCGTATTGCCAAACCTGTCCAGCACGATTCCCGCCGTCAGTTATGCGCGCCAGGATCAACACCGCTTCGGCATGCACGGCTTCAACGACAACGGGCCGATGCTGACGGCGCTCGGCATATCGCAGACGATCGACGATCGCGAACTGTCCGCGATGGAACCCGGCGGCGCGAACACATGGACACCGTCGCTATCGGATGTCGATCGGTTCTACACGAATGGCAAGATCATGCGGCTGATACGGCTCGACGGCATTCCTGCATGGGCCAGCCCGACAGGCGGCTTTCAGGACGACACCAACGCGCCGACCAATCTCAGCTACTACCAGAACTACATGGCGCGTGTGGGCAGCGACAGCAACGCAATCAGAAAGGCGTATTTCCCGAGTCAGCAGAACAACTACTATCAGGTGACGTGGGAGCCGCAATGGGTGGATTCGACGGCCAACTTCATCGCCATGTACGCCGCCGTGTACAACGGATTGCATTCGACTGATCCGAATGCTGTCGTGATGGGCACGACGAATGTGTTTCCTGCCAATTGCTCGACGCAGTGCACGCAGGGTTATCTCGCCACGTATGGACCGCTCGGCATCGGCAATTATCTCGATGGCGTCACCACGCACGGCTATTACAACGCGGGCACCTATCCCGCGCATCCGCCGGAGCAGTACGACACCGATCCCAACCCGGCCAATGCCGCGAATGCACTCGATCAGATGATGCGTTCGTTGCGCGCGCAAATGCAGACGGTCAAGCCGAACATGCGGCTATGGATGACCGAACTCGGCATCAGCTACGATGCGGGCGCGGCATATGGCGCGAGCTATCCGCCGGCGAATCAACTCTATGGACAGGCTGCCGTGGCATTGCGTGCGCATCTGATCATTCTCGGCGAGGGCGCACAGGTTACGTACTTCTTCTATGGGCCGGACTATCCCGTCGATGTCGGCGAAGGCACCTTCTTCGATATCGTCGATCCGCAAGGGCAGTATGGTGCGACTACGCTCAGTCCTAAACCGGTGGCACTGGCGTTTGCCGCGCTGACGCGTGTGATCGACGGCACACAGACATTGGGACGTCTGAACGGCTTGCCGTCGATGGTGTATGGCTACGCGTTCCAGCAACTGAACAACGGCTCTGTCATCACGGCGCTATGGACGCATAACAACGCGAACTGGCCGACGTCGTCGGGTACTTACAGTTCGACTTCCAGCACGAGTTATGCGCTGACGGTGGATTCGGCGGGCGTGAGTGGCAAGGTGACGGTGATCGATATGATGGGGAATCCCACGTCTGTGGCTTATACGAATGGTGTGGTGAATCTCACGCTCACCGAATCGCCGATTTATGTGGTGTCGACGAATGCGAATGCGTTTGCTGGGAAGTACACGGCGCCGGTGGGGTATGCGGGGCAGTAGCGGGCCTGGCAGACCTTATGAAATAGAGACGGCTTGTGTACTTCATGCGCCTGGATGCACTTGCGGCGGTTTTAGAAGGCGAAAACAGCGACTTCTTCGCCTTTTTTATGGTGTGCTGTTCAACGGAGCTTGACGGACGTCAGTAGGCCTTCCCATAAACCGATTAATGCGCTGCGGCCGTCGAGGGAAACGGCGGAGCCTGTGTCCATGGTGATTTTCATCGAGGGTTCACTGGCGTGATTGTCTCCCGTCTGCGCGTTCCACTCAAACGATACATCTTTCGAGTCTTTGACGACGTATGCATATTCGTCGCCTGTTCTTCCCGCTACGGTCTTTTCGCCACGGCGCAATATTTCAGTATCGCTGGATAGCAGATTCGCAAGCGGAACGGGCAGGCTGGTCAAGCGCTTGAGCAGGCTGCCCCCGATATTCTGAGCCTCAGAGTTGGTCGATACCAGCAGCGAAGCATCACGCGCCGGAAATTCGGCGGCCAGCGTAGCGGTTTCCCCGCCGGCATATCCGCCGGGAATAAATCCTCTTTCAATACAGAACCCTGGTTGTGCGGGAACGGCTGATATGTCGCGCAACTGGATAGTCTGTGCGAGCTCGCCGATCACCGTTTTGGCCTCCTGCAGCGACTCGCCTGTCACCCCCGCACTGAACAGAAACCCGGTGTCCTGCTTGAGCAGCAGGCCGTGCACCCAATACAGATTGTCGCCGCTTCGCCAGATCTGAACGGAGTCGTCCTTGTTTCCGGTATGAGCCGATACGAGGGTTGGCGCAGCGCCGACCTGTTTTTCTTCTTCGGCCAGTTTGCGTTTCAACGCCTCATCAAGCGCTGCGTTCGTTGCGGGATGGATCACGTCGATATCGACGCCCCGGAAACTTTGTGCAAGACGTACATTGGTCGCTGATTGCGGAAGGTCGACCGTGTATCGGCCGACACATAGGGTCTTGGCGGGCTCGCCATCCGATGCGGTGTGCGATTGACTCATGGCGGTATCCTGTCGGCTGGTGCAAGCTGGTAATGACGAAAGCAGAAAGACGATTGGTAGCGCAATCGATAAGGCTGATCGGATCATGGGTTTCCCCAATCGGCTTTCTGGGCAATCTTGACGATCGCATATCGAGATATCGCCATCACATCTTTGACTGCTGGCATATACGCGCCTTGATGATCGAAGCCCGTAAGCGAGAACTGCTCGTGTGCGCCACCTGTCGCGCCCGGCGCAGCGCCCGATTCATGGGGGACAGTACCATCGCCAGATGAAGAAGGTGACTGGATCTCAAAACGTTCATGCAGGTCGCCCATCCACGAAGCGTTGACGCTCACTTCCACCGTTCCCGCTCCATCTTCTTTACCTGGAACACCCGTTAGAGCCAGTGCTCGCAGTTCCTTGTCCGTGTCAAATACGGCCATAGGACCGCGCATAGCAAAGCGCTCATTGCCGATTTTCCATTGAATCCTTCCCCACGAACTATGGACAGGATCATTGCCGTAGAACGAGTAAGACAACGGATGGTAGGTATTCTGGAGTGTTCCATGAAACCTTTCGGCGCTCTTTAGGCAAGTCATATATTTTGCCCATGCGAATTCATCGCTTGCCGCCGGATTCGATCGTGCAGTCGAGCCTGCGATACCCCCTATCTTTGCCGGATTCAGCCAGACAGGATTCACGAGTCTCCACCATTTGACCTTTTCAGAGTAAATGGTCGAATAGGGATTGCCAGTGATTTTGTAGACCTCGCTATTGACTTTCACAGTCAACCAGCCGTTTGGATAGTTCTGGTTCGGCAGCAATTGTAAGCCGCCGGGCGCCTGTCCTAACACAGGCGTCACGTCCCAACCATACGCGCCAAGAAACATCCATGTTGCAAATCCAACGGGCGATATTCCTGCCCGCTCGTTTCCAGCCTTCATACGTTTGTAGGCGGCGGGTGCGCCTAAGGCAGGCATTGCGCCGTGCAAAATCCCGAGCACCTTGTCCTGCGCTTTTCCCATTTCCGGATGCACGGCTGCTCTCGCAACGAGACCGCCCATCGAGTGGGTTACCACGATGACTTTTCCGACGGCTTTGCTTCCCCATTTCCCTCGATAGTGAGCAAGGATCTTGTCGATTTCGTTAGCTAAGTCTTTGCCAGAAATTTCATTGGACTGAAGCCAGTTATATCCAACGGCATGGACCGGAAACCAGTAGGCGGCAGCTTGCGTGAGTTCATTCGCATTGAGTTTGAGCGTCTGAACCTTGCCAGCACTTTCTACGTCGATGCCGTCACCGGCGAAGGGCAGCCACGTGGCCTCGGGCAAGGCTTTTCCAAATGCGGAACTCCATTTCTGGATATTGTTCAGTTCCGTTTCAAGGTATTCGAGAAATGGACCATAGCTTTGCCAATAGACAGTACCCCAACCGCGCGTTTTCAGCAGTGCGTCGCTGAATCCATTTGTCGCATTGGTCACCCGTTCTCCTTTTACGACAAGATCGCCATCCACCTTGACATTAGATGGGTTGAATACCACCTGGCGGTCGGCCGGACTCAGTGTGATCGTTTTGACGACCGCGGACTTGGAGTCGGGCCGCCATACGTTCGAAACATTTTGTGCTTTCGACGTATCAATGGCCTTCAGATTCGAGCCCATGATGCCCGGAACAAAGACCACGGGAATGATACGGTCGGGCGGAACCAGACACTCAGATCTTGCCGTGTTGCTAACGGGAGAGGTCTCCGATGTCCAGCATGGCAAGCCATCCTCGTCGTGATAGTGCATCAAGATTCGATTCGGATTTGCCATCAGTCGCCCTCGGGTAAAAATTTGAGTACGAGTTTTTCTAGCGATGAGCTTTTCTGGATGCCTGTCCGCCCGTCGGCATCGGTGCGCCCAAATATGATCGTGCCGTCGCCGCGCGTAATCTGGAAACGTCTGTTGGCCATGGGCGCGCCCGTCGCCTGATGGCGAAGAATAAATTGTTCGTCATAGGGCATATCGGGCCACGTATTCATCTGTTCCGGCAGGGACGTGGGGCCAGAGAATGCGTGCTGTGCGCCCTTGATGTCGATTTTTCCAGGCGCATGCATTTCGATGTTGCCGCCCCTGATCCGGATGTATGCACCGCCTGATGTGAGAAAAATCTCCTGTTTTGCGGTCGCGTCGATGTTTTCTGTCGCTGACAATAACTTAAAGCTTTTTTGCGCGGTCAATTCAATGTTGTCCGCATGCGCCTGGACTTCGACCTTTCCCCGCGCCGCTAACAGTTTCACACCAGCATTCTGCGCAAACAGGCTGATTTTCTCAGCGACGCTTGCGACAAGTGACTTTCCGACGGCGACATGTGTGCTTTGTTCACTGACAAGGTTGATCTGTTGTTGCGCCGACACATGTATCGACTGCTGTGACGATATGCCGATTCCTGCCGGGCTCCCCAGTAACATCACTGGCTGCTTGAACGCGTTCGCCTTGCCGCCTCCTGCTATCTGTCCGTCCGATGACGATCCCGTCACGCTATCCTGTGTCGCGTCGGCGAATATCTTCAGTGAGGACGAGCCATCCTCCAGGCTTTCCGCCTGATGCGCTTCGCTCGCGATCGACATGGCGTCGATTACGGTTACGGAATTCGCGAGTTGCTGATGGGCGTCTGTCGTGTCCATTTGCTGGCTGACTGACGCGTTTGGATACGTACTCAGATAGAGGCCTTTCGCGGCCCGAACCGCTCCGTATTCGTTACTGCCAAGATCGAAGCCGCTGCCCAGATACGCTCCACGCGTGTTGCCATTCTGAGCAATCAGATAGCCAAGGTGTAGGGACGAATTCGCGCTGGTGCTATAGAGTTGCACGCGATTCTGAGCAGTTGCGTCGTCCAGGACCAGTTGGTTGTAGCCGTCGCCGCCAAACTCCTTCGAGCGATACCCGGATATCAGACCATTAGAGTGCCATTGAGGCGTGTTTGCTGCGTTATGAACGCGTCCAACCGCGATGGGTCGATCGCAATCGCCATCGATGTAGGCGATCAGCACCTCCTCGCCAACACGCGGCAGATGCACGCCCCCATATCCGCTCCCCGCATCCGACTGCGCGATGCGCACCCAGCACGACGCACGCTCATCGTTGCTATTGAGCCGATCCCAGACGAAGTGCACCTTGATGCGGTTCAGCGCGTCCGTGTAGACCTCTTCGCCTTGTGGTCCGACCACGATCGCCGACTCCATCTGCACTTCCGGCTTGTGGTGCTCGAATGGGCTGCGGTAAGGCACGGTCGTGCGTTGCGCTTCGATATCGATACGATAGAAGCCTTCCGATCCATCAGCGGCATGCACGATAAATGGACTTGCACCTTCTTGCGGCACCCGGTTAGCGTCCACCGCATGGCGGAGACTGTGAGGAAATACGGGCGCGTTCGTGCCGATGGGCAGGTTGTTTTCGATCGTCCACCGGGTTTCAATTACGGCAAACTCACGCTGACTGGCCGCATCGCGGTCGTGGTCCGCATGACCCGCGAGAATGAAGCGCAGCCCCGCATCGATGCTGCGCACGCCACCTACGCCATGAAAGCGCTTGGCGCGGGATTCCCACTCCTCCATGCGAATACGTGACAACGCGTCGCCGCGATTCTGTTCGCCATAGGTGTAAGCGCCCGTGTATTCGTAGACTTCCGTTTGCGAGGGCAACCCGCCCTGATCGGGCATCGTCGGGGTGCTGGTGCCCTTGGGGTTGTAGGCTGTTGCAGGACTTTTGTAGTCAAATGTACGCGTGCTTAGCAAGGTGCTCTGCAGCGTGCGCGTTCCCGACCACTGAGTTAGCGCGTCTGCTTCGCTGTTGGTTCCGGCGCGGTAGAACTGTACCGTTTGCGGTGACATCGCGTCGAGCGTCGACAGGCTATCGGTGATGACATACGTGTGCGATTTACCGTCTTGCGCCTGTCGCCAGAATCCGTACAAGCCTTCGGCCTCAAGCAGTCGATGCACGAAGTTCCAGTCGTATTCATCCTGACGGCAATAGGAGCGCGGCGGCAGTGCCCTTGAAAGCGAAAAATGGAATTGCCCTTGTGCTTGAGGATGGGCGTTAAAAGTATCGATGAGGATTTCCTCAGCGCTTTTATCTTGCCAGATGCGCTGATCACGCCTGAACTTCAGGAAATGCATCCACGATGCAAAGCTGATCTGAAAGATGGTTAGCGCGCTATCGGATCCCAACCGGCGCGCGGTGTGGACATAACCGTGATGAGGCAGATAGGACTTATCGGGTTGCTGGATCCACAGCGTGACCGATTGCGAGATCAGCTTCTTCAGTTCGATGCTGGAAGAAGTCGAAATCACATCGACAGTGAATTCGAAGTGCCGTCCAATGCGTGAACACCCCATGACGCGTTGCGGCACAAGTACGTCGGTGCCAAGGGGCGTATCCAGCTTCAGCAAACGATCGCGTTGCACGAGACTATTCGAAACAGTCGCAGCAATGTTTTGCGCCCCCATAATGCCTCTTGTATATCGGCTCAATGAACTCGAGCGATTCTACAAAAAGCCGGATGAATAAACATCAAAAAAGAGTTTTAAAAAACTAATAAATCAATCGACATTCCATTATGCGATTAGCATTCGATACGTAGAGCATGAATTGCCGGGAGCTTTGGATCGGGTTAGGCAATTTATTCAATTCGTAATCGAGACGATCGGTTTGTCAAAGCGGAGAATACTATCGATTCAAAACACATCCACCCGCCCCGGAAACGTCTCCTCATAAGCCGCCGCTGCATCACCCTCAACAGGCGTCCCGCCACGCTGTTCCCTGAACATCACAGGCGGCATGCCAAACTCTTTTCTGAACTCGCGCCCAAGATGTGACGCATCAGAAAACCCGCAACTCGACGCAATATCCGCGACCGTTCTATCCGAACTCGTCAGCAGCCACGCCGCTGTCCGCAAGCGCACCTGCTTCGCAAATGCCTGCGGACTCTTACCCGTCTCCGCCTTGAACAACCGCTCCAGCTGACGCGGCGAAAGATCCAGCTTGCAAGCCAGCTCCTCCAGAGGCAACGTGCGTCCGACATGCTGCTCCATCAGCAGAATCGCGCGCTTGACCTTGGGATGCGTCGCCGGTTCGAGTCCCGGTGGATGCGGCTGCGGTGCGTTGCCTTTCTGCATCTCGCCGACCAGCAGAATGCGCAGCGCTTTCTGCACAGTGGCAGTTTCGAAGTGCCGCAGAAGAATGGCCGCGGCCACATCGATCGAAGCCCGTCCACCCGAACACGTAATCCGCCGACGGTCGATCACGAACAGCCGGTCCGCGATCAGCGCATCGGGATTGACGGAAGGAAATCGCTCGACGAAATCCCAGTAGTGAAACCAGCTCACGCAGATGCGATGCTCATCGAGCACGCCTGCGCGCATCAACGCGAACACGCCCGTGCAGATGCCGACCACCGTCGTATTGCCGCGCGCAGCATGACGGATGAACTGCAAGGTCTCGTCGTTCGCTTGCGGCCCCGAGTGCAGCAACCCGCCGACCACGACCACATAGTCGAACGGCTCGGCATTGGCGAAGGTTTCCCACGGCGTGATCTGGATGCCGCAACTGGCGCGCACGGGCGCAAGCGTGTCGCCGATCACGCTCCACGAACAGCGCACGGGCTTGCTGTAGTCGCCTTCGTCGGCGGACAGACGCAGCATGTCGACGAAGCCTGAGAAGGCCGTCAGCGTGAAATTCGGCAGCAGGATGATGCCGAAACGGATGCGCTCTTTGGGCAGCGCGTCGATGGAAGTCAGCGGTAGCGAATCAGCGATGGTCATGGCGCGGTGGCGCAGTGGTCCTGCAGGTTCAATCGACGAAGAGGCGAAAAGAGCAAAAAAAACGCGCGCGCACGCGGGATAACCCTAGCGTCGCCGATTTGCGCTCGAGCCTCTTGTCCTTTTCCGACACCGATTGTCGCAGAAGCGAAGCGTGTTCACCCCCATCTGGCTTGGGATCGAGCCATTCACGCCACGCTCGGACTTGCGTTTTTCCGTCACCGAATTGCAGAGAAACGCAGTTGGGGCGCGATCTGGCGTCGCCATCCCACGTCGATGCCGTTTTTGTTCTATCTGCCGATTTTACGCTTTGGTGTACTGGCGTCACTGCGGAAAAGATGCGCATCCGCCCACTCAACTGAGCAAGGTTTCCATGAACGTCAGCGTTTTCGACCTGTTCAAGATCGGCATCGGCCCGTCGAGCTCGCACACGGTCGGCCCGATGATCGCCGCGTGCCGCTTCGCTTCGCATATCGAAGACGCGAATCTGCTCGCCTTCGTGCGTCGCGTGAAAGTCGAGCTGTATGGCTCGCTCGGCGCGACGGGCAAAGGTCACGGCACGGACAAGGCCGTGCTGCTGGGCCTCGAAGGCCATCTGCCCGACACCATCGATCCCGATCTGATCGAACCGCGTCTCGCCGACATCCGCAAGGGCAAGCGCCTGTCGCTGCTCGGCAAGCACGAAGTCGCGTTTGAAGAGAAAGAACACATCGCATTCTTCCGTCGCCTGATGAGCGGCACGGGCAGCGTCGTGCATCCGAACGGCATGCGCTTCCAGGCATTCGATGAAAACGGCCAGTTGCTGGTCGAGAAAGAGTATTACTCGGTGGGCGGCGGCTTCGTCGTGAACCGCGAAGGCGACCGCGTGAACGGCGTGCGCGCGGGCGGCGAAGTGCCGTATCCGTTCCGCACCGGCGACGACCTGATGCGCGTGTGCCGCGAAAGCGGCCTCTCCGTCGCGCAGGTGACGTTCGCGAACGAATGTGCGTCGCGCTCGCCGGAAGAAGTGCGCGAAGGGCTGCTGGCGATCTGGCGCACGATGGCTGCGTGCGTCGAGCGCGGCTGCAAGATGCATGGCGAACTGCCCGGTCCGATGCGCGTCAAGCGCCGCGCGGCCGATCTCACGGTGCAACTGCGCTCGCGCTCGGAAGAATCGCTGCGCGATCCGCTGTCGATGCTCGACTGGGTCAATCTCTACGCGATGGCCGTCAACGAAGAGAACGCGGCAGGCGGCCGCGTCGTGACGGCACCGACCAATGGCGCGGCAGGCGTGATTCCCGCCGTGCTGCATTACTACGTGAAGTTCGTGCCGGGTTCGAACGACAACGGCATCGTCGACTTCCTGCTGACGGCGGCCGCCATCGGCATCATCTACAAGGAAACGGCGTCGATCTCGGGCGCGGAAGTGGGCTGCCAGGGCGAAGTGGGCGTCGCGTGCTCGATGGCGGCAGCCGCGCTCGCCGCCGTGATGGGCGGCACGCCGAGCCAGGTCGAGAACGCCGCCGAGATCGGCATGGAACACAACCTCGGCATGACGTGCGACCCCGTCGGCGGCCTCGTGCAGATTCCGTGCATCGAGCGTAACGCGATGGGCGCGATCAAGGCGTTGAACGCCTCGCGCATGGCGCTCAAGGGCGACGGCCAGCACTACGTGACGCTCGACAACGTCATCAAGACGATGCGCGAAACGGGCGCCGATATGAAAACGAAATATAAGGAGACGTCACGCGGTGGTCTCGCCGTGAACGTCATCGAATGTTAATGGAAACCAGCAAGGCAACGACGAAGGGGTCTGCAAGATGAGCCGCTATTCGATTTTCAGTCTGTTCCGCAACGGGTTGTCGTATCACGAGAACTGGGAGCGACAATGGAGAAGCCCGGAACCGAAGAAGGAATACGACGTGGTGATCGTCGGCGGCGGCGGGCACGGTCTTGCGACCGCGTACTACCTTGCGAAGGAACACGGCGTGAAGAACGTCGCGATCCTGGAGAAGGGCTGGATCGGCGGCGGCAATACGGCGCGTAACACGACGATCGTGCGCTCGAACTATCTGTGGGACGAGTCGGCGGCGCTGTATGAGAAGGCGATGAAGCTGTGGGAAGGTCTGTCGCAAGACCTCAACTACAACGTGATGTTCTCGCAGCGCGGCGTGTTGAACCTCGCGCATACGCTGCAGGACGTGCGCGATACCGAGCGTCGCGTGAACGCGAACCGGCTCAATGGTGTCGATGCCGAATTCCTCACGCCCGAGCAGATCAAGGAAATCGAACCGACGATCAATCTGAATAGCCGTTACCCGGTACTGGGTGCGTCGATTCAACGTCGTGCGGGTGTGGCGCGTCACGATGCCGTGGCATGGGGCTTTGCGCGTGGCGCCGACCAGGCGGGTGTCGACATCATCCAGAACTGCCAGGTCACGGGCATTCGCCGCGACGGCGGCCGCGTGACAGGCGTCGATACAGTGAAGGGCTTTATCAAGGCCAAGAAAGTCGCCGTCGTCGCAGCAGGCAACACGAGCACGCTCGCCGACATGGCCGGCGTACGTCTGCCGCTCGAAAGCCATCCGTTGCAGGCGCTGGTGTCCGAGCCGATCAAGCCGGTGGTCAACACGGTGATCATGTCGAATGCGGTGCACGCGTACATCAGCCAGTCCGACAAGGGCGATCTCGTGATCGGTGCGGGCGTCGACCAGTACACGGGTTTTGGCCAGCGCGGCAGTTTCAACATTATCGAAGGCACGCTCGAAGCGATCGTCGAAATGTTCCCGGTGTTCTCGCGCGTGCGCATGAACCGTCAGTGGGGCGGCATTGTCGATGTGTCGCCGGATGCATGCCCGATCATCAGCAAGACGGATGTGAAGGGTCTGTACTTCAACTGCGGTTGGGGCACGGGCGGCTTCAAGGCGACGCCGGGCTCGGGCTGGGTGTTCGCGCACACCATCGCGAACGACGAGCCGCATCCGCTGAATGCGCCGTTCTCGCTGGACCGCTTCTACACCGGTCATCTGATCGACGAACACGGCGCTGCTGCCGTGGCCCACTAAATCCACAGGGAGACCCAACATGCTGCTGATCGAATGCCCGTGGTGCGGGCCGCGCGCCGAATCCGAATTCAACTGCGGTGGTGAAGCCGACATCGCGCGTCCGCTCGATACCGACAACCTCACTGACAAAGAGTGGGGCGACTACCTGTTCATGCGCAAGAACCCGCGTGGCGTGCACAAGGAGCAATGGCTGCATACGCAGGGCTGCCGCCGCTGGTTCATGGCGACGCGCGACACCGTCAGCTATCAGATTCAGGGTTACGAGACCTTCAAAAACGGTCTCACGTCCGGCGACGTCAACGAGGGCAACAAGCAATGAGCCAGAAGAACCGACTCGGCGCCGGTGGGCGCATCAACCGCGCGATTCCGCTGACCTTCACGTTCAATGGACGCACGTATCAGGGCTTCCAGGGCGACACGCTGGCGTCTGCGCTGCTCGCGAACGGCGTGCACTTTGTGGCGCGCAGCTTCAAGTATCACCGCCCGCGCGGCATCGTCACGGCTGACGTCGCGGAACCGAATGCCGTCGTGCAACTGGAGCGCGGTGCATACACGGTGCCGAATGCGCGCGCGACGGAAATCGAGTTGTATCAAGGGCTCGTTGCGACCAGCGTGAACGCCGAGCCGAGCCTCGAAAACGACCGCATGGCGATCAACCAGAAGTTCGCGCGCTTCATGCCCGCGGGCTTCTACTACAAGACCTTCATGTGGCCGGCGAAGTTCTGGCCGAAATACGAAGAGAAGATTCGTGAAGCAGCGGGTCTCGGCAAGTCGCCGGAAGTGCGCGATGCCGACCGCTACGACAAGTGCTTTGCGCATTGCGACGTGCTGGTGGTCGGTGGTGGGCCGACGGGTCTGGCGGCAGCCCATGCAGCGGCTGTGAGCGGCGCGCGCGTGATTCTCGTCGATGATCAACGCGAACTCGGCGGCAGCCTGCTGTCGTGCAAGACGGAGATCGACGGACGCGCGGCGCTGAGCTGGGTCGAGAAGATCGAAGCAGAACTCTCGCGCATGCCCGACGTGACGATCCTGTCGCGCAGCACGGCGTTCGGTTATCAGGACCACAATCTCGTCACGGTGACGCAGCGTCTGACCGAGCATCTGCCCGTGTCGATGCGCAAGGGCACACGTGAATTGCTGTGGAAGATCCGCGCGAAACGCGTGATTCTCGCGACGGGTGCGCATGAACGTCCCATCGTGTTCGGCAATAACGATCTGCCGGGCGTGATGATGGCGTCGGCGGTATCGACGTATATCCATCGCTTTGGCGTGTTGCCGGGCCGCAATGCCGTCGTGTTCACGAACAACGATGCCGGTTATCAGTGTGCACTCGATATGAAGGCGTGCGGTGCAGCCGTCACGATCGTCGATCCGCGTGCGAAGGGCAGCGGCGCATTGCAGGCAGCCGCGCTTCGTCACGGCGTGAAGGTCATCAACAACGCAGCTGTGATGGCGGCGAACGGCAAGCAGCGTGTGACTTCCGTCGAAGTAGTCGCGTATGCGAACGGCAAGACGGGCGCAAAGCAGGCTGATCTGCCGTGCGATCTCGTCGCGATGTCGGGTGGTTTCAGCCCGGTGCTGCACCTGTTTGCGCAATCGGGCGGCAAGGCGCACTGGAACGACACCAAGGTGTGCTTCGTGCCCGGCAAGGGCATGCAGCCGGAAACGAGCGTCGGTGCAGCAGCAGGTGAGTTCAGCCTCGCGCGCGGTCTGCGTCTTGCAGTCGATGCGGGTATGGAAGCCGTCAAGTCGATTGGCTACGCGGTGACGCGTCCGCAAGTGCCGCAGGTTGCTGACGTTGCCGAGTCGCCGTTGCAACCGCTGTGGCTGGTTGGCAGCCGCACGGAAGCATCGCGTGGGCCGAAGCAGTTCGTCGACTTCCAGAACGATGTGTCCGCGGCGGACATTCTGCTTGCCGCGCGCGAAGGCTTCGAATCCGTCGAGCACGTGAAGCGCTATACGGCGATGGGCTTCGGCACCGATCAGGGCAAGCTCGGCAATATCAACGGCATGGCGATTCTCGCCGATGCGCTCGGCAAAACGATTCCCGAAACGGGCACGACGACGTTCCGACCGAACTACACGCCGGTGACTTTCGGCACGTTCGCAGGCCGCGAACTCGGCGATCTGCTCGATCCGATTCGCAAGACGGCCGTGCATGAATGGCACGTCGAGAACGGCGCGATGTTCGAGGACGTCGGCAACTGGAAGCGCCCCTGGTACTTCCCGAAGAGCGGCGAAGATCTGCATGCGGCTGTGAAGCGTGAATGTCTGGCGGTGCGTAACAGCGTCGGCATTCTCGATGCATCGACGCTCGGCAAGATCGACATTCAGGGCCCGGACGCAGCAAAGCTGCTGAACTGGATGTACACGAATCCGTGGAGCAAGCTCGAAGTCGGCAAGTGCCGCTACGGCCTGATGCTCGACGAAAACGGCATGGTGTTCGACGACGGCGTGACGGTGCGCCTCGCCGATCAGCACTACATGATGACGACCACGACGGGCGGCGCAGCGCGGGTACTGACGTGGATGGAGCGCTGGCTGCAGACGGAATGGCCCGATATGAAGGTGCGTCTCGCGTCCGTCACGGATCACTGGGCGACGTTCGCCGTGGTTGGCCCGAAGAGCCGCAAGGTTCTGCAGAAGGTGTGCAGCGACATCGACTTCGCCAATGAAGCGTTCCCCTTCATGTCGTATCGCAACGGCACGGTGGCCGGCGTGAAATCGCGCGTGATGCGGATCAGCTTCTCGGGCGAACTGGCCTACGAAGTGAACGTGCCGGCCAACATGGGCCGCGCGGTGTGGGAAGCATTGATGGCTGCAGGCGCCGAGTTCGACATCACGCCGTACGGCACGGAAACGATGCACGTGCTGCGCGCTGAGAAGGGCTACATCATCGTTGGGCAAGACACGGACGGCTCGATCACGCCGCACGATCTCGGCATGGGCGGGCTGGTCGCGAAGTCGAAAGACTTCCTGGGACGCCGTTCGCTGACGCGTTCGGATACCGCGAAGGAAGGGCGCAAGCAGTTCGTCGGTCTGCTCACGGAGGATCCGAATTTCGTGCTGCCCGAGGGCAGCCAGATTGTCGCGGGTCCGTTCCAGGGCGACACGGCACCGATGCTCGGACACGTGACGTCGAGCTACTACAGCCCGATTCTGAACCGTTCGATTGCGCTCGCCGTGGTCAAGGGCGGCCTGAACAAGATGGGGCAGAACGTGACGATTCCGCTGGCAAGCGGCAAGCAGATCGCGGCGAAGATCGCCAGCCCCGTTTTCTACGACACCGAAGGAGTGCGTCAACATGTGGAATGAAGCAAGGAACAATGCACCGGGCGCAACGTCGGCTGTCGCGAATCGGGTGGCAGGTCAACCGTGGCAGGAGTCGCCGCTCGTCGGTGTCGGTGATCTGGTGAAGAAGCACACGGCTGCGCCGTCGAAGAAGTTTCATCTGCGCGAGAAGGCGTTTTGCGATCTCGTGAACCTGCGCGGCGATGTGCGTGATGCGGCGTTCGTGGCCGCAGTTGAAAGCGTGACGGGTTGCCGACCGCCCGCGAAGCCGAATACGGTTGCGCGCGGAAATGGTTATGACGTGCTGTGGCTCGGTCCGGATGAATGGCTGGTGCGTTCGCAGCAGGGGCAGGCGCCTGTCGCTGAAGACAAGCTGGTCGAGGCTTTGCAAGGACAGTTTGCGTCGGCGGTGGATATCGGCAGCGGCTGGACGGTACTCGAAGTGAGTGGCGAGAAAGTGCGTGACGTGATTGCACGTGGTTGTCCGCTGGATTTGCATCCTCGGATGTTTGCGCCGGGGCAATGTGCGCAGAGCCATTATTTCAAGGCGTCGATCGTGCTGGTGCCGGTTGCTGACGATACGTACGAGATCGTCGTGCGCCGCAGCTTTGCCGATTACTTCGTTCGTATCATGCTCGACGCGGCTGAGCCGCTGATGTCGTGAAGCCATTCGAGGAGCCGTTAGCGGCGTATGTGCGGCCTTCTTCCTCTTCGAGGGGGAAGGGCTGGCGCGTGTTTATCGATGAGCTGGTAGTGTCGACGCGCATTGGGATTCATGCGCACGAGCATCTTGCGCCGCAACCGGTTGTGATCGATGCGAGTCTTTCGTATCGCTGTGAGCCTTCGGAAGAGGGTTCGCATGCAATGATCGATTACGAGCGGTATTGCAATCGTGTGAGTGAGTTTCTTTCGGTTAAGCCGCATACGCGGTTGCTGGAGACGTTAGCGGTCGAGATTGCTCAGCTTTCGTTTGAAGAATGGCCGGCGCTGGATGCTGTGACCCTCGCTTTGTATAAGCCGAAGATTCGTGAAGGTACGCGGCGGATTGGGATCGAACTCGACTGGACGCGCGGGGATTTTGAAGCGCATCGTGTGGGTTCTTTTTTAGGCTGATTTGCCGCTATGACTCGGGCGCGGACTGCTGAACTGGTCAAGCTGGCTTATGCGGCTGGAGATGCTGACGCTGCTGTTGCGTTGCTGGATCAGAGTATTGCGCTTGGGCATCGGCGGATTGCTTTGATTCGGTATTTGCAGGCGCAGTATCTGGAGGCTGTGCTTGATGCGAGGCATCATGAGTATGTGAGGGGCGTGGCTGCGAGGATGAGTCCGGATGCGCTTGCTAGAGTTGTTGGCGAGGCTCGGGCTCGAGTTGGGAGGGTTGGGCGAGGGTAAGGTAGTGCTTTTGTTTTTTTCTGGCATTTGGCTGTTGTCGTTTGCTGGCGTTCGCTTCTTTTGTTTTTGTTTTTGCTTTTTACTTTTGCTGGCGTCCGCGATTTGTTAGTGGTGCTTCATGCGTCGCCCCTGTGCGGGGCAGCACCTACTTTTCTTTGCCGCGGCAAAGAAAAGTAGGCAAAAGAAAGCCGCTGAAC
>NZ_QBUY01000132.1 GCF_003121405.1 Paraburkholderia sp. C35 | reverse complement strand
CTTCGCGCAAATCCCACCACCAACGCCGAGTCCGTGACGACGCGTCACTCAAACCACCTCAGTCCCGGCCTGCAAAGGGAGTTTTTCAACAGAATCGGCCAATCAGGGCCGTTCAGAATAGTGACTCGTATGACTGCTGCCACGCAGACTCCGGACTTTCACTTCGCAATTCATGGTGCATAACGGCGGGTAACTACAGGCCTTGGGCTTGGTAGCGCCACCTAGTCGACCCCGAGCAGGCCGAAAGGTCTCTTCACTCTCGCTCCGACACCCGATTATCGGCGGCGATCGAGTTCATTGTTGCAACCAAGCTGGTGAGCAAATCGCCGTGGTAGCGCTTCAAATGCCCGTGAATGTTTTCGTTGCGAAGCAGGCGAGCCATGAAGCTTTTCGCAACGACAAGCGAGAGCATGGTGTCGCCAATCTCGTCCTCGACTGCTTGGCAGTCTTGCCGGAGTCGATCCATCTCGCTCTCCATCTTTGCGAGGTCTTCCGGCGAAATCGCATTTTTCTTTTTGGGCTTCGCCGCATCGGTCAGTGCCTCGGGGCGCGTAGCGATTAAGATCATTTCCGCGTAAGTCGCGGTGAACTTGTTAGCGGCGACCATCATTTCTGCCGCCTCGATTTGTCGATATGGTTTCATCTTTTTTAGAACGAAAAAGACCTTAGGGGCCGCTTGCCGGTTCTTGAGGATCGAGGCCGCTTCGGGTGCCACCCCGTCAAGCAACGTTGCTCGTTCCCGGATACTGCGGACATCCATTCGAAGCACTTCGGCTATTCGCCTCTCTGATGCGCCTTTTGCGAGCGCGGCCCGAATCATCTTGTGTTCTTGCACGGCGGACAGGCGCGTAATGTGTCGATTGAACGTAAAACCTTCGTCGTCCGTCGAGATCATGCAGGGGGCGGTTTCCCGACTTAGCTGTTTCAGCGCCTCGAGCCGCAGCCGTCCGTCGAGCAACTCGTAGTGCCCCAAGCAACAAGGGGATCGAAATACCGCGAGTGGCTCGATTACACCCAACTCCGCAATCGACCCGAGAATGGTTTTGTATTTCGAAGTCGACAAAACTCCCTTGGTCAATTCCGAGTCGGCGATGATCCGGTCAAGAGGAATCTCGACGACCTTAGCCTCAAATCCGTGTCTGACGTTACTCATGGCATAAGCTCTGATGGAATTCGAGAGGCGACGGCCTCGGGAATATCCTTGACGCCCTCGGCTCGCAAGAGGGTTCTGAAATGCTCGTCCGCGAGAAACCGTTTTAGAGCAGAAACAATAAGCAGTAGTCTCTGCTCTTGGAGATTTGCGTTCTGGACGACCATTTGCTGTCGGCGGACCTCGTTCTTATAAGTTCGCAGCAGTTTTTGGGGAGTTGGCTTCTCTCGAGGCGCTGGGCGCCCGTGCACTTTCTTTCCGGATATTTCACGTTTGCTGATGATCCGTCTCACACGCAGCAATTGGTCACCGGTCAGCGTCTTTGAGTCGTAGGCTGCAATCATAGCGGACTGTACCTCCTCGGTCGGGGCGCGGGCGACTTCGATGGCGAGCCATAACGGCATCACACGGTTTTCAACCGCCTGTATCAAACGCTGCTCACCTTTTTCCAACAATTGAAGGATCCCATAGATATAAGCATCGTCTAGATTGGTTTTCTTGGATATTTCTACGGTTGTGTAACCCTTTGCGGAAAGAACCTGCAGGCCGCTTAAAAGCTCTGCGGTCGAATGCCGACGCCGTGCAATATTTTCGGTCAATGTGATCAGATAACGGTCGATCTCGCTCGCTTCGACGATGGAACAGGGGATCAGGGTCTCGCCCAGCGCCTTAAGTGCCTCAAGGCGCCCCTGTCCGCATAACACCTCGTGCCACTCCCCCTCGGCGTCGTGTCCGCCATGTGCGACTGTGATAGGCCGTTTGAGTCCCACAGACGCAATGTTCTCGACGAGTTGCGAGAAGAAATATGGGTTGCGGGTCCGAGGGTTTAGTACACGGAGCCGCTCAACCGGAATTAACGTGATTTGATCGCTGCGCGAAAGCCCGGAGACAATCTTGTCGACGCGGTCATTCATAGTTCACTCCCTTCAGTGGAACGCGGCGCGCCAAATGGCAGAGCATACTGAGGTCTTCATAACGATACGCCTCGAATCCGAAGTCATTGTGGTCGCCTAGCCGCACTATGTCCGACGACACGTCGATGGCAGGCAAAAGGTAGTAATCGCGAATTGATTTCGCATCGAGTTCCATTCGGACCGCGACGGTGATATCTGGCTGCAACGCGCTGTCGAAACGGATGATCCAACGATTTGAGCCGGCCAGGGTCGGGCGGCAGCGGGACAGGGCTATCGACACCTTGAACTCTTCATTTACCCAAAGCAGTCCGGATAGGTTATCTTTTTCGATCCTCGCTCCGGTATCGGCCATTGCCCGCTCGGCTATGGAGACGATCTCGGGGTGTAGCTCCCGCAGACGGCGGTTGATCTCGACGTACCGATAGTCGCGAGCAGGTGTATAGCCAATCAAGTCGTAGGTTCTGAGCAAGCTGCCGAAGCGGCTGGTATAAGCACTGCTTGACGGGCAGCCGGGCGCTTCGTCGATGACGATGCCTGAGAGATATCCGTTGCGCAGTAGCAGGTTTCGCAACGCATTCAACATATCGGCGTCGGTCAAGCGATAGGAGCGGGCGAGAATGATCTGTCGGGCGGCCTCGAAGTCGATTCGATCGACAATCGGTTCGAACACATTGTCAGCGCGAATCCATGAGGCGGGCGGATTGCGGACGCGCTCTTGTCTGAGCTTGAAGGAAACGCGATTCCATACATTGTCCCCGACATATTTTTCGTTGATTAGGATCTGGTGGACGGTCCCACGGGTCCATTGCGTTCCCCGGTCGGTGTGAATATCTGCCTCGTTCAGGGCGGCGGCGATCTCAGACTCCGAACGTCCCTCCTCGACAAACTGACGATAGATGGCCCGAACCGTCGCCATTTCGTCTGGCGGCCCTGGAACAAGAATTACTCTCTCCGTCTGAATGGCTTTATGCTCACCACGCTTCAGTTCGCCTTTTTGAATTCCCGATTGATCGACGCGAACGCGGCGTAGCCCATACCCGGCTGGACCTCCCTGGCGATACCCATTTCGTATGTGGCGGCATTGCCCGGCATGAACCTTTACGCTGAGCTCCCTGCTGTATTCGCCAGCCATGGTTCTTTTGACGCTTTTGATAATGCTGGACACCGGGCTGCCGTCGTTCTCGAACTGCTCGGCGCAGTAGAGCACCTTCACTCCCGCATGCTTGCAGCGTATCTCGTAGCTTGCGCTTTCGTCGGGGTCTTGAAAGCGTCCCCAGCGGCTGACGTCATAGACCAAGATTACTGAGAAATCCGCGGCTCCTGACTCCACGTCACGGAGCAGAGCTTTCAACGAATCACGGCCATCGAGGCGCAGTCCGCTTTTCCCTTCATCAGCGTACACACGCACGACGTCAAGGTTACGACTTTCCGCGAATGCCAAGATGACGTCCTTCTGATTCTCGGTCGAGTATTGTTGGTGCTCCGTAGACATCCGCACATACGCCGCCGCGCGGTCTCGACCGCGGTCGTCCTGCGACGTTCTGCTGCGTGGTGTTCCTTCCACCCTGCCTCCCGTGAACTGCAAGGGGCGGCTCTCGTCGCTGAATGCTCCCTTGGAGGGGAGATCGGCTGCCTGGCTTCGGCGCTTGCATTTAGGGAATATAGTTTTGGAGGTGCGAAAAATGTTGCCGATAACACGCAAGAATTTGCGCGAGAAGAAAGCAGAGATCGGCGCTGAATACCCTTTGGCGATCTCAATGGCACTCAAAGAAGAACTCGGAGGTTCGAGGCAAACAATCAAGAAGCTCGTTCGCTGGACTGGCGCGAGCGAACGAACGGTGCAAAATTGGCTGAGCGGCGTGCGGGGTCCCAGTGGGCCGTGCTTCTTGGCCTTGGCGAGACATTCTCCGGCCGTTCACCAAGCCTATCTTTCTATGACAGGCAGAGCTGATGGGGCAGAGTCTGATGTCAACGCGTCAGTGGTCTTGCTTCGAGAGGCAATCGCTTTACTTACCGCCGCTGCTCTGCGGAATTGAGCTAGCGTGGTTTGCGCAAACCTTATTTTCCTGTATGACGGCGAGCTTTGTTAGCACCGCCGCTGGCGCTTATCGTGTCGGGCGACCAGCGTGAGTCGAAATCGCCGCTTGACGGACGTGCGTAAGCCGCCACCTGCTTCGACTCTACGGGATGATTAGCTAGATTTGCTCAGTTGGTTCTGCTGCGCCCAAAAGAGTTGGCTGTTTCGGAGATGTGGTTGACCTTCACCGAAGATTTTGACTCGCGGTAGCATTGCAAGCCCCGAGCTCATTAGCTAGCACTCAGGGAGTTTCGGTTAATTTGCGTGCGCCAGACGAGATCGTCGCAGTCTTCGATGCATTGATACGACAGGAGATTGACCCGCTTCTTTCGCGAGCGTCGGCCCCTCAGTCGCCACAAGATCGCACAGATTTCCATAGGCTAGCGGCTCGCGTTTTTCCAACCACACGCGCACTCGTTCGTTTTGCAGAAGTACGATGACATAGCTGATCGAGACGGCCAGTTGCAGATGTTCGACACCGTAGCGCTCCTCAACATCCGTCATTTTCGACTGTAGCGCGGCGATTTCACGTTCGAGTCGCTCGATCTGGTCTGTTGCTTCGCCGCTTGTCGTTTTATATGGAGCAGCCGCTGGCAGCAGCTGCTCCGCAGGCGTTGCGAGCCGAATTGCCCGGGCAAATGCAGATGTGAAGTTGGACTGGTCGCACATCAGTTCAGCGGCCTCAAGCTGTCGCAACGGCCGCATCGTTTTCAATACTTCGAATGTCGCGGCAGGGCAGTTCTTGTCCGCAAGCAGGGCTGCCGCATCCGGGCATACGCCTTCAAGGAGCCTGACTCGCCGTTTGACGGTGCGCTCATTGACGCCCAGGACGGCTGCGATGCGATCCTGCGGCACGCCGCGTTTAACCGCAAGTGCGATCATCCGGGCATCCTGTCCGGCCGTCAGGCGGTTTACGTGCCGGTTGTAGGTGTAAGTCTCGTTGTCGGTCGCAAACATGCACGTCGCCATACGCTTGCCGAGGCGATGAAGTGCTTCGAGACGCAGACACCCGTCGAGAACGACGTAGCCATTCTCGACATTCCCTTCGCGGGTTACGACCAGCGGCTCAACGAGGCCAACCGTTGCGATAGAGGCAAGCACCTGCAAGAATTTCTTGCCATGTGTGGCCACACCCACCAGTGGTCGATGCGGTCGGAGCGCATCAACCGGCAGTTCAACAAGCTCGCGCACGAAAGCAGGGGGCACTTCGACCGGTTCAACCTGCCCTGGCGCGTTCATGGCTTCACTCCTTCAAGGCGGTCAGCGAGCACGCGGGGCATACTCGCGAGATTCTCAGCGTGGAGAAGTTTTACAAACTCGGGGTTGCCGGTCAGGGATTTCAACGTTGCCGTGAGCACGCTGAGCCTTGCGCGCACCACATCGGCTTTCCGGAGGAGCAGTGCCTGTTTCTCGCTCTCGCGGATGTACAGCTTGCGGAGCTTGTCGGGAGTCAGCGCCTCGCGACCCATTGGAGCCCGGACTCCGCCAGGCGGACAGCCGCGACTCTTCTGTCGCTGTTCCATGATGCGCCGGACAATCGCGAGCTGGCGTCCCCTGAGGGTGCCGTCTGCATATGCGTTGGCCAGTGCGAGTTGCACTTCGGTGTCGGTCGCGCGCGAGATCGATATAGCCAGGCCGACCGGCAGCGATCCTTGCTCGACGGCCGCCACGAGACGCTCTTCGCCGTGTTCAAGTAGCGCAAGCAGGCTTTGCAGATAAGAGACAGAAAGTCCCACCTTGGCCGCGACGTCATCTGCAGACTCGCCACTTTTTACAAGTGCCTCCACATCGCGCAGGAGCTCGAGCGCGGTGTGGTTTCTCCTCGCAACGTTTTCAACGAGACTCATTTCCAGGCATCCAACCTCATCGCAGTCAATCACGCGGGCTGGAATGGTCTTGTGGCCCAACGCCTGCACGGCTTCCATCCGACCTTGTCCGCACACGAGGTTATAGGTGGTTCCGTCAGGGTTACCCTTCCGGCGACTGACGGTGATTGGGCGCTTCAGTCCGACAGAAGCAATGCTGCCGGTGATCGCACGGTGCTGTTTTCTTCCGCGTCCCCTCGGATTGAGAATCCGGATCTGCTCCAGGGGGATGTCGATGATTGGACCCAGTGAATCGTTCATTGAGAGCCTCCAATGGTTTTTCTGGCGCACAGCATGAGCACCGTTGAAAGGTCGTGAATGCGGAAGCCTTCGACGCCTGGTACCCGCGAGAAAGACAGGGGCGTCATGCACACATCCGAGAGGACGCAGGTCGGCAGCAGATAAAACGCTGTCAGGCACAGCCATGGCCGGGGGTAGTATCCGACTAGCGCAAGATCTGCGATTCGCATCTTGGATTTTTTCACCTCGGCGTACGACCGGTAGGTGTTCGCCTTCCTGCCGAGTGACACGCACACCTTAATCCGCAATTCACGGTTGATGCGAAGGAACGAGCCATCCGTGTTCTGCTCAACCTCATGACCGGCCTGCCTGAGGCGGCTCACGAGATCCGCGACGTGAAGGGTCATTGAGCGCCTGGCGACCATTCGCTGGTCGACAAAAGCGATGTCCGCTGGCGGGCGATAGCCCACTGACCGGTAACCCTCGTCAAGCGACGCGAAGTGACGTCGCACGTTGGATTTTCCGCAAATATCCAGCTGTGTGAGCATCGTCCTGACGGACAGCTTGCCCGTTGCGCGTAGCAGTCTTGACATGCTGGCCTGATACTCGGATGTGTCCGGTTTGTGCCGGTAACGGTTGATCCGAACCTGGGCCGCGTTGAACAGGTCCGCGTCGACCACCGGAACGAAGGCACCAGGGGCTCTTAGCCAGCGAGACGGATCATTGCGTACCAGGTTTGAGTGCAATTTCACGGACGTCCTGTTCCAGACGAGATTGCCAACGTATTTCTCGTTGCGTAGCAGCAGACGGATCGTGTCGGAGGTCCACGGGTGGGCTTGCGCGTTATACAGGCCGAAGTCGTTCAACCGGCTCGAGATCCTGAACGTGCCTAGCCGGTCATGCACATACCATTCGAAAATCTTTCGAACCAGGGCGGTTTCGTTGGGCGGTCCGGGGACGAGGATGGTTCGGTCTGTTTGGATGCTTTTGCGTTCGGTGTGTGCGAGAAAGCACTTCTGTTTTCCTGTTATGTCGACCAGCATTCGTCGCAAGCCAAACCCTGGCGGTGCACCTTGCCAGAATCCGCGCTCTACGTGCCTGCACTGTCCGATGAAAACCTTCTCTGACAACTCACGGCTGTATTCGCCGGCCATTGCACGCTTGACGACCTTGATAATGTTCGACGCGGGTGTTCCATCGTTCACAAACGGCTCAGCGCAATATATGACCCTGACGCCAGCCTGGCGGCAGATATATTCGTGGTGGGCGCTCTCGTCCACGTCCTGAAATCGCCCCCATCGGCTGACGTCATAGACCAGTACGGTTTCGAAAGCTCTGCCAGGATCCAGAACGTCCTTGAGTAACTTCAGAAGGGCGGGGCGATGACGAAGGGTGACACCCGACCGGCCGTCGTCCTCATAAGTCTCGACGATGTCAATGTCGTGCACGCGGGCGTAGTCTGCGAGCGCTGGCTTCTGGTGTTCAGGAGAGTATTGCTGATGGTCCGTCGACATGCGGACGTACTGCGCGGCACGAACACGAGACTCGGAGGCGGATGCCCCCTCGATGGATTGCATTGGGGGATGCGACAAGAGAACACGTTATCTATTGATAGGCCGCCCCAGATGCAAGTCAATGCGCGAAACCGAAGCTTGGCGCCTGTGAAAGCGACCACTATCACTACCGGCGAATACCCAAACGGAAAATTCCCACGGGCTCGTGATGATCTTTGAGGCGTCTTTAGCCAACCGAAGAGGCGCGAGTGCTCGCCAGCGATGCGTCCGTCTTTGACAGACGGCGGGTAGTGGATGTGAAAGTCCGGACAGGAGTAACGAGGGAGCGCCGTTTCATGGCGCTCGACGTGCCGATACCGATGGAAGCATTCGCGAGTGGCTGCGCGCGCCAGAGTGTTCTACACGCGGTGCAGTCGGGCGGCGCATCGGTCATGAATCTGACAGACGACAGGCAGACGGTAGTCAAGCCGCCGGGCGTTCGCGAAAAGCGCCGTCAACGCTTTTTCCGTGTCGAGCCCGAACGTCGCCAGAATGTCGGGCGCCAGATCGGCTGCCATCCGTGCGATCTCGATGCGCTCCTGCCAGTCGCAAATCGCGCCGTTGGCATGCATCCAGATCCGGGACAGCTCAACAAGGTGGCCGGTGTTGAGCCAGTCCTGTGTCCGAGCCATCGAAACAAGCTCGCCGACAACCAGATAGCACAGCATTTCGGCGCGTGCTTCATCATCGAGGCTCAAAGGGTTGGGCATTTTGGCACTGGCAGAAGAGTGGTCGGCATCCAGCCAGTTTCCGCTGATGCCTATCAGTGTAAGCGGTGCATCGGGCCCGATCCAGCCCCGGATGCCCGACGTGCGTGCGTTTTCGGTGATCTCTTGTTATTCGGCAAACTGCGCAGCGTCGGCGAGCAGTGTTGTGTGTCCGAAAGGTTGCCCGGTGACAATGAGGCGGGCTGCGCACTCGCCAAGCAAAATGTTGCAGCCGTCTTTTCCAAGTCGGTCTTTCCAACGCCTCGATCTCTGGAGCATTTGTCATGGACATGCAGCAACTGGTTTCTGAATTTCTCGCGTCGGAACATGGGAATCAGGCAACGCAGGCGCTAGCCGATCAAGGCATCAATGCTGACGACGCCCGCCAGATGCTTGGCCAGGTGGCCGAGACGGCGCACGCGCACGTTGAGGAGCAGGGTGCCGGCCTCCTGGGCGAGCATCCGGGCAAGAGCTTCTTTGCGGCGTTTGCCGCCGGGCTGGTCAAGGGCGACGGCGTTTTCAAATCGCTTGAAGAGGGTGGAGAAGGCGTTCTGACCGGTCGCGTGGCCGAATCGTTGGCGGCACGTATGGGCATCGATCCATCGACTGCATCGACGATCGCGGCCGCCGCTACCCCTTATGTGGTTGCGTTTCTCAAGGAACGGCTGGGCTGAATCGTTGCAGTTCAAACCCTGATTTCCGTCGACCGGCTTCATCGCGCGGCGCTGTTTGGTTCCGCTCTTCAGTGAGCAGACGTTCGCGTGACATGAGACGCCGAAATTGGATGCGCGGTTGCGTCTAGATGTTCAGAGCATGCGCGATGTACGCATAGCCGACCGCTCTGCCGGTCGCCAGTTTCAACGGCGTGCGAGCCTGCAACAGGAAACGCGCTCCCGCCAACGCCGATTGCCTGCCGCTCAGGATCATTGCCCATTGCGCACGTGCATGTGGACTGCAGATCATCCGCGATAGGCAGTCTCCATGACCGTTACTCACACTATTTCTGTCGTTGACTATGCATTCGGTCAACGAAAGCAAAGGGTCGGGCAAAGTCGGTCACCTGTTCTCACCCATCGGCTCGGTCATGCAAAGCGCATGAGTCGGTGATCGGCCAGGAGCGGTCACTGGTACTCGGTGCCAGAATCGTCGACAATTCGAAGACCGAGTAACTATCTGAACGGCCTAGACACACGACAGAAGTCGGAAAAGTGCAATGACGAAAGTGTTCGTAGACACGACTGAAATTACAGACTGGCCTTCGTTCCATCGGGTCTTCTCGCAGATCTTTGGTTTTCCCGCGTTCTATGGCAACAACTTGGATGCGTTGATTGACTGTCTTGGATACATCGATGAGCCCGAGGCTGCGATGACGGGCTTGCATGTCAGGCCGGGAGAGACGTTGACGATACAGCTTGGCGCTGTTATCAGTTTCAGGGGGCGCTGTCCAGACCTATTCGAGGCTTTGCAAGACGCATGCGCGTTCGTGAACTGGCGTCGTACGCGCGAGCATGAAGCCGCTTTGGTTGCACTGTCGTACTACGACTGAATCGAAGGACGGCGCCAGGCGCGCTGCGGCCATTTACGGTCATATGATTTTGTGGTGCGAACGGCCGCTCGGAGATGCTGAAGTGACGGTCGTTGGAATAACTATAACATCGTAATTTCGACTCAGTCCGAGAACGATGCCGCATGTCCGGTATCAGACATAGCAGGCGATCGATGTGCTACGGCACTCGAAGGATTTCTACAGCGACTCCTTCTGCATCTTTTGGGTAAGCAACCGTACTCCGAAGCCGAATGCATCGCCGGCGCGACTCTGAATCTCTTCCAGAAGACGCGACGTGTCTGCTGCCGGGCCTGAGTACAACTCCAACGTCCCATCTACGATATGTTCGAATGGTTCAGTCGAAAGTCGTACCGACACAACGCCAAAGTCGTCCCCATCCAATCTCGCATATAGTCCGATAAAAACGCGTGGTTCCTCGCTTTTCTCATGTGATACGGCCCAAAGAAGCTTCGCCTCACGACCGGTTTTCACCATCTTGGCGTGTGGATTTGGAAAGGAAAACTCACGGGTCTTGGCGATCAAACCGATTTCCGTCGCCAAACTATTGACAGCGTTTATCAACGAGAGCTCTACGGCCTTGATCGCCGCGTTGATATGTTCGCGTACTGCATTGAAGGCCTCGACATCCTCTTCGAAGGCGGGCTGCTGCTGGGCAAGAGCTGGTACGTAGGCGATTGCTTCGTCGAGGCTTCTAACTAAAGTGGCCGCATCCGCGAATCTCAGAGTCGTCGGAAGTGAAAAGCCAATGTCGAAGATCGAGCGCACCCGTTTCCAACGCGCGTCGGCCAGATCATCGGGGGCGAACGTTGCGAGTTCTGCACGTTTATGTGGGGGCCGACCCTGCTCGTCGATCAGCGTATTCGGTGCTCGACCGGTGAGCAAGAAGAACAGAATGCCCACCACCTGTGTAATATCAGCGCGCACATCACGCTTCGACCCTCCGATTCCTAGTTCAGGAAGGCGCAGAAAGCGATTGCCCAGTTCTTGCCGGAGTGGAGTGCGGGGATCGCCCTCGTTTTCTTCCGCATACGCAATTCCGAAATCGACCAGGCACACTTGCGATGTGGCTTCGTTGATAAGCACGTTGTCGGGTTTAATATCCCGGTGCTGGATACCGCTGTTATGGCAATGCATGATAACGTCTGCAAGGTCTCTCGTGATCTGTAGCGCTTCGGCTAACGGCAGCGGCGAACCTCCAGCCACCTCTTGAAGCGTTTTCCCTTGAACCCATTCGCAGACAAAGTACAACGGAACCGATTTGTCTTCGACTGCATCAGCGTTACTTTCAAACAATCGTGGAACGCCTTTCCCGTCCAAGCGCTCGAGGATATTTATTTCTCGGGCCATACGCCTTCTCCTTTCGGTATTTTGCGTACTTTCCGCGTGCATTTCCTTCAATGCTCCAACCGTCTCAGTGTTCTTGTTCACCGCTTTGCGAACGGTGCCTTGCCCACCCGCTTTTTGCCCGTGAGTTTCATCAATCGACCAGTTTGTTTGCCAGTTCATCGCGCGTGTTTAGTTAAATTTTTCGATTACGATCAGGTTGCGTCTTGCTCAAGCAAGCGACCCCGCCCGTCGCAAGGATGTATGTTGCGCGGATGAAGAACGTTTGTGTGGAGATATCGCACCCCCCGATTCGTTTCCAGCGCATCTACTTTTTCAACAGCAGACTTATCGGGGCAGCATATAAATCGCCAATGACCATGGCCGGCGATCACAACAATTGTCGCTGTCAAGACAGCGTGTAGATATAGCACGGCCCGTCGTAAGCAGGTCCACCAAAGTCACAAAAAGGTTGTAATGTTCGAATTGGGCCACTGAGACAACTTACCACGGATGGCGTTGCCCGCCGGCTACGGGTCGCAAGCACGCGTTCGCGTACAGTGAATGCAGACGTTCGACGTCACCGAAGTGTGCGTGTCTGAAAAACGACGCACTGCTGTCCGATGAATGCCATGCCGGACTGACCGTGCCGATCCGCTGGCATACCCCACGGCGGAGCGGGGGCGATGGCGCGAGTCGGGATATGTTTGATTGAGGTAACAGCCGATTCGAATGTTCGCGCCGGTCTTCCGGAAGACCGGCGTTCACGACAATTGGCGATGACGACGTCGTTGGTTGATCGACCCCATCATGCCCTCATGCCACTACAGCAATATCGCCTGCTGCAGCAGTTCCAAGGCTTTCAGCTCGTCCAGTTGACCCGTACGTGCTTTACCCGCCAGTGTCTTGATCAGCGCTTCTGCTATTGGTGCGATACCGTGCAGCGTGTCCAGACTGGTCACGGAGGTCACGGGCAGCAGAGCCGGATTTTGGAGCGGCGTCCCGGAGCCGGGCATTGCATCAGGGCGTGCTAGTGGCGATACCGGTGCCGCGGTGTGACTGTCTGCCAATGTGCGGCTCGCAGGCTCGTCAGGGAAGTCATTGACGTGAGCCGGGGCGGTGGCGACGGGCGCATCTTTCTCTTTCGCGACATTTGTTGCGACCGATGAGGGTTGTTCCAGTTCGCCCATTGCGGTTGAGCGCTTGCGCCTCGTACGGACTGTCTCGCTGGCGGGTTTCCCTTGCTCGCCGTCGTTCGTTGCTAGCGCTGATGACTCGTCCTGCTTGACGGACGCGCGCCCGCGTGGACCCGGTGCAAGCAGGCGTGACACGGACTCTGGAATGTCGGCTTCGGTGTGCGGGCTGTCCAACCAGCCAACAGACAAGCCGAGTCGCTCGGTGAAGCGATGTGCTTCTACACTGTCCATGCGCTTCTTGCCGTTGAGTCGATCGGCGATGTTGAATGCGCTCATCTCCATGGCGGCGCCAAGTCGCACTTTCGACCCATTGCGACTCGTGAGGAGGCGTAGGTTGGTGCGTCGGATGGCCTCCACCTCGCCACTGTCGTTCAGTGCCAGTGGTTGCTGTTCCGGCGTTGCAGGAGGCGTCTTGTCTTTCGAAGACGAAGCTTTGAGCGGGGCGCGAGGCTTAGACTGTTTAGACATTCTGTTTTGAGTATTCTTGACGGCGCGCGGCGAGCCGACAGCGATTTTCTGTGACATTTGTGCTTCCTCGGACACGCTAACTGCTGTAACTGCGGATTGGGCGACGGCCGTGGTGGCAACCGGCTCAAGTGCTTCCGGCTCTGCGTTAAATCCATCATCGACCTGAACGAAGTCGAGCGGTGACTTCAGACGGGCGATGGTCTCGTCCGCGAGCGCGGGGTTAGTTTGGTCAAAGAAGCCATGCGGTAACCCAAGTGTGGTTTCCATGTGAAACGCGGTCTCAGGCGTGAATCTCTCGCCTTTCAACAATTCAGCAACGCGAGTCATGTTCGATTCGAGCGCGATGGCGATGTTCTCTGCGCCTACCGCATCGACCAGAAACTGGAACGACCGTGTCTTGAAGATGGAGGCAGTCTGGGTGGCGTCTTTGGTCGGCACCTTCACGTAAGACGATCCCTGCCGTTGGGGCGGAAGGTTTTTTTCGTGGTGAGTTTGACGTTGACCGTTACGCTGGGATCCCGCATATCGCCCGCGGGCTTGACTCATAAAATACGGCTCCATGCAGTGTGGATTCTGGATTGTCCGATTATAGACGAGGCGATGAGGTCAAAAACAAAATGGTCTGTGCCAGTCATGCTGAGAAGCAGCGTGCGATGGTTTGAGAAATGAAGCTCACGGAGGACATTTCCGATCCGTAGACCGTCCACTAGAATCAATCTTGTTCCGGTTGTGTAGTGCCTGGCAGTGAAAATGGCAGCGGGTTGGATTGTGGTCAAGCGTGGCGGGTAGAGCACGTTCTTGTGAACGTTCTGATGACTGAGCGGCTAAAAGACGTTGCGAGAAAGCGCTCGCTCGAACAGCTTGCGGCAATGCCTGGATTTTCGCGGCCGACCGACGTCTTCGTTCACTAACGCTAAAGCGCGCTCCCCTCTCCGGAATACGCGAGGGAGCGCCGCACTGGGGCTCTAGGCCAGATTTCTTTGTCTCTCGCACTACGGCAGGCCAGATTTGTTTGTTCTTCACTCGGCTTCAACTCGATGGAATAAGGCTTTCAAGCCAATGCCAGTCACCGCGTTGGCTGTAGCTACTCTTATCTCGGGACAACCGACGGATTCGAGACGAAATCGCCTCGCTGGCAATCGGCTAAAGAAGGCCAATAAAAACATGAAGTTACGACCTAGGCCAGATTTCTTTGTATCTCGAAAGCGGTCGTTTTGAAAGGCTAGGCCAGATTTGTTTGTCTTATTTCGTCAGGCCAGATTTGTATGTCTCGGGACAGGTTTCGTTTGTCACTGACCAGATGACGCGCTGCGCTGATTTTCATCGCGCTAAAGCCTTTATAAGCATCGCTGATGCATTGTCGTAACCGGCCTTTCCGTGTCAGTGCAGATGCGCACCAGATTCACGATTCAGGCGCACCGGAGTCAGGCAGGCGCAATCGCAGTGCAAACAGGAGGAAAAGCCGCAATGCGCCGTCAGTGTTTATTCACAGGAACTTTTGATTCCCTTTGATAAACATGGCATGGACGTTGCGTAAGAACAAGGCAGGTGCAGTTCACTCGGCGGCCGGTTGGGAGTAGACGAAGATCGACAGGAACTGGATCGGCGTCTTGATCAGCCGTTCGGGACCATGCGGTACGTCGCCGCGGAAAGTGAGCGTGTCGCCGGGATGCAGGATGTAGGTTTGCTGGCCGTGGCGGTACTCGATCACGCCTTTGAGCATGTGAATGAATTCCGTGCCGGGGTGTTCGAAGACGGGGAAGCGTTCTGCTTCGTCTTCCATCGTGATCAGGAACGGCTCGAAGAGTTTGCGCGGTCCCTGGTCGTAGGCGAGCAGATGGTAGGTGTGGCCGCGTTTCGTGCCTTTGCGGACCACTTCCATGCCGCCGCCTTTCTTGACGAGCTGGGCGCCGCCCTGAGGCACGTCGAAGTTGCGGAACAGCGTCGACATCGACACGCCCAGTGCCTGCGCAATGCGGTTGAGTACGTCGAGTCCGGTAGAAGTCTGCGCGTTTTCGATTTTCGAAAGCATCCCGCGGCTGATGCCGGCCTGTTCGGCGACCTGCGCGATGGTCAGTCCATGTGACTGGCGCAACTCGCGGATCGTCGAGCCGAGATAGCGTTCGAGCGGTGATTTGCTGTCGTCCCCGTTTTGCATGGGTGGCCCCGATGAAAAGGCAAGGTTAGCAGATCGCGACTTTGCGCCATGTATCGAAGGGATCGCTCAGTCGCGGCCAATAGGTTTCATGTGGGGAATTATTGTTGCACAACAATAAATTCTACCGCGAACAGGCGGACATGCCTGCAGCGCGCCGATGGCGTCGCGGCATGCTCGCGCAGCCGGGTCATGCGCAGGTCGCGTGGCTTTTTCAAACCAGCGATGGATGTTGTTGCAAGGAGTGGCGATGAACCTGAACGACGCGAGCAAGCTGCCCGTCAACGAGTTAGGAAGCGTGCCGCGCTTCGAGACGGCGGAAGACGCGCAAGCCTGGCTGTCACAGCAGGGCGTGAAATACGTGCTGGCGCAATTCGTCGATATTCACGGCGTGGCGAAAGCGAAGTCGGTGCCCGTTGCGCATCTGAAGAGCGTGCTGAAGGCGGGCGCGGGCTTCGCGGGTTTCGCGATCTGGGGCGTCGGCATCGAGCCGAACGGTCCCGACTTCATGGCCGTCGGCGATCTGTCGACGCTCACGTCGATGCCGTGGCAAACGGGTCTCGCGCGCATCGTCTGCGATGGTCACGTGGACGGCAAACCGTGGGCCTACGATTCACGCGTGACGCTGAAGAAGCAGGTCGCGCGCATGACGGAGCGCAACTGGACGCTTTTTACCGGCCTCGAACCTGAGTTCTCGCTGCTGCGCCGCTCCGCGTCGGGCGTGCTCGAACCATGCGATCCGAGCGATACGCTGGCCAAGCCGTGCTACGACTACAAGGGTCTGTCGCGCACGCGTGCCTTCCTGGAAAAGCTCACCGAATCGATGCGCGAGGTCGGCATCGACGTGTATCAGATCGATCACGAAGACGCGAACGGCCAGTTCGAAATCAACTACACGTATACCGATTGCCTGACGTCGTGCGATCACTATGTGTTCTTCAAGATGGCAGCTTCCGAGATTGCCAACGAACTCGGCATGATCTGTTCTTTCATGCCGAAGCCGTTTGCGAACCGTCCGGGCAATGGCATGCACATGCATATGTCGATCGGTGACGGCGAGCGCAATCTGTTCGCTGACAGGAACGATCCGCTCGGCATGGGCCTGTCGAAACTCGGCTATCAGTTCACGGCAGGTCTGCTCGCGCACGCACCTGCATTGGCCGCGCTGTGCAATCCGACCGTCAATTCATACAAGCGCCTCGTGGTGGGCCGCTCGCTGACGGGCGCAACCTGGGCGCCTGCCTATATCAGCTACGGCGACAACAACCGCTCGACGATGGTGCGCATGCCCGGCGAGCGCATCGAATTGCGTCTGCCCGATGGCGCGTGCAATCCGTATCTCGCGACGGCGGCTGTGATTGCGGCAGGGCTGGATGGTGTCGAGCGCGAACTGTCGCCGGGTCAGCCTGCTAACGACAACCTCTACACGTGGACGCCGCAGCAGTTGCAGGAACGCCAGATCGGCGTGCTGCCGCAAAACCTCGAACAGGCACTCGACGCGCTCGAATCGGACCGACTGATCTGCGATGCGCTAGGCCCCGTCGCCGACGAGTTCCTCAAATTGAAGCGCATGGAATGGCTCGAATACATGCGCCACGTCTCGGACTGGGAGCTGAAAAGCTACCTCGAATTTTTCTAAGCATTCGAAGGAGGAAGAACATGTGTGGAATCGTAGGTCTGCTGGTCAAGACACCGGCACTGCGCGAACGGCTCGGTGAACTGATGGTGCCGATGCTGATCGGCATGACCGAGCGCGGTCCTGATTCGGCGGGTCTGGCCGTGTTCGGCAAGGCAGTCGATGCGAGCCAGCGCAAGCTGAGCCTGTACGCGGGCTTTACGGAAGAAGGCGATCGCTTCGCATGGACGCCGCTGCTCGACGCGTTGAATGCGGCGATGGACGTGACGGCGCGTATCGACGCGAAAGGCAATCATGCCGTGCTGACGCTGCAAGGCAACGCAGAGAATGTGAAGCGCTGGCTGCACGAGCACTATCCGAAGCTGTATCTGCTTTCAACGGGCCGTTCGATCGATCTCTACAAGGACATCGGCACGCCCGCGCAAGTCGCAGACCGTTATGGTTTTGCGAACCTGAAAGGCTCGCATCTGGTGGGGCATACGCGCATGGCGACGGAATCGGCCGTGACGCCGGATCGCGCGCACCCGTTCACTGCTGGCGAAGACTTCTGCCTCGTTCACAACGGCTCGCTGTCGAATCCCTATGGCGTGCGTCGCAAGCTGGAGCCGCAAGGCATTCACTTCGATACCGACAACGACACGGAAGCTGCGTGCCGCTTTCTCGAATGGCGTCTGCGTGAAGGCGATGCGTTGCCGGAAGCGTTGCAGAAGGGCTTTGAAGAACTCGACGGCTTTTACACGTTCCTGATGGGCACGACGACGGAACTCGCGTTGATCCGCGATCCGTTCGCGTGCAAGCCCGCTGTCGTTGCCGAGAACGACGACTACGTGGCGATTGCGTCCGAGTTCCGCTCGCTCGCGCATCTGCCCGACATCAAGCACGCGAAGGTATTCGAACCGGCACCCGAGGAGATGTATGTATGGAAAGCGTGACATTCGACCTTGAGCGCGGATCGGTCAGGGAAGTGAACCAGTATCTGCACGGCGATGCGGCCACGCTCAAAGGCCAGCAGATCACCGTGACCTCGCCGAACGGCGCGCACAACATCGCAGTGGGCGTCGATGCCGACGTGACGGTCACGATCGACGGCCACGCAGGCTATTACGCGGGCGGCATGAACAAGCACGCGAACATCGTGATCGAAGGCAGCGCGGGCACGGGCGTCGCCGAAAACATGATGAGCGGCAAGGTGCATGTGAAGGGCTTCGCGTCGAACGGCGCAGGCGCATCCGCGCATGGCGGGCTGCTCGTGATCGACGGCGATGCGGGCTTGCGTTGCGGCATTTCGCTGAAGGGTGGCGATATCGTCGTCAGTGGATCGGTGGGGAGCTTTTCGGCGTTCATGGCGCAGGCGGGCCGCATGGTGATCTGCGGCGATGCAGGCGATGCGCTCGGTGACTCGCTCTACGAAGCGGTGCTGTACGTGAAGGGCGATGTGAAGTCGCTCGGCGCAGATGCGCAGTTCGAAGCGATGACGGATGCGGACTACACCGCTGTTGCTTCGCTGCTCGACGCAGCCGGCCTGAAGCACGATCCGCGCGCGTTCAAACGCATTGCTTCGGCACGCACGCTTTATCACTGGAACGCCGACGCGGACCAGGAATATTGAACACCCGAATTGAACACCCGATTACGAGAACGTCCCCATGGAAAAGCCCATTCATTTCGCGCGCTTGCAACAGGAAGAGTCGCAAGGCTACGACCGCAAGACGATCGATTACATCCATACCGCCGCACAGCGCGGACTCTATGAAATCCGTGGTCTCGGTGCGAAGCGCCGTGTGCCGCACTTCGACGATCTGCTGTTTCTCGGCGCGTCGTTGTCGCGCTATCCGCTGGAAGGCTATCGCGAGAAATGCGCGACACAGACCGTGCTCGGCACGCGTTTCGCGAAGAAGCCCGTGGTGCTCGACATTCCCATCACGATTGCAGGCATGAGCTTCGGCGCATTGTCGGCGAACGTGAAGGAAGCATTGGGCCGCGCGGCGACGGCAGCCGGTACTTCCACGACGACGGGCGACGGCGGCATGACGCAGGAAGAGCGTCAGTCGTCGAAGACGCTGGTGTATCAGTGCCTGCCGTCGCGCTACGGTTTCAATCCCGACGACGTGCGCCGCGCCGATGCGATCGAAGTGGTGATCGGTCAGGGCGCGAAACCGGGCGGCGGCGGCATGCTGCTCGGACAGAAGGTGAATCCGCGCGTGGCGTCGATGCGTACGTTGCCGGCAGGTGTCGATCAGCGTTCAGCCAGCCGTCATCCTGATTGGACCGGACCAGACGATCTCGCGATCAAGATTCAGGAGTTGCGCGAAATCACCGACTGGGAAAAGCCGATCTACGTGAAGGTCGGCGCGACGCGCACGTTCAACGATGTGAAGCTTGCCGTGCATGCGGGCGCGGACGTGGTCGTGATCGACGGGATGCAGGGCGGCACGGCGGCGACGCAAACGTGTTTCATCGAGAACGTCGGCATTCCGACGCTGGCTGCCGTGCGTCAGGCCGTCGATGCGCTCGAAGATCTGAATATGAAAGGCACCGTGCAACTGATCGTATCGGGCGGCATTCGCACAGGCGCAGATGTGGCGAAAGCGCTCGCGCTCGGTGCCGATGCCGTGGCAATCGGGCAGGGCGTGCTGATGGCGCTCGGTTGCAACAGCGATACGTATTTCAAGGACGGCGCGCTGCATTCCGCCACGGCCGATTACGCGGCGCTCAATACATCGCCGGGTTTCTGCCATCACTGTCATACGGGCAAGTGTCCCGTCGGCGTGACGACCCAGGATGCCGTGCTCGAACAGCGTCTGCAACCGGACGAAGGTTCGCGCCGCGTGCGCAACTATCTGAAGACGCTGAACATGGAACTGACGACCATCGCACGCGCGTGCGGCAAGCAGAACGTGCATCACCTGGAGCCGGAAGATCTCGTCGCGCTGACGGTCGAAGCAGCGGCGATGGCGCGTATTCCGCTGGCAGGCACGTCGTGGATTCCAGGGCAGAAGGTTTGAGGACGCAGTGAATGACGTTTGAAGTCACGTAGTGCAGCGGGCGTTCGCGCTCGCTGCGTCTGCCGCAGCCGCATCGCATCCAGTTTCATCGCAGTTCCCGCAGTTACGTTAAGTCCACACAACTCCGTCGACGCTTGCCGCACTTCACACGCGGCATGCCGCGGCGTTTTTCAAAGGATCGCGCAATGAAAAGAATGCTCAAATGTATTGCGTTACTCGCGATGCTGGCGCTCGCGATGCCTGCCTTCGCCGCCGACCCTGTACCGAACAAAGGCGACACAGCATGGATGATCGTCGCGACATTGCTCGTGGTGATGATGGCCGCGCCGGGTCTCGGTCTGTTCTATGGCGGCATGGTGCGCGCGAAGAACATGCTGTCGGTGCTGATGCAGCCGCTGGTCGTGTTCTGTCTGCTCGGCGTGCTGTGGGCGCTGTACGGATACAGCGTCGCGTTCACTGAAGGCAACGCGTTCTTCGGCGGCTTGAGCAAGGCGTTTCTTGCAGGCGTGACACCGGATACGACGGCTGCGACTTTCAGCAAAGGCGTGGTGATTCCCGAATACATCTATGCAGCGTTCCAGCAGACGTTTGCGGCGATCACGCCGGCGCTGATCGTCGGCGGCATTGCTGAGCGCGCGAAGTTCTCTGCCGTACTGCTGTTCATGGTGCTGTGGTTCACGTTCTCGTATCTCCCCATCGCACATATGGTGTGGTACTGGCCGGGACCGGATGCGTACACCAGTGCCGCAGCGGGTGAAAAGGCCACGGCTACGGCGGGCTTTCTGTTCCAGAAGGGCGCTATCGATTTCGCGGGCGGCACGGTGGTGCACATCAATGCGGGCATCGCCGCGCTGGTCGGCGCGATCATGATCGGCAAGCGCACAGGCTATGGGCGCGAAACGATGGCGCCGCACAATCTCACGCTGACGATGGTGGGCGGTTCGCTGCTGTGGGTGGGCTGGTTCGGCTTCAACGTCGGCTCGAATCTCGAAGCGAACGGCGCGGCGGCGCTCGCCTTCGTGACGACGTTGCTCGCGACATGCGCGGCCACGGTGGCGTGGACTTTTGTCGAATGGACGCTCAAGGGCAAGCCGTCGATGCTCGGCGCGGTGTCGGGTGCCATTGCGGGGCTCGTGGTGATTACGCCTGCCTGCGGTTTCGTCGGACCGATGGGGTCGATCGTCATGGGCTTTGCGGCGGGTATCGCGTGCTACTGGGGCGTCAATGGACTCAAGCGTCTGCTCGGTGTGGACGACTCGCTCGACGTGTTCGGTGTGCATTGCCTGGGCGGCAGCGTCGGCGCGCTGCTGACAGGCGTGTTCGCGTCGCCGCGGCTCGGCGGCACGGGTGTCTATGACTATGTCGCGAACAAGGTGGGCGATTACAGCAGCGTCGATCAACTGATCTCGCAGTGTTGGGGAGTGGGGACGTCGCTGGTGTGGTCGGGCGTGGTGTCGGTGATCGCGTTCAAACTGGTCGATATGACGATCGGCCTGCGCGTCGAACAGGATGGCGAGCGCGAAGGGCTGGATCTCAGCTCGCATGGCGAGAACGCGTACCACTCGTGAGCGTGCGATTGCATTCCTTCAGGCGGCGTGTGCGGGCGAATCGCGCCGCACGCGTGGCGGCCGCGCGTCGCACGGCAGGACGGAATCACGACGAGATGAACGATAATATGGCATTCCAGCCTGCGCGCCTTTGCCTCTATGGCGCGCGGCGGGGCTTTCGTTCTCTATCCTCGATGCCGCCTATGTCAGACCTCAGAATCGACCGTAACGCCAAGACTTTGCGCGAACTCACGCTGGACAAGCTACGTGGCGCGATCGTGCAGGGTTATTTCCGGCCGGGCACACGGCTGGTCGAGCGGACGCTGTGCGACGAACTGGGCGTGAGCCGCACGGTGGTGCGCGAAGTGCTGCGTCACCTGGAGACGGAAGGGCTGGTCGAAATCGTCGCGCGGCAAGGGCCGATCGTGGCCCGGCTCGATCCGGAGCAGGTCGGTGAAATCTACGAGTTGCGTGGGCTGCTCGAGGCCAACGCGGCGCGTGCCTGTGCCGAGCAGTCGACGCCTGAACTGGTGCAGCAGTTACGCGGTATCCGCAAGCACATTGAAGACGCGTTCGAGCAGCAGGATCTGCCGCGCGTGCTCGAGTACACCGAGCGCTTTTATGACGCGATGTTCGAAGGCGCGCAAAAGCATGTGTCGCTGACGGTCGTGAAGACGCTGAATGCGCGTATCAACCGCCTGCGGGCGTTGACGATTGCGACGCCCGGGCGAGGCGGCGAGTCGAACCGGGAGATGAATACCCTGCTCGATGCAATCGAACGGCGGGATGGGGAGGCGGCGTCGGTGGCGTCGTTTGCGCATATTCGTAGGACCTGTCTCGTATACCCATCTCCGCGCCCACGAGCCGGCCTCCTCGGGCGTATGCCGTCGTCGGCTGGAAAAAACATCGGGGGGGGGGGGCGGG
>NZ_QBUY01000131.1 GCF_003121405.1 Paraburkholderia sp. C35 | reverse complement strand
TCATGCCTGATGACCATAGCGAGTCGGTCCCACCCCTTCCCATCCCGAACAGGACCGTGAAACGACTCTACGCCGATGATAGTGCGGATTGCCCGTGTGAAAGTAGGTAATCGTCAGGCTCCTTACCCAAGACAAGACCCCGCCCTTAAAAGCGGGGTCTTGGCGTTTGTGCGGTATGAATTCGAGTTCACACGTGCCGCCACAAGCACAAAAGCAGGGTTTTGCCGTTTGCACGGTACGAATCAAATTCGTACCGGCCTCAAGCGCAAACGGTCCCACCGCTCATTCTGCTTTACTTCCAGACATCCTCTTGCACACGGCTGCCGCAACGGCGGCCATTTGTTCCGTGCGTGAAGTCAATTCCAAGCTGAATCTAATCGGAATGCCAAAATCCCGGCCCGTTGATTCAATAAAAGCGATTTAGCCCAAGCAGCCGTCAATCTCGCGTCTCATGGGCAACATCGAGACCATGCACTCGATCAGGTAAAAAACTACGCGGCTAGACCGTACTCACGCGAAACGTGACACCAATCTCACCGCGACCTGAAACCTCCAACGCAAGCTCAATGCTTCACTTGCGGCCCGCCGACGCCAACCTCGCCGCCATGCAACGCGTCACCAGATACGCTTTGCCGTCCAACTTCGCCCAACAGCGCAACATCGCGAGCAATAACCTGCGGCAAATGCGTCCTTAAAAACTCAACCCACGTGCGAGTTTTTGCATCGATGAACTTGCGCGACGGATACAGCGCGTAAACATTCATCTTCTGTAGCGTGTACTCAGGCAACACACGCACCAGCGACCCAGTCCGCAATCCATCGATTGCCGCGTACAGCGGCAACATTCCGATCCCCATCCCCTCACGAATCGCGACAATCAGTGATTCCGCGATATTCACCTGCACCGGACCATTCACATTCAGCACTTCGCTGCCGTTAGGGCCATCGAGCGTCCATTCACTGGTCGGAAAAGCAGGCGTCTTGAGCAAAAGACAGTCGTGATGCAGCAAATCAGCGGGTGTTTTGGGTGCATCGTGCGCGTGGATGTACGCCGGAGATGCGCACAAAATGCTGAACGTTGTCCCCAGAAGAAGCGACACGAGGTCGGAATTGGGCAACGTCGACGCTCCCACGACAGCCACATCCGCGCTACCTTCGAACAGATCGGGCATCTGTTGCGACAGCGTCAGTTCGACAGCGACCTCAGGATAAAGCGTGCGATATCGCGAAATTGCAGGCAGCACATAATGCTGTCCGATACTCGCAAAGCTATGCATGCGAAGCACGCCAGAAGGGCGCTCGTGCGCACCACTCGCTTCTTCCTCAGCATTATCGATATCAGCAAGAATCTGCTGACATCGCGTCAGATATCTCTCACCTGCAGTCGTTAACGCGAGACGCCGAGTCGAACGATTGAGCAGCCGCGTCCGCAAGTGCGCCTCGAGTTCTGAGACTGCGCGAGACATCGCACCCGTCGTGGTATTGAGCGATTGTGCGGCGCCGGTGAAGCTGCCCGCTTCAACGACGCGTACGAATACCCGCATGTTTTGTAACGTATCCATCAATCCTTCTTGATCGACATCAAAACGTTATTGTCCGCCTGTCGAGGGCCGCCATTGTTGAGTGATCTGGAAGGGTCGTTCCCGACCTCTCCCATTAATTCACAATTAGCCGGCTCCTACAATCGGCGCCTTAGGGTAGGCATGCGCCAGTTCAATTTGCGTATTCCTCCGACAACGGCCCGAGCGGTAGGAACTCATGAAACGCCAGCATGCGATCAAGCAAGTATCGTCCGAAATATTCGGATGGCGTACCGGCGTGCTGCGTGCCATCGGCGACGCCAGCGAAGACTGGGCGAATACCGACGGCCTCGTCTGGCTTCATCTGCTCAAGACGGTGACGGCCGCGCTGCTCGCGCTCGGCATTGCGATGCTCCTCGAACTGCAGCAACCGCGCACGGCGATGACGACCGTCTTCGTGCTGATGCAGCCGTTCAGCGGCATGGTGCTCGCAAAGAGTTTCTATCGGATCGTGGGAACGTTGGTCGGCATGCTGGCCGCGTTGCTGCTGGGCGCGCTGTTCGCGCAGCAACCGGAGTTGTACATGCTCGGCATGACGGCCTGGATGGGCGCGTGTGTGGCGGCTGCGGTGCGGTATCGGCATTTTCGCTGGTACGGCTTCGTACTGGCTGGCTACACGGCGGCATTGATCGGCATTCCGACCGTGATGGAACCGAACGGCTTGTTCCTCGCTGCGCTGACGCGCGCGGCGGAAGTGGCAATCGGGATCATCTGCTCGGCGGCAGTAAGCGCGCTGATCGTGCCGCGCCGATCGAGCCTGGCGTTGCAAAACGCACTGCAATCGGGGCATCTCAATTTTACTGCCTTCGCTGTGAAAGTGCTCGATGGGGCGGTCGAACGCGGCATGTCCGAGCGCTATTTCGCGGATCTCGTCGATGAAGTGGTGGGTTTCGAGGCCACCCGCGCGTTTGCCGCGTTCGAAGATCCCGGCATGCGTTCGCGCAGTCAGGTGCTTGCAAGACTGAATCACGAATTCATGGATGTCTGCGCCCGGTTGCACGCACTGCATCAGTTGAGAAAGCGCTTGCGTGACAACCCGTCCGTCCAGGTTATGCAAGCGACAGCGCCATATTTCCACGAGTTGTCTCAACTGCTCGGTACGTCTGGCGAACGTCGTTTCGATTCATCCGACGCCGCCCGCATCGCCATCAGACTCAAGAATTTTCAATCGACTTTGCCGGCGAGCATGCGCGCCACGCGTCGTCTGCTCGAATCCGGCGAGCCACAGTGTCTGCCCGATTTCGATACCGCAGGCGAGTTGCTATACCGCTTCGTCGTCGAGTTCATCCGTTACATCGATACGTATGCGTCGCTGGAAACCAATCACAATCCGGCGCGCGAGCGGCCGCCCGTGCGCTATGTGAGCCGTACCAATGCGTTCGTGGTCGCGTGCACGTTCGTGCGCACGGCGGTGGTGGTCGGTGCCGTCAGCTGTTTCTGGATCGCGACAGACTGGCCGAGCGGCGGCATGGCCGTGATCGGCGCGGCGCTTACGTGCGCGCTGACTTCGTCGGCGCCGAATCCTGCGAAGCTCGCGCTGCAAATGAGCGTCGGCGCGGCGTGCGCAACGGTCGCCGGCTATCTGGTCACGTGCTACGTGTATCCCGCGATCGACGGATTTCCGCTGCTGTGCGCGATGCTCGCGCCCGTTCTCGCGGTAGGCGTGTTCTTCGCGTCGCGCGCGAAAACGGCGGGTTATGGTGTGGGCTTCACGGTGTTTTTCTGCCTGCTCGCCGCGCCCGACAATGTCGTGGTCTACGCGCCCGATCTGCTGATCAACAACGGCGTCGCGATCGTCGTCGCGATGCTCGTGACCACAGTCGGCGCCGCAGTTATTTTCCCGGCGCAAATGCCCTGGCTGACCAAGCGCATCGAAAGCGATTTGCGCAGTCAGGTCGCGCTGGCCTGCACGTCGTCGCTGACGGGTCTCGCGCATCGTTTCCAGTCGAGCACGCACGATCTGATGCACCAGTTGCGCATGCTGTTGCCGAAGCGTTCGCGACGGCATCGCAATGCACTTCGATGGATGCTCGTCACGCTCGAAGTCGGCCACGCGACCATCGACCTGCGCAGTGAAATCGACCGTGCCACTTACGCGAACAACGTCCACACCAGCTGGAAACCGTCACTCGATCGCGTCACGCAGGATCTCGCGCAACTCTTCGAACAGCCGGACAAGGCGCACGTCGAGCGCACGCAAACATCGGTGGGTGCGGCGATGCGCGTCGTGCAACAGGTACTCGAAGCGGTTCACACGGACCGCGAGAAGCGGCACGACCAGCAACGCATTCTGAGTTGCCTGCATTTCATCCGCACGGCACTGCTCGACAGGAACGCGCCGTTCGATGCGCGCTAAGCCTCTGCGCACCGTCGCTGCGCATTCAACGCAACAGTCAATTGCCGCAACCCGCGCTGCCGGGCGCACCGGAAACGCACGTACTCACACCGCCCGCGCCATCTTGCCGCAACCTGGAAGAATGCCTTCCAGCCACCCCTCTTAATCCGCGCCGACCTCAGTCCTATATTGGAACCACTGCTTACGCAGTCACCGAAACCACTGGAGAGATTGAAATGAAAGCGCTGAAGTTGGTCCTGATTGCCTGTTCGTTGTCCGCTGCGGCCCTTGCGCACGCACAGACGGCGCCGGCGGACGATGGCGCGCAACAGGTTGCCCAGTCGAACGCAGCTCGCGTCACGCAACCCGCAGCGCAAGATCGCGTCGCGAAACCGGCGAAGAAGGCCAATGAGTGTGTCGGTCCAGTGAGCTACTGCGAGATCTATTTCGGTAGCTGACCAGAACGGCACCGCGCAGCCGCCCGAAGCATCGGCGGACGAGCGGAATCGACAGGAATCAAACGATAGCCGGACGACGCACACCGATAACAAGACGTGCACGCCGGCTTTCGTGAGCGTGACATCGGAGAGACTTTCAATCATGTACGAAGATCGGATTCGTCATGCCGCGTTGCGCGGCAAGATCACGACGGCGGCGCAGGCAGCGCGGCTGATCGACAATGGCATGCGCGTCGGCGCGAGCGGCTTCACGCGCGCAGGCGACGCCAAGGCCGTGCCCGTGGCGCTGGCCGAACGTGCGCGCACTGAAGGCAAGCCGCTGCAAATCACGCTGATGACGGGCGCATCGTTGGGTCATGGCGTCGATAGCCTGCTGACGGATGCGGGCGTGCTCGCGCGCCGTCTGCCGTTCCAGGTCGACAACACCTTGCGCAAGGCGATCAACCGAGGCGACGTGATGTTCGTCGACCAGCATCTGTCCGAGACGGTCGAGATGCTGCGCGCGGGTCAACTTGGCAAGCTCGATGTGGCGATCATCGAAGCCGTCGCGATCACGGAAACGGGCGGCATCGTGCCGACCACGTCGGTGGGCAATTCGGCGAGCTTCGCGATTCTCGCCGACAAGGTGATCGTCGAAATCAATCTGGCGCAGCCGCTCGCACTCGAAGGCCTGCACGACATCTGGATTCCCGGCCGCCGGCCGCATCGCGATCCGCTGCCTGTCGTGCGTCCGAGTGACCGTGTCGGCACGACGGCCATCGAGATTCCGCCTGAGAAAATCGCCGCCATCGTCATCACGGACAAACCCGACAGTCCATCGACTGCCTTGCCCGCCGACGAAGACACGGCGTTGATCGCCGGCCATCTGATCGAGTTCATGCAACACGAGGTATCGCATGGACGCATGCCGTCGCCGCTGCCGCCGTTGCAGGCAGGCATCGGCACGATCGCGAACGCAGTGCTGGCCGGTTTCGCCGATTCGCCGTTCGAGCCATTCACGATCTACTCGGAAGTGCTGCAGGATTCGACTTTCGATCTGATGGACGCGGGCAAGGTCACGTTCGCCTCGGGCGCGTCGATCACGCTGACGGAAAAGCGCCAGGCGCAGGTCTTCGGCGATCTCGCACGCTATCGCGACCGCCTCGTGCTGCGTCCGCAAGAGGTGAGCAACCATCCCGAAGTGATTCGTCGTCTCGGCCTGATCGCGTTGAACACGGCGCTCGAATTCGACATCTACGGCAACGTGAATTCGACGCACGTGGGCGGCACGCACATGATGAACGGCATCGGCGGATCAGGCGACTTCGCGCGCAACGCATCCTGCGCGATCTTCGCGACCAAATCGATTGCGAAAGACGGCGCGATTTCGAGCGTCGTGCCGATGGTGCCGCACGTCGACCACAACGAACACGATGTCGATATCGTCGTGACGGAAATCGGCCTGGCGGATCTGCGTGGACTCGCGCCGCGCGAACGCGCTTCGCTGATCATCGACAAGTGCGTGCATCCGCTGTATCGCGATCTGCTGCGCGATTACTATCGCGATGCGCTGCGTTTCGGTGGCCAGACGCCGCACGTGTTGCGTGAAGCGTTCGCCTGGCACGCGCGCTTTCAGGAAACCGGCTCGATGCTGCCGGAGCAAAAGGTCACAGCGTGATCTAACAGAAGGACATCACGCGCCGCTGCCCACAAGACGCAGCCGCGTGATTTCCGACGGCGCGCCCAGACGTTTCGGTGGTCCCCAATACCCGGTTCCACGGCTCGTATAGACCCACAAATTATCGAGCCGCGACAGACCGGCCACGAACGGCTGTTGCAGCCGCACGGCGAAATTCCACGGGAAGAACTGTCCGCCATGCGTATGGCCGGACAGTTGCAGCGTGAAGCCGGCATCGGCGGCGGCTTCCGCCGAGCGCGGCTGATGCGCGAGCAACACCTTGATGCGCACATCGCCGGGCGCGCCTTCGAGCGCCGCGGCCGGGTCGCTTTCGTGCTCTGGATCGAAGTGGCCCGCCGAATAATCGGTGACGCCCGCGATCACCGCCTGCGCGCCATCGTGCTCGACGACCACGTGCTCATTGAGCAGCACATGCAGGCCGAGCCGCTGAAATTCGGCGATCCACGCATTGGCGCCTGAATAATATTCGTGATTCCCCGTCACCAGATATGCTCCATGCCGCGCGCTCAGCCGTGACAGCGGACGCGTGTGGTCGGCGAGATGCTCGACGCTGCCGTCGACGACATCGCCCGTCACGGCGATCAGGTCCGGCTGCAGCCGGTTCACGGCATCGACGATGGCATCGACATAACCGCGCTTGATGGTCGGTCCAACATGGATGTCGCTGATCTGCACAATCGTGAAGCCATCGAGCGCACGCGGCAGGTCTTTGATCGGTACATCGATCGACACGACGCGCGCACGGCGCCGCGCGTTGAAAAAGCCGATGGCCGTCGACAGCAGCGCAAGCAGCGGCACGGCCATCGCGCTATTGATTTCCCAGCGCGCCGGATCGACTGCTTCTGGCGACGCCGCGTGGATCAGCAGCACGGCGAGCAGCACCAGTTCGCGCACGAACGTCAGCACCAGCAGCGACGAGAACAGACCCAGCGCGATCAGTCCCGCCCACGCGAGCCGGTCGCCGAGCGGCTGTCGTTCAATGGACCGCGCGATCATGCCGACGGGAATCAGCAACACCGAGAGCACGAGCCACAGCGCGCACAGCACTTTCACAGCGGCATCGACAGGCAGCTCGGGAATGATCCGGATGCCGACGTACACATGCAGCAGAATGCCGATGACGATAATCCGAACGAAAAACGATAAGCGGCGCATAAGTGGGCGAAGGGCGCAGACCGCGCGCGGAAGATGAGTCGCGGTGAATCAGGAGAGCGCACGCCCGTTGCAGAGCGGCGGCCAGTCATTCTACAAGCAGTTCCGCGCGCTTGCCGAAGGCGGTCGGGCGTGCCGCGAAACGCCTTGGACGAGCATGCGTTGCAATGCAGCAGACACGCGTCGTCAGTTGTTCGTCATGCCGATTAAATGCTTATTAAATGGCTATTGAATTGGTCGTCTGAACGGACTATTCTGAAAGCGAGCGCGACTGCCGGAGGCAGGCCTCGCGTCCCGTTCCCGCTTTTTCGGGCGCGCGAGACACTCCTCAGCAAGCGGCGGGCCGCGTGTGCCTGATCGCCATTTCGGCTTGCGGTTTGGGGAGACAGATGATGAAAACGACAAAATTCGCGCATCGCGAACATCACATCGGTCACGAAGGCAGTCACGTGATGCTGCCTATGGTGGTGCTTTCGTTGATGGCACTCGGCGTCTACTACGGCGTCCAGACCATCGACTTTTCCGAACTGGGGCGCACAGCGCTTTTCTATGTCGTCATGGTATTCGTCGCGCTCGGCGTGGCGGGCCTGTTCGGCGTGGTCGCGGCGTGGCTGCGCTCGCGCGGCGACGAAGCGGAAGACGGTTTCTGCTTCATCGGCGCGCTGGTGGGCGCAATCGTGTTCTACGTTGCGTTGATGGCCAACTGACTTCCCGCTGACACTGCTTCGGGCGGCTAGCGCCGGACCCGCTTTGACGCGTCGCCATAGCCGGGATCGATCAGGAAATTCGACCCGAGTGAATCACGGAAAGTCGAATGAAAGCGCAAGCGGTGGGATGACCCGCCGCTGCGGCGGGCACGATAATACCGGCTGTTCACTATGAGTTGAGAGGTTTCGCGTGCGCCATCGCTCGCGATTGCACCGATGTCTGCCGATCTGTTCGACGATTTGCCAACGCCCGATGTGGCGTGGTTCCCCGACTGGCTTGCAACCGATGCCGCCGCCGACGTGCTCGCGCGTGTCGTCGCGGAAGTGGCGTGGTTGCAGGATGAAATGTTCACGCCGGCCGGGCGCGTGCCGCTGCCGCGCCTGACGGCGTGGCAGGGCGAGCCGGATGCCGTCTATGTGTATTCGGGTATTCGTAATGTGCCGGCAGCGTGGACGCCCGCCGTCGCGCAGCTGAAGGCCGCTGTCGAAACGACGTGCGGCGTGCCGTTCAACAGCGTCCTGCTCAACCGCTATCGCAGCGGCGCGGACAGCCTGGGATGGCACGCGGACCGCGAGCGGGAGCTTGGCGCAGAGCCGGTGATTGCGTCGGTGAGTCTGGGCGCGACGCGCCGCTTCGACATGCAGCACAACAAGACACGCGTGGTGCAGTCGTACGCGCTCAAAGGCGGCAGCCTGCTCGTGATGCGTGGACGAACACAGGCCGAATGGCGGCATCGCGTGCCGAAAGAGCCGAAAGTGCAGGGCGAGCGCGTCAACCTGACATTCCGGTTCGTCACGCCCGGCCGCTAGTTTTGCTACGCGCGCATTAAAACTTTTAAAAAATTTATGCGCATAAGGAATCGGTTTCAGGCGACCGATTCGATACGGCGCTGAATGGTCGGCGCGAGCCGTTCGAAGGGCAGCGTGCTCGCAGCAATCGCCGCCAGATCGGGATACTGCTCGCGCACGATATCGGTCAGCACCTGGCCGGGCGGCGCTTCGACGAATACCTTCGCGCCTATTTCGGTCATCACGGTCAGCGCGTCGAACCAGCGGACGGTGTAGCGCATGTTGGTCGCGAGGTCGTCGCGCACGGCATCGGCTGTGTACAGAGCGCGACCACCTCGATTGCCGATATAGCCACTCGATGGCGCACGAAACGGCACGCTGCGCGCGTAATCTGTGAGCGCGTCGGCGGCTGCCGCTAGCAGTTCGCAATGCGATGGCACGCTGACGGCGAGCCGCGTCGCCTTGCGCGCGCCTGAGGCGAGTGCGCGGGTGTTGAATACATCGAGCGCGGCGTCCGAGCCCGCGACCACGATCTGGCGCGGTGCATTCACATTGCCGATATAGACGCGCTCCGCCGAATCTCGCGCCTGTGTCTCGGCGAGCCGTTCGACTTCGTGTTCGGTCAGGCCCGCGATTGCCGACAATCCATAGCCGCGTGGATAGGCGGCCTCCATCAACTCGGCGCGTTTGCGCACCATCAGCAGCGCATCGGCGAATGCGATTGCGCCGCAACTCCCGGCGGCTGCATACGCGCCAACTGAGAGTCCCGCGTTGAGATCGGGCGTCAATCCTTCGGCGGCGAGCGCGCGTTGTGTTGCGACACCGGCGATCAGCAAGCCCGTCTGCACGGCAACCGTCGATTCGCGCGCGGCCTGGGTGTCGAGTGTGAGGACGTCGAGGCTCAGCACGCTGGAGGCTTCATCAAGCGTCGTTTTGATAGCGGCGTGCGTGCCGAGACGATGAAGGAAGCCTTCCGTTTGCGCGCCCTGGCCAGGGAAAAGATAGGCAAGCATTACAGTGTCCAGGGATCTGCCACGAGCCGCGGACCGCTCGCGCTACGCACCATCACGCGCGCTTTGCCCGATGAGTATTCGGCGAGTGCCACGCCACCTGAGGGCGTTTCAAGCTGCGCATCGATGCGAATGCCTGCCTGCGACGCATGTGCGTCGAGCGTCGACTGGATTTGCTGTGCTTGAGCGCGTGACAGATAGTTCGGTATCCGTATCAATAGATCGAGATCGCTGCCTGAAGTAACAGTCGGCTTGCCAGTTGCAAGTTCGAAACCGACGCTTCCTGTTGGTCCCCAGACGAATCCACCAAGTCCTGATGTATCGTGGCGCAATGCATCGAGCGCAAGGAGCGCAGGCAACGCTGCACGATTCTCGACAACATGCGTCGAACTCAACGCTTCCGGCGCAAACATAGCCTCAATATCATCGACGCGCGTCCACGTTCCATACCGCTCGTTACGCGCCACGCCGCGCACGCCAATCGCCACGAATCCATCAGCCGCCTGCGCGCGCCGCACGACCGCAAACGGCGCGCGCGCGAACGCGTCACGCACCCACGTCGGCTCGCTATCGAACGATTCGAGCCGACGCAGGCGCACGATGTCGTGCGCCTGCCAGCGCGAATCGCCAGCAGCGAGCGCTTCGTGTGCAGCGAATGGCGCGGCTGCGCAGACTCGCATTACGCAGCGTCCCACTGTTCGGCGAGCCGCCGCCGCACTTCGATCGATGCCGCGCGCGTCTTTTTCGCCGTATCCGATTCGAGTCGCCGCGACAGTCCACGTGTCGTATCCGCACGCGCACCTTGCACGGCTTCAACCAGCACGCTGCGTACGTTCTCGATCTGCGCATCCGTTGGCGCATCGGCATCGACGCCTTCGATCAGCTTGTCGAGCAACCCGAGCTTCGCGAACGACGCCATCGTGTACGACATCGGCGTAATCGTTTCGCCGAGCTTGTCGAGGTCTTCGACTGTGCGGCGTGTGACACGCGCGGCGGCTTCCTTGCCCATCGCGTGCACCATCGTACCGGGCGCGTCGAGCGCGAGAATGCGATTGGCCTGATAGCCATGCGCGAGGAACGCGCCCGACATCGCCGGGCCGACGATCAGCGCAATCACCGGATGACCCGCATCGCGTGCGCTTGCATACGCATCGACAGCGGACGCACACGCCAGATGAATGCCGAGCGTCTCTTCGCGATACCCATACGCCTGGCTTTTCACATCGACGATAGCGACGATAGGGCGCTTGTGTTCCGACGACGCATCGCGCGCCACCGCGGCGCGCACCGCTTGCGCCAGCTTCCAGCCCTGTTCGAGTCCGACGACGTTGTCGCGTGCGCGCGGAAAGCGGTTGTCGGGATCGGGAACGACGGCGAAGAAGCTCGCCGTCTCGCCGCCGAGCGACGCTTGCGCGGACCACACGGGCGCGTTCGTCGAGGTATCGCCTGCCAATGCCTTGAACCAGCGCATGCCGCGTGTCATTGCCGTATCGCTCATGATTACTCCTTGCGCGGCGCGGCCGCTTCGTTGGGCTTGAACACGTCGCGCATGGTGTCGGGCGTGACGTTCGCGGGGTCCATGCGCGCCAGCCGGTCGAGATATTCGCCGACCTGTTCCGTGCGATGCGCCGCGGGCACACCGCGTGCAAAGGTCTCGCGCACGGCAGCACGGACGGCTTGCGCGTCGTCGTCGACGAGGGCGTCGGCGAGTCCTGTCGCGACGCGCTGTTCGCCGCCAATCATCTGCCATACGCGGCGGCGGTCGCTGGAATCGAGTTCTTCGATGCCCGCTTCCTGTTCGATCACTTCAGGGCCGTTCATGCCGAGGCGTCCCTGCTTCGTCGCGATCAGATACGAGCACAAGCCTGCTGCAAGCGACATCCCGCCGAAGCAGCCGACCATCCCCGCGATCACGCCAACCACAGGCACGTAACGGCGCAACGCGACGATTGCCGCCTGCATCTCGGCGATTACGGCGAGGCCCAGATTCGCCTCCTGCAACCGCACGCCGCCCGTTTCGAATAGCACGACAGGCCGCACGATCTTGCCGCGCTCGCAGTCGCGCAGTGCGAGTTCGAGTGCCGCGGCGATCTTGCTGCCGGACACTTCGCCGATGCTGCCGCCCTGAAACGCCGATTCGATGGCAGCGACCACAGCAGGTTCGCCGTCGATGGTGCCGCGTGCGATCACCGCGCCGTCATCGGCCTGACAGACGATCCCCTGCAACGGCAGCCACGGCGATTCGATACGGTCGAACGGTCCGAGCAGTTCGCGGAACGTGCCTTCGTCGAGCAGCGCACGGGCGCGCTCGCGCGCCGTCAATTCGATGAAGCTGTCGCGCAGTACGGGCGTCGACGCTGCGGGTTGCTGATTCAACACGGTGCTCATGCGCTCGCTCCTTCGTCGGCGGCTTCGACGGCTTCAGCCAGACGCAGTGCGACCACGCCGGGCGTCGCGCCGAAATCGTTGATCTCGATCTGCGCCGCGCCGTCAAAGCGCGTGAAGAAACGGTCGAGCACGCTCTTCCAGATATGCCCGTAGCCATCGACGCTGGTGCGCACGGTCACGGTCGCTTTCATCGCATCGGCGGGCGACAGCAGTACTTCGAGATCGCCCGAGCCGACCACGCCCACATGCGCGCGTGTCGTGATCGCGCGTTGCGCCGGATAGTCGAAAGTCATCTGTTCCATCAGTTTTCAGCTCCCGCTGGCCGCGTGATGCGCCAGCTTGTCGATGAAGAGGGTGGCGGCGAGCAGATCGGCCGCACCGCCAGGAGAAGCGTTGAGAGACAGCAGTTCGGTTTCGAGCGCGTCGAGCGCGGCGCGGCCCGCGGCTGTCGATGAGCCGCCCGCTGCGAGCACGGCACGCGCGCCGCGTTGCCCGGCGTGCAAACCGGCGAGACCCGCGCGATGCAGCAGGCAGGTGTCGTCGAGCGAGGCCATGATCGCGAGCAGCGTATCGACGCGTGCTTCGTTTTCGGCGATGCCTTTCGCGCGCGCCGCAAGCAACGCAGGCAGACCTATGTCGATCACATGCGGGAAACCGTCCTGCGCTTCCTGGCGCGCGCCGCCGACGTTGTAGCGTTGGCGTACGCGCTCGCCATGACTATCCGTCACAGCCACAGCGGCGAAGCGGTCCGGAAAGCAGGCGATCCGCGCGCCCGTTGCGCAGACGCGTGCGGCATGCGAGAGCGACGGCAGCGCATCGGACATATCGTCGTCGAATACGATGGCCGCACCCGCGACCAGCAAGCCGACGATCCAGATCGCGCCGCGATGAGCATTGCTGCCACTCGTCGCCCGCATCATGTCCTGTTCGCCGGCACGTCCGATCTGCGCCAGTTCCGCGCGCAGCGTCGCCGATGGCAGGCGCCCACGTGATACTCGTGCGAGCGCCGCGAACGTCGGTTCGAGCGCGCGTGCAGAACGCAGCATCAGCGGCAGGTCGAGATCGCGATGCGCGCCGCTGCCGCGTCCGTCGACGAGTGCGGGCTTCGGCGTGAGTTGCGCTTCTTCGATCAGCGCATCGACAGCGAAGCTCGCGAGCGTGGTGTCGGATAGCGCATCGTCATGAGCGTGAAAGCCCTTGACGTTGGCACGCTCGAACTTGCCCGCATCGAGCGGGATAGCGTAGTGCAGAGCCATCGCATCACCAGCTGCGGAAACGTGCCGGCGGTGCGTAGAGTCCGCCCGACCACGTGACGAGATCGTCGATGCTGCGTGCCGCGAGCAGCGAGCGCTTCGCTTCGCCGCGCCGGATGCCGAGATCTTCCGGATACGCGACGATGCCGCGACGGCGCAATTCGGCTGTTTTCTCAGGCTTCGCACGCAGGCCGATCGGCGTCACGCCCGCGACCGCCGCGACCGCCGCGCGCCGCTCTTCGACGCCTTCTGCCTTGTGCAGATGCGCGATGCCTTCTTCCGTGACGACGTGGCTGACATCGTCGCCGTAGATCATCACGGGCGCGATCGGCATGCCGCTTTTTGCGCCGACAGCGACGGCGTCGAGTTCATCGACGAACGTCGGCTCGCCGCCTTTCTTGTACGTTTCCGCCAGTTGCACGACGAGTTTCTGGCCGCGCGACACGGGCCCCTGATCCTTCAGCAGCTTGAGCCAGGCTTCGCTCGAATGACGCCGGCCGCGCGGATCGTGGCCCATGTTCGGCGCGCCACCGAAGCCTGCAAGACGGCCGCGCGTGACCGTCGACGAATTCGCATCGCCGTCGATCTGCAGCGTCGAGCCGATGAAGAGATCGACGCCATATTGCCCGGCAAGCTGGCACAGCACGCGGTTCGAACGCAGCGTGCCGTCGTTGCCCGTGAAGAACACATCGGGGCGCGCCTCGATATACGCTTCCATGCCGACTTCGCTGCCGAAGCAATGCACGCTTTCGACCCAGCCGGATTCGATGGCGGGAATCAGCGTGGGATGCGGATTGAGCGTCCAGTTGCGGCAGATCTTGCCTTTGAGGCCAAGCGACTCGCCGTAAGTGGGCAACAGCAATTCGATGGCAGCCGTATCGAAGCCGATGCCGTGATTCAGCGATGTGACGCCATACGGCTCATAAATGCCTTTGATCACCATCATCGCCGTCAGCACCTGCAGGTCGCCGATATGACGCGGATCGCGCGTAAAGAGCGGCTCGACAGCGAACGGACGGTCGGCTTCGACCACCACGTCTACCCACGAAGCAGGAATATCCACGCGCGGCAATTCATCGACGATCTCATTCACCTGCACGATCACGATGCCATGCCGGAACGCGGCGGCTTCGGCGATGGTCGGCGTGTCTTCCGTGTTCGGGCCGGTGTAGAGATTGCCGTGCCGGTCGGCTTTTTCTGCACACAGCAACGCAACGTTCGGCGTCAGGTCGACGAACATGCGCGCATACAGTTCCACATACGTATAGATCGCGCCGATTTCGAGCTGGCCATCTTCGAGCAGTTGCGCGACGCGCAGGCTCTGCGGACCGGCGAACGCGAAGTCGACCTTGTGCGCAATGTTCCGCTCGAACAGCGTCAGATGCTCCGGGCGGCTAATGCTCGAAATCAGCAGATGCACGTCGTGCACTTTCTGCGGATCGACCTTCGCGAACGAACGCGACAGGAAGTCCGCCTGCTTCTGGTTGTCGCCTTCCAGCGCGACGCGGTCGCCGGGGCGGATCAGCGTCTCCAGCGCATCGACGATGCGATGTCCCGGCAGGATGCCGTCTTCGAGCCACGGCTCGATGGCGGCGAGCCTGCGGCGCTTCTCGTCGCGTTTGGTGGTCCAGGAACGCGCCTGCGTTCCCGATGCTTGTGCCAATTCGAGCTTGGCCGGTTCGACTCGCTGATTCATCGGTGCTTCAACTCCCGATCGTGGTTGGAGTGCGCGCTGGCCGTCCGCGCTTTCTGCGCGGCGCGGCCGCGGCGGCTTCCGCCTGCGCGCGTTCCGTCAAGAAACGATAGACCAGTTCGCCCGTGCCCAGCAGGTGAGCGGCGATCAGCGACTGGGCGAGGGCAATGTCCTTGCATTCGACGGCGGCAAGGATGGCCATATGTTCGGCATCGGACTCGCCCTTGTACGCGGGCAGGCCGAATTTGAGCCGCAGATAGCGTTCGCCGCGCCGGTGCAGTGCCCCGATCATCTCGGCGAGTTGCGGGCGGTTGGCGGGCGCATACAGGGCTGTGTGGAACGCTTCGTTGCGGGCCACGTAGAGGGCGGGGTCCGTCTCGCCTTCGGCGGCCTGGCACAGCGCAGCCGCTTCGCGCAGCGACTCGGGCGTGTGATTCGGAATCGCCAGCGAGATTGCGAGGCTTTCGAGCGCCGAGCGAATCTCGTAGATCTCGCGCGCTTCGGCGGGCGTCAGACGCGCGACGGTCGCGCCCTTGTTCAACTCGACTTTCACCCAGCCTTCGCTTTCCAGCGCACGCAGCGCCTCGCGCACGGGAATTGCACTGACGGAGAAGTGACGCGCAATCGCGTCCTGCCGCAGCGGCGCGCCCGGCGCGAGCGTGCCTTCGACGATGGCCGCACGCAGCGCCTCCGCGATGACACGCGAAGTACTGGGCCGCGGCTCGTGCGCCGTGGGCAGCAAGGGGACGCGCGGGGCGCTGTCCAGGGGAAAACCATCGGTTGCGTTGCTCATAACATCAAATATTATATATAAAAATGAACAATTTCTAGCGGACAAACCCGGGGTTTTCAGAAAGGCACGACGCCGTGGCAGGTTCTCTCCCGATCATGCGCTGACGCACATGCAAGGAAGCGGTTGTGCCGAGACGGTCACCCGATCCAACCGTAGTACATGGAGGAGCAGGAGCATGTTGAATTCTTCACTATCGGACCACGCCGGCGCGGCGAGGCGCAAGACGCCGCTGAACCGGGCGCAGATTGCCGGTTTCTGGGGAGCATGGGCGGGATGGACGCTGGACGGCATGGACTCGTTCATCTATGCGCTGGTGTTGACGCCCGCGCTGACCGAACTGCTGCCGCGCTCGGGCTACGCAGCCACGCCCGCGAACGTCGGCCTGGCGGGTTCGATCCTGTTTGCGCTGTTCCTGGTGGGATGGGGACTGTCGTTCATCTGGGGGCCGCTGGCGGACCGTTTCGGCCGCACGCGCGTGCTGGCGGGCACGATCTTCGTGTTCGCGATCTTCACGGGCTTGTCGGCGACGGCGCATAACGTGTGGGAGCTGGGTATCTATCGCTTCATTGCGGGCGTGGGCATCGGCGGCGAATGGGCGCTGGCGGGCACCTACGTCGCCGAGTCGTGGCCGGAGGATCGTCGCAAGATGGGCGCGGGGTATCTGCAGACGGGCTACTACGCGGGCTTCTTTCTCGCTGCCGCCCTCAACTACACGGTAGGCGTGCACTTCGGCTGGCGCGCGATGTTCCTGACGGGCGCGGTGCCTGTCGTCGTCGCGATCATGATCCTGACGCGCGTGAAGGAATCGGATAAATGGCAGCGTGCCGAAGCCCGCGATGTCGCGCGCGTGAAGCCGATGCGTGAAATTTTCGGGCCGACGTATCGGCGGCGCACGTGGGTGATGTGTGCGTTGCTGACGATTGCGATTATCGGTTTGTGGGCGGGCGCCGTGTATGAACCGTCCGCTGTGATTCAGCTTGCGACGCGGGCGGGAATGGCGCGCCCTGATGCGATCAAGATGGCTTCGATGGCGACCGGGTTGCTGTCGATCGGCACGATTCTCGGATGTCTTGCGTTGCCGCCGATGGCCGAGAGGATCGGACGCAAGAAGACGCTTGCCGTGTACTTTGCGGGGATGGCCGTGGCGATTATCGGCAGCTTTGGCTGGGCGTTTTATCTGCCTAACGGCTTGGCGCCGTTCATTGCCTGGCTGTTCGTGCTGGGGTTCTTCGGCGGCAATTTCGCCCTGTTCAGTCTCTGGCTGCCCGAACTCTTCGAAACCCGTGTGCGGGCGACGGCCTTTGCTTTCTGTACTTCATTTGGCCGCTTCGTCGGGGCTGGGGTCAATTTTCTGCTCGGCGCAGCCGTGTTGAGCATGCATACTCTCGGCGTGCCGGTTGCACTGACGGCAATTGCTTTCGTGCTCGGGCTTCTGATCATTCCTTTTGCCAAGGAGACGAAAGGAGAAGTGCTGCCGCAGTGAGTTTTTGCGCGTTCGCTGGCATCCACGATTTGCTTTCGTGGATGCCAGAATACAAGCCCTAACGGCTAAAAGCCCGTAGCTTCAATACCGACACCAACGGCCAGCCGAGATTCACGCCAAGACTGGCGACAACGATCAGCACCATCCCGCCCATCTGCAATCCGCTCAGTGCGCGACCATAAACAATTGCATCGACGGCAATCGCCGTAAGCGGATAAACAAACAGCAGCACGGCGATCGCGGGTGTAGAGAGCTTGGGCAGCGCGCCATAGATAAGCACATAGGAAAGCCCGGTGTGCAGCACGCCCATGCCGATCAACCAGAACCACTGCACAGGTGCGATGTGATCGACGGCGCCCAGCGGCGCAATAAACGGCAGACAGACTACGCCGACACCACACTGCGCCAGCGTCAACAGATGCGGACGTAGATCACCCAGGCTCTTCGCAATCAGCGTGACGCTCGCATACAGCACAGACCCGGCGAGTGCCTCGCCAATTCCGATCAGGTAATCCGTATGCCCTTGCAGCGCACCGGCACCCGCGATGCCCGACGTCAGCACCAGTCCAGAAAACGCAATCGCAATCCAGCCAATCCGGTCGAGACCAAGACGCTCATGAAATAGCGCGGCCCCAATTAACACGACCCAGAACGGCTGCACATGAAACACAACGGTCGCCACTGCAATACTCGTGCGATGAATCGCATCGAAGAACCAGGCCCATTGCGTGACCCTCAGCACACCGGACAGTCCCGCGAGCAGAATCGTTCGCCGGGTGAAGTGGTGCCGCGCGAAGTAACCCTTGTAGCCGCAATAAGCAGCCAGCGACAGGAATCCGAACAGGCAACGAAAAAACACCAGCGTCAGCGCACCCAGCCGCGCCTCCTCGACGAACACGCCCATCGTGCCCATCAGCAGGCCGCCGCTCGCGAGCATGAGCGCACCTTGCTGGCTTCGGCTGAGAGACGACGGCAGAGACATGACAGTGAATTCCTCGATTGCATGGTTTGAGCCGAGTATCGACGCATTGCCTTACCGGTACAAACGAATAAAATTGAGAAATTCCATAAGCCGGATTGATAAATCATGCACCCCGAATTCGATGTCGATCTGCTGCGCACGTTCGTTGCCGTCGTGGAGGCGGGCAGCTTCACGAAGGCGGCTGTTACCGTGCATCGCTCGCAGGCGGCGGTCAGCATGCAGATCAAGCGGCTCGAACGAATGCTCGGCACGACGCTTTTTGCTCGCGACACGCGCAATCTTTCCCTCACGCGGCCCGGCAACACGCTGCTCGAATATGCGCGGCGCGTGATCGATCTTCATGAGGAAGCCTGGTCCGCCATCGTGCGTCCCGAGGTGACAGGACGCGTCGTGCTGGGCGCGCCGGACGATTACGTGTCGTCGCTGCTGTCGCCCGTGTTGCGGCGCTTTTCGAACCTGTATCCGCATGTCGAGATCGAAATCGTCTGCGCGCAGAGCACGGCACTCGCACCCATGCTCGCCGACAACAAGATCGACCTCGCCTTCGTCACGCGCGACCGCAAGCTGCGCGGCGAATTCGTGCGCAGCGAACCGATGGTGTGGGTGGGCGCGTCCGACGATACCTCCGTGCTCAACGTGTCGCCGCTGCCCGTCGGGCTCTACGAGCCGGGTTGCGTCGCGCGCACGCACACGCTCGCGGCGCTCGACCGTGCGCGCATCCGTTATCGCGCGGCATATAGCAGCGCCAGCCTGAGCGGCCTGGTCGCGACTGTCGATGCGGGGTTGTCGATCATCGCGATCACGCGTTGCAGCGTACCGTCGCGCCTCGCGATGCTCGGCGCGGACCACGGCTTGCCGGCGATCGAACCGCTCGACATCGTCGTCGCCCGCAGCGCCAAGTCGGATCGTCCGACCTGCGACTATCTCGCGGCGCAGATGGTGCAGGATCTGTCGGTGCGTGCATCGCCGCGCGACATGCGGGAAACGAGGGAAGCGCGGGCGAGAGCCTGATCGCGTCTGAAGAAAGCGCGAACGCGCGCCGCATCCGTTGGTCGAACCGACACAAACGGGATCGGCACAACGCGAGACGATGTCACACATCGGACACATGACAGGAGGGCCCATCATGAAGACACGCCTTTTTTCCGCCGCATTGCTTGCTACAGGCCTGTTCGTGAGCAGCGCGAGCTTTGCGCAGTTGAACCTTCAGCAGTTCGGCATCGGCGGTGGCAATTCGTCGAATTCATCGGGCAATGCGGGCGCGGCTTCGTCGGGCGGCATCGGGCAATTGCTGCAGAACTACGTCGGCGCGAATCAGCAGGTTCTGAGCGGGCAGTCGAGTCTTGCGTCGGCGATGGGGTTATCGGGCCCAGCGAACCAGGCGCAGCAGGCATCGGGACTGTTGAGCGGCGGCACGCCATCCGTAAGCCAGTTGTCGCAGGTGGGCAACACGCAGCAGTCGCTGTCGCAGACCTTGACGCAGGCGTTTTCGAGCCGCGCATCGGATCCGTCGACACCTGTCGACAAACAGGCCTTCACCAATGGTCTTTCATCGCTTGGCCAGGGCGTGAGCCAGTATTCGAGCCTGCAATCCAGTCTCGGCAGTGTGGGACAGATGAATCCGTCGTCGCTGCTGCAATCGGGCATGAATCCGCAAACGGCGCAGGCAGCGTCGTATATCGCGCAGTCGGCGCCGGGTCAGTTGCAGTCGCTGGCGTCGACGTTGAGTGCGGCGGTGCAGTTCGCGACGAGCCACGGCATCAGCGTTCCGTCGATTGCCACTTCGGCGCTCAAGGGTTTCTGACGCACCTTCGCAGCATACGGTCGACGCGCGCTGCATTGCAGCGCCTTGCAACCGGTCACGCATCGACGGGCGCGATGCGATGATCGCCCGCGTGCGTTTGCTTCGTTTGCTTCGTTCGCATCATTCACGTCATTCACGAAAAGGCCTGCGTTTGTGAGGGCATCGCGCACAGCGCGCGTCAATAACGGTACGCTGCGCAAACCTGCATCGCGCACACACCTTGAAAACCAGCGGGCAACGCGATTGCCGTCGGCCCGACGTTCACCAGGAGCACCGGATGTCCAGCACTCTCGATCTCGACCGCTATTTCAGGCGCATTGGCTATACGGGGCCGCAGGCCGCGACACTCGACGTGTTGCGCGAACTGCATCGCCTGCATCCGTTGTCGATTCCGTTTGAGAATCTCGATTCGCTGACGGGACGCCGTGTCGAGCTCGACCTGTCTGCCGTGGTCGACAAGCTGATCGGGCGCAAGCGCGGCGGCTATTGCTTCGAGCAGAACCGTCTGTTCGCGCATGTGCTGATGCAACTCGGCTTCGACGTGACACCGATGATCGCGCGCCCGCTGTGGGGCCGCGAACCGGACGCGATCACGCCGCGCACGCACATGTTGCTGCGCGTGAACGTGGACGACCAGCCGTGGATCGCGGACGTCGGCTTCGGTGCCGCGACGCTGACCGCGCCGATGCGCCTGCAGGCGGGCGCTGCGCAACCGACCACGCACGAACCCTTCCGTCTCGCCGATGCAGCGCATGGTGCATTCGATCTCGAAGTGCAAACGGGCGAGACGTGGACGAAGATGTATCGCTTCGATCTGCAGCGAGCCGAATGGGTCGATTACGACGTGTCGAACTGGTACACGTCGACGCATCCCGATTCATTCTTTACGACGAGTCTCGTCGTATGCCGGGTGACGCCGGAAGGGCGGCTCACGCTTTTCAACGACAGACTGACGGCGCGTTCCAAAGATGGCGAGGCAATCGAGCGTCACATCGAAAGCGCGCATGAGCTTGAAACGTGTCTGCGCGACACGTTCATGATCCAGCTTGGCGATATTGATGTCGCGGCTATCTACGGGCGCGTATCGACAGAGGGCGCCGCGTCATAGGTTGCGTGGTCATGATCGTGCGGCTCTTCGTTCAGACGCTGGTGTGGCTCGCGGGCATGGGCGCGGTGCTGTTCGGCGCGGCCGGCACCTTGGCGTGGGCAGGCGCGTGGTGTTACCTGATCGAAACCGGCTTGCTCGGGATATGGGTTGGGGTGTGGCTCGCGCATCATGATCCTGCGTTGCTGGCCGAGCGGCTCGGGTCGTTCGTTCAGCGCGGGCAGGGAAGGTGGGACAAGGTCTTCATGATGTGCGTCGTGGTGAGCTGGTGTGCGTGGCTCGTGCTGATGGGAGTCGATGCACGGCGTTTCCATTGGTCGGCGATGCCCCCATCACTGCAGGTTGTCGGCGCGCTTGCTATTCTCGTCAGCATGGTTGCGATACGCGCTGTGTTTCGCGCCAATAGCTTTGCTGCGCCTGTCGTGAAGATTATGGCTGAGCGTGGGCATAAGGTAAGTGACAGCGGACCGTATGCTTATGTGCGGCATCCTATGTACGCGTGGGCTGTTCTGTTTCTTGTTGGCATGCCGCTGGTGATGTGTTCTTTCTGGGGGCTTGCCTGCGTGCCTGTGCTGGTGGTTGGGCTTGGGTGTCGGGCCGTGCTCGAGGAACGGATGCTGCGTGAGCAGCTTGATGGGTATGCTGAGTATGCTGCGCGGGTGAAGTATCGGTTTGTGCCTTATTTGTGGTGAGTTTGTTGTTCTGGTTTTGTTTGTGATGTTTGGGGTTTGAGTTTGCTTGTTTTTTTGTTGTTGGCATCCGCTTTTTGTTAGTGGTCTGCCTGGGTTGCCCCTGTGCGGGGCGGCACTTACTTTCTTTGCCCCCGCAAAGAAAGTAAGCAAAGAAAGCGGGCTAACACCGCAAGCTCTTGTTATTGCCTGCGGGCCCCCAGCGGCCCCGTCCTGTCCGCGGCATCGATTCTCTTGATGCCCGTTGCCAGTGCTCTTTATGAACGCCTCACCCGCTTCAATCATCCGTAGTACTGCGAGCGGCAGCGACCTGTCACTGCAGCCCAGGTGGCAAACGGTGTGTTGGCCGTCGCGCCTTATACGCACCACTCCGGACTGAAAAGCAAAGGCGGTGTGTCTCGTAGGATCGCCGACGCGTAATGCGCGACAACCTACACATCGTTTGCCACCTGGGCGGCCTGGACCAAACTGGTAAGGCGCGCTGAGACGCGGGAATTTGAAGCGGGTGAGGCGCCCGTAAAGAGAGCTTGCAGCGGGCATCAAGAGAATCGATGCCTTGTGAAGGATAGGACCGGCTGGGGGCCCGCAGGCAACTACAAGAACTGGCGGTGTTCAGCGGCTTTCTTTTGCCTACTT
>NZ_QBUY01000130.1 GCF_003121405.1 Paraburkholderia sp. C35 | reverse complement strand
CGGGAGTCGGTCTCGTGGGCTCGGAGATGTGTTACAGAGACAGGATCTACACGCATTCGCTGTCGCCTAATGCAGCGGTCGTGTGGTCCGGCACGTGGAACTTCCTCGGCGTGCTGACATCGAGCGGCGCGGTTGCTTTCGGGATTCTGCAACTGCTGCCCGTCGAACTGATCCTGCAGGTCGGCAGCAGTGCCGGCTTTGCGATGGTGTTCGCGCTGCTGATTGCGGCGATCATCTGGAATCTCGGCACATGGTGGCTCGGCCTGCCGTCGTCGAGCTCGCATACGCTGATCGGCTCGATCATCGGCGTCGGCCTGATGAACCAGTTCCTGCACGGCGCGGACGGCACCAGCGGCGTCGATTGGGGTCAAGCTGCCGGCGTGGGCAAGTCGCTGCGGTTCTCGCCGCTGGTCGGCTTCCTGCTCGCAGGCCTGCTGCTGCTGATCCTCAAGGCAGTCGTACGCGTGCCGGAGCTTTACGCCGAACCGAAAGGCAAAGAACCGCCGCCGTTCTGGATTCGCGGCCTGCTCATTCTGACCTGCACGGGCGTGTCGTTCGCGCACGGTTCCAACGACGGCCAGAAAGGCATGGGCCTCATCATGCTGATCCTGATCGGCACGGTGCCGACCGCTTATGCGCTGAACAAGGCCGTTGGCGCCAACGAAACGCAAACCTTCCTCGCGGTCTCGCAACAGGCTTCGGCCGCACTCGGCAAGTATGCGACGCCGGGCGTGCCGCCCGTGATCGCACCGCGTACGGAAGTGGAAAACTACGTCCGCACGCGTCAACTGACGCCCGCCACGGTCCCCGCCCTGCAAAAGCTGACAGATCTGATCGGCCAGCAGGTCAGCGCGTCGGGCTCCATGGCAAACGTGCCTCAAAACATCGTCGATAACGTGCGCAACAACATGTACGTTGCCTCCGAAGCGATCCGTCTGATGGAAAAGGCCAAGCAACCCGCCTTCGCAGCCGACGACGCGAAAGCCATCGACAACTTCAAGAAACAGATGGATCACGCAACCAAGTTCATTCCGACGTGGGTGAAGGTCGCTGTCGCGATTGCGCTGGGTCTCGGCACGATGGTGGGCTGGAAGCGCATCGTCGTGACGGTGGGCGAGAAGATCGGCAAGCAGCATCTCACGTATGGACAGGGCGCTTCGGCTGAAGTCGTCGCCATGGTCACGATCGGCGCCGCCGACATGTATGGCCTGCCCGTGTCGACCACGCACGTGCTGTCCTCGGGCGTAGCGGGCACGATGGCCGCGAACGGTTCGGGACTGCAATGGAGCACCGTGCGCAGCCTGATACTCGCATGGGTGCTGACACTGCCCGCTTCGATCGCGCTGTCGGCCGGACTGTACTGGCTGTTCCGCCACCTGTTCTGACATCACCCGCCCGCCGCTTTCATCCGGTTGACGAAAGCGGCGGCGGCAAAAAAGAAAGCGCGGCATGATGTACATGCCGCGCTTTTCATTTCAGCCTTTCAAACAGGTATCAGAAGGCGTCTGGAACGATCATCGAATCCGGCACGGGATGACGGATATAGTCCTCGTGGAACACGCGCTCCGGCAAGACGATGGACGGGTGTTCGATCTCGTGATACGGCACCTGGCTCAGCAGATGCTGGATGCAGTTCAGGCGCGCGCGCTTCTTGTCGACGGCCTGCACGACCCACCACGGCGCTTCGGGAATATGCGAGCGCTGCAGCATCACTTCTTTCGCCTGCGTATACAGCTCCCAGCGGCGGCGGCTTTCGAGGTCCATCGGACTCAGCTTCCATTGCTTGAGCGGATCGTTGATGCGCGCCTGGAAGCGGATTTCCTGCTCTTCGTCGGTAATCGAGAACCAGTACTTGAGAATCTGCACGCCGCTGCGCGCGAGCATCTTTTCGAACTCGGGCACCGAGCGGAAGAACTCTTCATATTCTTCGTCGGTACAGAAGCCCATCACGCGTTCGACGCCTGCGCGGTTGTACCAGCTGCGATCGAACAGCACCATCTCGCCGCCTGCGGGCAAATGGCTGACATAGCGCTGGAAGTACCATTGCGTGCGTTCGCGATTGTTCGGTGCGGGCAGTGCCGCGACGCGGCAAACGCGCGGATTCAGGCGTTGCGTGATGCGCTTGATCGCACCACCCTTGCCGGCCGCATCGCGCCCTTCGAAGATCACGACGAGCCGATGCCCCGTCTTGACGATCCAGTCTTGCAGCTTGACGAGTTCGCCTTGCAGACGGAACAGTTCACGGAAGTACTGTTTGCGCAGCTCGCGCGCTTCGGGCGTCGTGCCCTGTGCGCCGTCGAGAATGCGGTCGTCGACTTCCATTTCGAGTTCTTCATCGTAAGCATCGATGAGATCCTCTTCGAAGCGGCGCTGCCGTGCGGCGAGCGACGCGGCGGCGTCAAGTTCCTGCTCGGATTCCTTCATCACAGTGGCTCCTGTTGCTTCCGTTACGCGGAAAGGGTTTACGCTGCGCGTGGGCTCTTGTGATTGTGGGTGCTGTCGGTGTCAGTCATATTACTCTCGCACCCGACGCACGACGCCGTCAGACGCTAACCGATACTTTTACAGCCGTCTGGCGATGCTGATCTCGTGGCCGTCGGGGTCGCAGATATGAAAATAGCGCTCGCCCCATGTTGCATCTGCGGGCGGTGCCTCGGGTACATATCCGGCAGCCACTGCCTTGCGATACACCGCGTCCACGTCGGAGACATGAACGATCACGCGGCCCCACCACAGCACCGGGCCACGTGTGTCGAGAATCAGGTTCAGATAGGTGCCGCCGAAAGCAAACGATGTAAACGCCTCGAACGGTCCACCATATGAAAGCGGAAAGCCAAGTGCCAGATAGAACGCCACGGCGCGTTCCATATTGTGTGTTGCGAGCGTGACAGCACTTAGCGCTTCGAATTGCGGTTCCTGCACATCGCGCGTTGGATGCGGCTGGTCCATGGCGTGCTCCCCACCCTGAAAGTGAAAACAGCGGACATCGCCCATCGGCGATGTCCGCTGTCGGGCGAACCTTTAAAGTACAGCGAACCGGCGTGCGCTTACGGAATCACACGCGATACGCCACGGCCACGCGGATCGGACACTGCCTCCGGCCGGTCACCGTTGATCTTGATTGCCTGAATGTCGCCGTTGAAGTTCTGGGCCTGCAACGTATAGCCCTTCGCTTCCACCTGCCTGGCCAGATCACCGTCAATCGGTGCATACGGTTCCCAGAAAATCGTATTGGGCGGCAGCAACTGATGATGGAAACGCATCGCGCCCACCGCTTCCTTCAACGGCATGTTGAAGTCGTAGACGTTGTTGACCACCTGGAAGATCGACGTAAAGATGCGCGAACCACCCGGCGTGCCGATCACCAGCGACACCTTGCCATCCTTCGTCAGAATGGTCGGTGTCATCGACGAGAGAGGGCGCTTCTTCGGCTCGATCGAGTTCGCGTCGCTGCCCACCACGCCGAACATGTTCGGCACGCCGGGTTTCGAAGCGAAGTCGTCCATTTCGTCGTTCAGCACGATGCCCGTACCTTCCGCGACTACGCCTGAGCCGAAATAGCCGTTGATCGTGTACGTGTTCGAGACGGCGTTGCCCCACTTGTCGACGACCGAGAAATGCGTCGTTTCCGCCTTTTCAGGCATCGACGTGCCGAGGCCCGGTTGCACGCTCTTCGTGTCCGACGGGGTGTTCGGGTTCACTTCGGCAGCGCGCTTTGCGATGTAGGCGTCGTCGGTAAGCTGTGCGACGGGCACCTTGTAGAAGTCAGGGTCGCCGAGATACTGCGCACGATCTGCAAAGACGCGCTTCTCGATTTCCGAAATCAGGTGAATGTATTGCGGCGAGTTGAGATCGACATTGGTGAAGTCGGTCTTCAGGTCGGCCTTCATTTTCAGCAATTGCACGAGGCCGATACCACCCGAGCTCGGCGGCGGCGCCGTGATCACGTGATAGCCATTCCAGTTTGCCTGAACGGGCTGGCGCCACACGGCCCGGTACTCCTGCAGGTCGCGTTTGGTGATGAGGCCATGACCTTTCATCGATGCGGCGATCAGATCCGCTGTCTTGCCGTTATAGAACTCACGCGCGCCCTGATTCGCAATGCGCGTCAGCACGGCAGCAAGATCCGGCTGCTTGAAATTGACGCCTTCTTTCAGGTTGCCGAAATAGGTATCGAAGTTTGTCTTGCCGTCGAAGTCCTTTTCTGCCGCTTCGCGACGCTTTGCGAGTTGCTCGTCGACTTCAAAGCCATCGCGCGCATATTTGATAGCGGGTGCGAGCACCTGCTTCCATTTCAGCTTGCCGAAGCGGTGCTGCGCTTCCCACATGCCCGCCACGGTACCCGGCACGCCGGCAGCGTAATAGCCGAACAGACTCTTGCCCTTGATCACATTACCCTGATCGTCGAGATACATGTTGCGCGTTGCAGCCAGCGGCGCACGTTCGCGATAGTCGATGAAATAAGGCTTGCCGTTCACATACAAGGTCATGAAGCCGCCACCGCCGATATTGCCTGCTTCGGGATACGTGACGGCCAGCGTGAACGCGATGGCGACAGCGGCATCGACGGCATTGCCGCCTTCCTTGAAGATCTGTTCTGCTGCGTCGGCGCTGTACTTGTCGGCGACGGCTACGGCCGATGCATTCAGTACGGGCTGCTGTGGCGGCGGCGCCTTCGCATACGCGGGAGCCGATTCGAGAAACGCAGTGGATGTGGCGACGAGCCCTGCTACTGCCAGTGCTGTTGCTGAGAATTTCGCTTTATTGATTAATTTCAATGCGTGTCTCCAAAGACGATCATCCAGTGATGGAACGAAAAGCCTGTCTAAGGGCTTATAACACGCAATCCCGGCATTTGCGAAGCGGCCTCACAGGTTGAAGGTGCACCAATCCGCGTCGCACTCGCTAATGCCAATTGCTCTCCGCCCTCGACACTGTCAGGCAATCGCGGGAGCTTTCGGCATGTGCTGCGGTGCAACGAATGCGGTATTCGGTCCGACTGCCTGAAGGCCTATATCGCACTCGAACCTATGCGATCTGAATTCGAGTGTCGATATGAAGTACAGGTGATGACCTCACATCACGCCTTGCCTCTGCCGCCGCGCGCGAGTTCTTCGCCACTGTTATGCGGGAGTTTCGCCGTGATGGGAATCGATGCGACTGAGAACAATCCGACCGCAAGGAACGCGGGCCAGAAGTCGCTCCAAACGATAGTCGAATGCCCTTGCAGATTGTGTGAGATCTGCAGCACGATCCCCGCAATCGTTACGCCTAGGCCAAGTGAAATCTGTTGCACGACACTCGCGACACTCGTTGCGCGCCCAACGTCCCGGCTCGGGATATCGGCGTATGCGAGTGAGTTCAGCGACGTGAATTGCAGCGACGGAAACACGCCGCCGAACAGCACGACGAACCAGATCACCGCATGCGATGTGCCGGGCCCGAAGAATCCATAGCTCGCGATGGCACAACCGGCGAGTACGGCATTGAACATCAACACGCGTCGAAAGCCAAAGCGCGCCAGCACCGACGACGCGATCGTCTTCATAAACATCGAACCGAACGCCGACGCGCACGTGATCGTGCCCGCTGCGAACGGCGTCATGCCGAGTCCTTCCTGCAAGGCGAGAGGCAACAGAAACGGCACGGCGCCGAAGCCGATACGAAACAGCGAACCGCCTGCCACGCTCGCGTGAAAACTCGGGATACGCAGCAGTTTCAGATCGAGCACAGGACGCTCGACGCGACTCGCGTAGTGCCAGTACATCAGCATCAGCGCGGCGCCGAGCACACACATGGTGATCGACACGCGGTTCGACACGAGCTCTCCGCCTACCAGCGACAGGCCGAGCATGAACAGCGACGCACCGCTTGCCGAGAGCGCGAAGCCAGTCCAGTCGAGTGGACCAGGATGCGCTTCACGCATGTTTTCGATGTGCCTGTTGGTGAGCCAGATGCCGAACAGGCCGATCGGGATGTTGACGAAAAAGATCAGGCGCCAATGCAGATACGTCGTGATGAAGCCGCCAAGCGGCGGCCCGATGACAGGCCCGAGCAGCGCGGGCACGGTCAGATAATTCACGGCACGAATGAAGTCCGACTTCGGCACCGAACGGAAGATGATGATGCGTCCGACGGGCACCATCATCGCGCCGCCGATACCCTGCACGAAGCGTGCAGCGACGAACAGCGGCAGACTGGTCGACGCGGCGGCCATCAGCGAGCCGGCCATGAAGATGCCGATTGCGGTGCGGAATACAGAGCGCGGACCGTAGCGGTCGGCGACCCAGCCGCAAACGGGGATAAAGACGCCCAGGCCGATCACATAGGCAGTGATCGCGAGCTTCAGTGTGATCGGGTCGTGGCCGAGATCTCTGGCCAGTACCGGTAATGACGTGACGAGAACTGTCGCGTCGACGTTTTCCATGAACATCGCACACGCGACGATCAAGGGCACTATGAAAGTGCCTATTGCCAGGGGCATTTTCTGAAGACTGGGTCGTTTCGGGGATTGGATGGCGCCCGCAGTTTGCTGCTGCTTTGCCAGGCGTGCAACTGTGCTAATGCGTTTGCGCCGGCATCCACGATTTGCCTTTTTGCTTCACGCGTTGCTCCGCGCAGGAGCAACGCATGCAGACCACTAACGAAACGCAGATGCCGCCAGCACGACTAAAGACTGATTACCGGGCAGCGCCAACCAGCGGCTGCAGCATCGGCAGGATCTCGGCAGTGGCCCGCTTCACATCGTTCGGGAAATCAATTTCGATCCACGGCGCACCCGTCACGTCCGCAGTATCGAACGAGAAGCTGCGTTCGAGCAGCAGATCCCGCACCGCCTCTTCGTGAGGCATGTTCGCGCGCCCACTGTCGACGTAGCCAGCAACGATCTCGGCAAACCGCGCAGCCGTGTCTTCACGCAGACGGAAAAAGCCGACCGACTCGCCGATCGTGTCGTATTCGAGGCCCACAGCCAGTTGCTTGCGCAACTCAACCGGCACACCGTCCTTGATGCACAGCTTCACCGGCTCATCGCCGGCTTCGAAATCGCGGTCGATCAACAGACGGTTCGCATGCTCACCCGCCACCAGCGCGCTCAGAATGCGCTCGTCATACAGCACGTCGGCATCCATCAGCAGCACATCGCCGCCGCGCGTCAGTGCATCGGCCACGGTGTGCACCGTCAGCACGCTGCCCAGATCGAAGCGCGGGTTCAGCTTGATCTCGACCTTGTGCGGCCATTCGATGCGCTGCAGTTCAGCCTCGACCAGTTCCGGCTGAAAGCCGAGCGCCAGCACGACGTCAGTGACGCCAGCGGCGTCGAGCATCTGCAGATGACGCTCGAGCAGGGTCACGCCGTCGAAACGCAGCAGGCATTTGGGAAACTGTTCTCCGACAGGTTGCTGGAGACGCAGGCCAAGACCTGCAGCAAGAATGATGGCGCGCATTCGCGGTCCTTTCTAAAAAAATCAATCGACAGCCGGCAGGCGCCCACCGCGCCGCCGCTGCCAGCTACGTTCGCTGAAGTGCAGATAAAGCAGACCCGGCAGACCGAGCAGCAACTCACGCGCGCGCTTCACGAGTGACAGCGCCAGCGCCGCCTCGGGCGGCAAACCGACCAGCGGCGCCAGCAGCAGATAGCCGCCTTCCTGAACGCCAAGCGAGCCTGGAATCGCGAAGGCCGCGCCACGGATCGCCTGGCCGATGCTTTCGAGCAGCAGCGCATCGACCCAGCTGACGGGATGGCCCAGGAAGCGCAGCGCGAGCCACACTTCAACCGTACCGACCATCCAGCCCGCCAGACTCAGCGCAAAACTCGCCGCGACCTTGCCGCGCTGGTCGTACAGTTCGCGCACGGCGACATCGACGGCATCGGCGCGCGTGGTCAACGCGGACCAGTCACGCTTGCCGAACACCTTCGAGACAACACGCAGCGCCTTGCCGAACAGGCCGCGCCGCTGCGCCATGTAAAAACCGATGATCATCGCCGCGAGCACGCCCGTTGCGATCAACGCGGCGGTCTGCAGATTCTGCATTGCGCCATGTGCAGCCGATGCGCCGAACAGCAGCAGGCCGAGCATCGCGAAGACGATCTGCGCGAGCGCCTGCAAGGTCGTGCTCACGGTGATCGCAGCCGCCGCGTCGCGCATGCGCAAACCGCGCTGCGACAACTGGCGCACCATCATCACCGGCCCGCCGATCTGGCCAGCCGGCAGCAGGCTATTCACCGACTCACCAATCCAGCGCGCGAAAATCGCGTCGCGTTCGGTGACTTCCTTCTGCTGACGGTCGAACATCACGGAGATCGCACCCGCGTCGAGCACGAGCGGCAGCAGATGGAACGCCGCGACGATCGCGAGACCCCAGCCGGCCGCCATCAGTGTCGACACGACCGAGCCGAAGCCCTGCCATGCGAGCAACGCGACGAACAGCCCGCCGCCGATCGTCAGCAGGATCATGGCAGCACGCGTCACACGCCTTCTCCCTTGGCGTTACGGCGCGCGAACTGGCTGAATACCTGACGGAAGCCGAAGTACGCAATCGCGTCCTTGAAGTTCGAAATCACGCGACGCCACGGACGCATGTTCGGATCGGTGACGTATTCGAACGTCAGCGAGACACGCATTTCGTTTTCGAGTGCGGGCGTGATGCGATGGCGCAGCTTGTCGCCGTCGAAGAACACCAGGCCGCCCGGCGGAATCTGCACCGAGCCCGGCTGATCGGTTTTCTCCGGGTTCTTCGTATGCAGTTCGTAGTCGAGACGGCACGACGATTCGTCGATCACGCCGAGCAGCAGCGTATAACGGCGGCCGTCGTAGTACGACGTGTCATAGTGCCAGCCGATGTGATCGCCCGGCTTCGTGTAGTAATAGAGCGCGTACGCGTGCGGATCGTCGGCGGGAGACAGCAGCAGCTTGTCGCCCGTCAGATGCTCGAGGAAGCCGATCAGCTCTTTCGAGCGATACAGCTGCGCGATGAACGGCGCGAGCCGGTCGATCGTATGGCGGCTCACGCTGCCGCCCTGCTTGTGACCCGGCAGATAGTTGCGGTTCACTTCCGGCAGCAACCCGCGCGCGGCTGCGACGAGTTGCGCAGTGACTTCAGACGCGAGGAAATCTTCCATGTACAGGAAGGCGCTCTGGTCGTCGTAGTCCTTGCGCAACTGCGCGCTGTCGAACGTGCGGACGCGGGCAGCGACCGCGCGATCCGGATCGGGCGCGACGTTCGACGCAGCGGCCACCCCTGAAGCGGCAGAAGCCGGCGCGAGGCCGGCAGCGGGTTCCATCGGGTGGGGGGTCATCACGTTTTCTTCTACTGGCACACTCATCAACTCACCAACGCTTGACTGTCTTCTTGCGCCGGGCGAGTGCGGCGCAAGACGCGCCGGTAATCGATCACCACGTACGCAGCAAATAACGGCGCGCCAATCGACGCAGCCACGAGAAACGGTGCCACGCCACCCGTCAAGGTGACGATGGGCAGCAGATAAAGCACATCCTCGGTTTCGAAGCCGCCGACGGACGCCTGCTTCGTGCCCGCCTTGCCCACCATATCTTCGATGCGCATGCGCAGGAAAAAGATCAGCGCAACCGCGATGCCCGCGATGGTGCCGAGCAGGAACGGCGACACATGCAGCCCGATCAGATTGTGGACCTGCGCCGATGTCATACCGTAACCCATCCCACCGAACAGCAGAACGGTCACGAGCGCGTCGCAGGCGAGATCGTAAAAATGACCGATGCGGCTGGTCTTGCCGCTGACGCGCGCGAGCTCGCCATCGGTATGGTCGACGAAGTTCGACAGCACGATCAGAAGCGCGCCGATGTTGGTCCACGCGAAACCGCCGCGAGCCAACGCCACGCCGCCTGCGAGACCGATCAGCAGGCGCACGGTCGTCAGGTGATTCGGCGTAACAGGTGTGTCCACGAGCGGCATGATGAGCCGCCGGGCAAGCCGGGCGTCCCACATTCTGGGCGGCGGAACGTTCCGGGGAGGGGTCGATTGCGAAGTCATAACCCGGAAATATATACGGGATCGCGAGTTCTTGCCTCAGTCGGACACAATTCTGTTGCTTTTCAATGACCTAGTCGTGGTTGACCGGACAGCACGTTTTTCCGAACGCGGGTAGAGTGCGCGTCTGTCGCGCCGAACTTACCGGCCCTTCCCTGCGCGATCCGAGCCGATTGATGGCCGATCGTCGTGGTTCTTCTTCTAAAACATGAAACAGCTTTTTGTTCGCTCCGCTCTCGCCCTTTCGTTGCTATCAATGTTGTCGGCGCTGCCGCTCGCCGCGCGCGCTGCGTCGCTCGATGCCGCGCTCGCTTGTGGCGAATCGGCGCACACGTTCATCGCCGATCTCGCTGGCCAGCAACTGATCGATCCGAAGCCGATGCGCGTCGAGAGCAATTCGATCAACGCGTTCCGTCCTGTGCGCGGCGCGAGTCTGGATGCGTTCGGGTTCAGCGTATTCGCCGTGGTCGGCTATGAGCAGGACGATCCCATCTTCCGCGTCGGCAGCGGCGAACCGCTGGCGAAGTCGGCATATGGCGCGGTCGTCTGGGGCAGCGACGAGAAAGTGCAGGCTGCCGTCACGCGCGCGGGCAGCACGGCGATCGTTCCTCACGTCGCGCCGCATGTGACGGCGATCTTCTGCAAGCGCAGCTGAGCATCTGTTTTGCACGAGTGGCAGTTATCAACAGTTTTCGTGGAGAAGGCTGTGAGTATCCTGCGCATGAGCGCGCCAAGTCATTGATGCGACTCAAGATGTACTCCGTGCATCGGACGGCGTGTTGGCCTGCGTTTTGTGTGTTCCAGCGAGCCGTTGGCAGGTGATCTTGTCCACATTTTTTGGTGACAAGCCTGTGAGTAACCTGCGCATGACTCGCGCAAGTCATTGACGCGATTCAGATTGCGATCGATGCACGCAGCGTTGCGTCGGTTCCGCGTGTTTTTTTTCACCTGAAGAGATTGCGGTGTTATCCACAGTTTCTGGTGACAAGCCTGTGAGTAACCTGAGCAAGACATCGGCAAGTATCTGATGCGACAGGATTTGAATGTGCTGCATGGTGGTACGAACGCCATGTAAAGTACGCCTTGATCCGCCGCCAAACTCAGGTTCGCCCCGACATTTCGTTTCTCTGCACCACGCATGCGTTCCTCACTCCCTCCGCCTAATGCCGTCCTGTTGCTGATCGATCTGCAACGTGCAATCGACCATCCGGACTGGGGCGAACGAAACAATCCTCAAGCCGAACAGCAAGTGAGCCGTCTGCTATCTCATTGGCGCAGCAGGGCCTGGCCGGTTTGGCATGTCAAACACAACTCCACGCAGCAGGAATCGCACTACCGGCAAGGACAACCGGGCAATGAATTCAAGCCGGAGGCCGAGCCTCTCGTGGATGAACCCGTCATCACGAAGCAGACGAACAATGCGTTCATCGGAACGGACCTGGAAGACCTGCTCCGCCGTCACGGCCACGACGCATTGGTCGTCGCAGGCGTCATCACGAACAATTCGGTCGAAGCGACGGTTCGGATGGCGGGCAACCTCGGCTTCCAGACCTGGCTGGTGGCCGATGGATGTTTCACTTTCGCGCGCACGGACTGGAATGGCACGCACCGCAGTGCTGACGACGTTCACGCGATGTCGCTGGCGAATCTCGACGGTGAATATTGCACGGTGACTTCAACGGAAGAACTGTTAGGCGCGCTCGCCGCACCTTGAAGACACAGACGCCCCGATAACCGACAATCGCTACAGCGGCATTCGTAGCGAGTCGACACTCTCACGCCTTTGCGCTTCCCCTTGATCATTGAGATGCCGCTTCAGCCTTCGACCTCGCAAACACGCCCGCCCAGTTCCCGTTCGCGGCTCGTCGTGAACCTCGCCGCACAAACGCTAACCGCGATGCAGGAAGGACTGCCAGTACGCACGTATTCGATCTCTTCGGCGAGAAACGGCGCTGGTGAGCAGACGGGCAGTGGCTGCACACCTCGCGGCGAGCACGTGATCCGCGCGAAGATCGGCGGTTCTTATCCGGTCGGAACGGCTTTTGTGGGGCGCCGGAGTACTGGCGAAATCTATTCGACCGAACTCGAGCAGCAGTCTCCCGGGCGCGACTGGATATTGACCCGCATTCTCTGGCTGTGTGGTCGTGAACCGGGAAGAAACCGGTTCGGCGACGTCGATACGATGCGGCGTTACATCTATATCCACGGCTGTCCTGACACAGAACCGATGGGTGTTCCTGCATCTCACGGATGCATCAGGATGCGAAACGAGGACATCATCGAGCTATTTGATCGGGTCGACACAGGCACCTCTGTTCTGATTGAAGAATAGGCGTGCGCTCATCAATGTCTATTTTCAGACCCGCCACCGTTATCCACAGTTTCCGTTGACAACACTGTGAGCAACCTGAGCAAGACTCGCGCAAGCCATTGAAACCATTGCGTTCGCGAGCCGTGCATCACAGGCCGCTCAATCTGCGGCCTCTGCGTTATCCACATTTTCTGGTGACAAGGATGTGGACAAGCCGCGTACATCACACGCAAGTGCTTGGCGCGAAACGAAGTTCGCATCACGTTACCGATCGATGCAACATCGCACGCAAGCCCGTCAGCTAAAATCCCCGGACCATTCATGCACGACCTTCGACGCAAGGCCGACGCGACTGACCACCGGAGCCATTCATGCCCTACGATCAGCAGAACCCCTTTGCCCGCATCCTGCGTGACGAACTGCCGTCCATCCGCATTTATGAAGACGAGCACACCGTCGCGCTGATGGACATCATGCCGCAGGCCGAAGGCCACGTGCTGGTTCTGCCGAAGGAGCCGGCCGCCGAGCTGTTCGAACTATCCGAAGATGCGGCAGCCGCCGCGATCCGCACGACGCGCAAAGTCGCGCTCGCCGTCAAGGCCGTGCTCAACCCGCCCGGCATGATGATCGCGCAACTGAACGGCGCGGCGTCGGGCCAGACCGTGCCGCACGTGCACTTCCACGTGATCCCGCGCCACGACGGCATTCCGTTGAAGATTCACGCGGCCGAGCGCGCCGATCTCGACGCATTGCGCGTGCTCGCCGAGCGCATCAAGGCGGAACTGAACAAGACCGCCTGAGCCTCGAACCACAAGACGAAACCCGCAGCGTCAGCCCGGCCGACGGAATTCGTTGTCGACCCACGACGCCGCGCTCGCCCGGCTGAACTTGAAGTTCGGCGCGACCTTCACTTGCGCAAGCTGCTCGCCGAAAGAATCGAACGCGGTGAGCAACGCGTAGGGATCGTCTTCATCGGGAATGATGTCGAGCGTGACTTCCACGGTCATGTCGCCCGATTCCACTGACATCCGCTTGTGCAGCTGCGCGTGCAACTGCTGCTCATGTCGGCGCAACACTTCCGCAGCCGTCTTCACGAGCGTGTTGAATGCGTTCACGTCGAGCGGCTTTGGATTCTTCTTGTCGCGGCCCATTGTCCACGGGCCGACCAGCGCAGGCTCCGCTTCGCCGTCCTTGATCATCTCGACAGCCCAGCCGTCGTCGTCTTCATTCTTGATGACGCGCGCGGTCCAGCCGTTGTCGCGCCACAGCCGGTCTTCGTGCAGGGCTTCGTCGGAGGTCGCGCCGGCGTCGGCTTCGCTGAGTTGCGTATCGGTCATTGCAGGGGTAGTTCCGGTTCGTCAGACGCCGCGTGAATCTGCGGCGTGAAAACCGCTATTTTACCCGCGCGCACCACGCCGAAACCCACGCGGATACTCGCCTATATCCATCGGACAACAGAAAGCGCGACTCGCCGCGCAAATAAAAGGTTCAAGCCAAGTTAATACCGATTTACGAAATAATCTATTGACGAATATCCAACTCAATCGTGCGAATACGAAAAAGGCAAAAAAAAGCGGCCCGAAGGCCGCATAAAAACAGATGAAAAAGACAACCCTTGGTCGAGGGGTGAAACGAATTCTATAAGCAGCGACTCGCTCGAACGAGTTCAACAAATGGAAGAGTACCTTTCCAAAAATCGCACTAATCGACGCTTGCAATTACCCACAAAACCGGTTTTCAACGGGTTAACCCGGCTGACTTTCACCTGTCACTGTCGCGCCACTGCAACAATGCGACGATTGACAACACCTGCTCCGAATCAGCCGCATCTCAAAAAATCCTTTAAAACCATAATACTTAGCGGCATTAATCCGTCTATTCCTGATTCTGGAAAGCATTGTTGCTCCAGACGAAAGTAAGCGATTGAATATCAGTAATACACTTCGCTCCGGATCGACGGTACGCATTCGCAGCGCGTTCCGTATCAACGATCTCCACGCAAAGTCTCGGAGTCATAAAGCATGAAAAAAACCCTTATCGTCGCGGGCATTCTCGGCGCATTCGCAGCATCGGCCAACGCGCAAAGCAGCGTGACCCTGTACGGCACGCTGGACGCCGGCCTCGTCTACACGAACAACCAGGCTGGCCACAGCAACTGGCAGCAAGGCAGCGGCACGGTGTCGGATACGTACTTCGGCCTGCGCGGCAGCGAAGACCTCGGTAACGGCCTGCATGCCATCTTCACGTTGGAGAACGGCTTCAACCTGAACAACGGCAGCTTCAAGGAAAACAACACGCTGTTCAACCGTCAGGCGTTCGTCGGCCTGCAAAGCGACCAGTACGGCACGCTGACGCTCGGCCGTCAATATGACTCGATGGTCGACTACCTCGCGCCGCTGTCGGCAGCAGGCTCGGGCTACGGCAACAACCTGGCCGGTCACCCGTTCGACAACGACAACCTCGACAACTCGTTCTCGATCAAGAACTCGGTCAAGTACACGAGCGCGAACTACGCTGGCCTGCAATTCGGTGGCCTGTATGGCTTCTCGAACGAAGCCAACGGCTTCTCCGACAACCGGGCATGGAGCGCAGGCGCTTCGTACAAGAACGGTCCGCTGAACGTCGCGGCTGCTTACCTGCAACTGAACAACGCAGGCAGCAACAACACGGGCGGCGCGGTCTCGTCGGGCGCGAACGGCGCAGCGCAACTCGCCGCGCAAACGCAACGCACGTACGGTGTCGGCGCGAACTACACGTACGGCCCGGCAACCGTCGGCCTGATCTGGACGCATACGCAACTGGACAACCTGCAGAGCGCGAATGTCGGTGGCACGTTCATCAATGGCCTGTCGGGCACGAACCTGCACATGGACAACTATGAAGTCAACGGCCGCTACGCACTGACGCCGGCTCTGGCGCTGGCTGCTGCGTACACGTTCACGGACGGCAAGGTCTCGGGTTCTAACGGCGACGGCTCGCCGAAGTGGCACACAGTGTCGCTGCAAGGCGACTACTCGCTGAGCAAGCGCACCGACGTCTACCTGGAAGGCGTGTACCAGCACGCTTCGGGCAGCCTCGGCAACTTCGGCGCGAACGTCGCGTCGATCAACACGCTGACGCCGTCGTCGACGCAAAACCAGACGGCTGTCGCTGTCGGCCTGCGTCACCGCTTCTAAGCTGCTTCACGACGACTGCACAGACAGCCGGATCGGGTGACGATCCGCACCGGCTGCTGTTCATGTCGAAAAACGCGCGCGTGCTGTCTGACGCGCGCGTTTTTTTATGCGCGATGCGCGAGCACGTTCCCAATGCGCATGCCGGAGACACATTCGTTGACACTTTTCCTTCGGTTTACTAAGCATTCGAATTTGTCTGTCGTTAAATGCTTACACGCGCAGGCTGTTTCTGACAGATCAGGCGCGAGTCAACAAGTCAATCGGAGAGCATATGAGGACAATCGGACAATGGGGCGCGCTCGCCCTGATGCTGGCCGCCAGCACGGCGGCGCACGCGGGATTTGATTGCAGCGGCTCACACGGCGGCTGGCGGCTGCAGACATCGGATAGCTGGACAGGCACGGACAAGCTCGAGCACTTCGCCGTGTCGGCGCCGTTCGGGGCGCTCGGCGCCTACTTGATGCGCGACACCGAGCATCCCATCGTGTACGGAACGCTGATCGGCACGTTGCCCGGCTTCGCGAAGGAGATGATCGACGGCACCTGCCGCACCGACGGCTTCTCATACAAAGACCTTGCAGCCGACACGCTCGGTGCGCTGACGGGCGCCGCACTCACACACTGGATGATCACGTACAACCGCACGCCGCACGGCACGACGATCGGACTCGCATACAGAAATCGCTTCTAGCTGGCGAGCACGGCAAAGCAGGCTGTATCAATTTCTCACACGACGGGCGCGCGTAGGCGGCTCGCGTCGGTATACTCCGGCTTGAACCGTTTTTGCATTCGTTAACAGTTCGTTCTACGCCTGGTCGATTTCATTCGATGAACGGACATAACGCTGCAAGCGGTCTCGTCGCGAAGCTTCACGCTTCGCGTGGGCCCACGTTCCTCGCAGCACGCAGACGCCGCCGACTCAATATGAAACGACTCGTTCTCCTCGCTCCCATCGCCATTCTTGCCGCTTGCGGCTCGTCGCGCGGGCCTGACGCTGCCAAGGCTTCCGGTGAGCCGATGGTCTATGTCGCCTCGGCGCGGCCCGCTTCGGATATCGCACGCTGTCTCGACAGCCGCCTGTCGCGCGTGAGTATCTCGAGGAACAACGGTGTCACGGACCTGACCATCGGATCGTCGTCGAACGGTTCGTATTTCATTACGCTGACGCCATCTAATAGCGGCTCGGTGATCAAGGTCACGCGTGGGACGGGAGAAGATCCGCCCGAAGAAGAACTCCGTTTCGCGATTGCGCGGTGCACGACCTGAGCTGATGTGTAAAGGTTTGTGACGGACTTTTGCCGCGCAAGCATTGGCGGTTTTTATCTTTTCGCCGACAAGTCAAAGACATACGGCGAACCCCAACGCAAAAGCCTGCCAACCCGTCTGACGCAGCAAGAAACACCCGCTGGAAGCACCCTGTTTTTTTACGCAGACTTCTGCGAAGATGGCCGCCCTTTTCACCGCGCCGTCAACGATCCAGCGACTTCAATGGCATCGAGCAAAGCACACCACGCAACCGGCTGGGCAGCTGGTGTCATTGCAGCGGCGCTCGCCGTACGCCACGGAATGCACGGCCCGTTCTACCTGTGGACATGGCTCGCGTTTGCCGCGGGCCTCGCTGGCGCAACCGCGCCAGACTGGCTCGAAGTGGCGTGGTGGTCGCGCAAGAAGCGCCTGTGGATCACACATCGCACCGCGACGCATTGGGGCATCGGCTGGCTCGCAGCGCTGTTCTTTTCCTGGCAGGCAATGACGCATCACCCAGTGGCGGCTGTCGCGTTCGGCTTCGCATGCGGTGGCGTGATGCATCTTCTGGCCGACTGGCCCAATCCGCTAGGCGTGCCCTGGATAATTGGACGCCACTCGTTGAATCTGTGGAATAGCGGACATTGCGATCTGATCGTGGTCGCAGCATCCTGGGCTGGCGCGTGGTTCGTGCTGTCGCATGTCTGGATGCATGGCGCGACGCCCTTGGTGTTCCTACGACAACTCCTCTAGCAATCTGATCTTCAACGATTCGAGCGCCGGCTCATCGTTCGACTACATCTGATAGCTATCCGGCTACACGTTCGTAGGACTGCCACTGATCCGTATAATGGCGACCCACGACAGCAACGCCAGCGCTCGAATAGCGCAGCACGGCGTCTGCCTATCCCGAATCCCCAACGCCTGCGCAAGACAGGTCGACGCCTGAGAGGAAAGCCGCGTGGACAATCTCTTCCGATCCGTGAATGCATTCTTTGCGTTCATTGCACCTATCTCGGATTTGCTCTGGGACTTTCCGACCAACTTCAAGGCTTACGCGCAAATACCCGTGCTCGGGCAGTTCCCGTTTGCGATCCTGTTGCTGGTCGGCGTCGGCATTTACTTCTCGATCCGCACGCGCTTCGTCCAGACGATGAACATCGGCAAGATCTTGCGCATCATGATGCGCCGGCAATCGTCGAACACGGGCGTCAGCGCGCTGGCGTCGTTCATGCTCGGGCTGGCGATGCGCGCGGGACCGGGCAATATCGTCGGCATCACGGGCGCGATTTCCGTGGGCGGCCCGGGCGCGCTGTTCTGGATGTGGGTCGCCGCATTCTTCGGCATGGCGACGGCGTTCATGGAATCGACGCTCGCACAACTCTTCAAGGAAAAGAAGCACGACGAGTTCGTCGGCGGTTTGCCTTTCTATGGGCGGCGCGTACTCGGCGACCGGCGCATCGTCGGCACGTTTCTGTCGCTGGTGTTCATCGTGTACGCGCTGTTCAACGTGCCGCCGCAAACCTTCAATGTCTTCACGGCAATCGGCACGATCGCCGATACCGTCTCGGGCGAGCACCTCGCGCGCCAGTCGACGGTGTATTACGCGATCGCCGCCAGCCTGATCGTCGCGTGCTCGTTCATCATCATGGGCGGCATCCGTCGCGTCACGGCTTACACGGACGTCCTCGTGCCCATCAAGGCAGCGCTCTTCTGCCTGATGTCGCTCGTCATCATCCTGATCAACCTGCCGCTGATCCCGTACTTCTTTCATGAGGTGATCGTCGGTGCATTCGCGCCGCACGCGCTGTTCGGCGGGGCCATCGGCACGGCGCTGGCGCAAGGCGTGAAGCGCGGGCTGATGTCGAATGAAGCCGGCCAGGGCACGATCACGATGGCAGCAGCGATCGCCGACAACGATCACCCGTGCGAACAGGGCTTCGTGCAAAGCCTCGGCGTGTTCTTCGACACCATGGTCATCTGCACGATGACAGGCTTTATCGTCGTGATGGCGCACGTGTGGACGGGCACTGTCGATGGCCAGGCGTGGGAATCCGTGCGCGCATCGAAGATCACGGTGTACCTGGCTTCCGTGCAGACGCTCGTCCCTGCGGCGGTTGCGCAGGGCGTGAAGATAGTGATGTGCGTGTGCTACGGCCTGTTCGCGTTCACGACGCTGCTCGGCATGATCTCGTTCGCGGAAATTTCCGCGAACTTCATCTCGCGCAGCCGCACGTTCATCACGAGCATTCGCGTAGTCGGATCGCTGGTGTTCGTGCCGTTCGGCGCACTGACGGTGCTGGCCGGACTCGAGTTGCCGAACCTCTGGGCGCTGTCCGATCTGATGAACATCGTGATGGTGCTGCTCAACGTGCCTATCTTGCTGGTTGGACAACGACTCGTGTTAAAGGCGCTCGCGCATTATCGCGAGACGCGCGGCGGCTCGTTCGTGTCGGAACAGATCGGGCTGCGCACCGAATACTGGACCGCGGCCCAACATCAGGCCAGCCGGGCGGGTGAAATCAGCGTTGAAGACGCACGGAAGCAGCACGTCGAACACTGACGTGCAGCCGCGTTCAGACGACGTTCTTCTCGACGATCGGCCGGTTTTCCAGCACGCGCATAAAGCCGAGCGAGGAAAGATCGAGCGTCGTATAGCGGCCATGCAGCACGAGTTCGCTGACGCCGCGCCCGGTTGCCGGGCCTTGCTGCAAACCGTGGCCGCTGAATCCGTTCGCGAAAATGCAGTTATCGACGTCGGGATGATGGCCAATGATCGCGTTCTGATCCAGCACGTTATATTCGTAATAGCCGGACCAGCAATGCTCGACACGCAGCGCTTCGAACTGCGGTACGCGATGCGCGAGCGTCGGCCAGATCACGTCGTCGAACAGGGCGTGATCGACTTCATCGAGCGGCAGATCGTCGGGATCGTTGTCGGGCGAAGGCGACGTGCCGCAAATAAACGAATCGCCCTCCGGACGGAAGTACACGCCCGTTGGATCGATCAGCAGCGGGCAACCTGCGAGCTTGCCCGGCGAGCTGACGTTGAAGATGCTGCGGCGACGTGCAAACACCGGCAGTTCGACACCCGCCATCTGCGCCACGCGTCGCGCCCATGCGCCTGCGGCGTTCACCACCACATCGCATGGGAATGTCTCGCCGCGCGAAGTCGTGACTGCCGTGATGCGGCGTCCTTCGCGATGCAGCGCCGTGACGTCGTCGGCCACGTAGCGCGCGCCGAGCGCCTGTGCTTTCTTGCGCAGCGCCTGCACCAGCCCGTAGCCGTCGAACCAGCCCTCGCCCGTTTCGCCGAACGCGCCCGCGCTCAGATCGTCCGTATTCAGCCACGGAAAGCGCGCGCTCAGATTCGCCTTGTCGAGCAGTGTGATGTCCGCGCCAAGACGCTGTTGCAGTGCGTGATTCTCACGCAACGTCGCTTCGCCGGACGGCGTCGCGAGAAACAGATAGCCGCCTTCGTGGAGATCGACGGAAGGTTTCGTGCCTTCGATCTGAAGCCGCTCGCCAATCGTGCGCAAAAATTCGATGCCGAACAGCGACATCTGAATGGATAGCGGCGTGGAGAACTGCTGCCGGATCGACGCAGCCGACAGTGCCGACGACGAACGCGCGTACGTTGGATCACGCTCGATCACGGTGACGCTGACGGTCGGATCCGACTGACGCAAGAAATACGCGATCGAACTGCCGATCACGCCACCACCGACAACGACGACTTTCGAACTCACAGGCCACTCCAGACGAAGCGGGTCAGCGGGCATCCCATGCCCGCGACAGGTTGAAAACGCTAAATCAGTTTGATTGCCAAACGTGCGACGCGTTACGTGGACGAGCGGCACGGCTCATCCACGCAGCGCCGAAGCATCAGTCGAGGTTGAAGTCGATGCCTTGCGCGAGCGGCAGCGCCGACGAGTAATTGACGGTGTTGGTCGCGCGGCGCATGTACGCCTTCCACGCGTCCGAGCCGGACTCGCGCCCGCCGCCCGTTTCCTTCTCGCCGCCGAACGCGCCACCGATTTCAGCGCCGCTCGGCCCGATGTTCACGTTCGCGATGCCGCAGTCGCTGCCCGAGTCCGACGTGAAGCGCTCGGCTTCGCGCAAGTCGGTCGTGAATACGCACGACGACAGACCGTGATGCGCCGCGTTGTTCGCAGCGATGGCATCGTCGAAATCGGAGTAGCGCAGCACGTAGAGGATCGGCGCAAAGGTTTCTTTCAGCACCACGCCCGTTTGCGACGGCATTTCGACGAGCGCCGGGCGCACGTAAAAGCCACCTTCGTAACCCTTCACTTCGACCCGTTCCCCGCCGAATACCTTGCCGCCTTCGGCCGCCGCCTGTTGCAGCGATTCCTGCATGCGCGCGAACGACTGCTTGTCGATCAGCGGACCCATCAGCGTGCCCTTTTCGAGCGGATTGCCGATCGGCACCTTGGCGTAAAGCTGCTTCAGACGCTCGACGGTCTGGTCGTACACGCTGTCATGCACGAACAGACGACGCAGTGTCGTGCAGCGCTGCCCAGCCGTGCCGACCGCCGAGAACAGGATGCCGCGCAGCGCGAGTTCGCGGTCCGCCGTCTGCGTGACGATGCCGGCGTTGTTGCCGCCGAGTTCGAGCAGCGAGCGGCCGAAGCGCTTCGCCACTTCGACGCCGACCGTGCGGCCCATTTCCGTGCTGCCCGTCGCGCTGACGATCGACGCGCGCGGGTCAGCGACCAGCTTCGCACCGACGTCGCGGCCACCGTTCACGACAGCCGTGAGGCCAGCGGGCGCATCGCCGAATTCCTTCAGTGCTTCATTGAGAATCTGGTTGACGGCGAGCGCCGTCAGCGGCGTTTTCTCCGACGGCTTCCACACCACCGCATTGCCGCACACGAGCGCGAGCGCCGCATTCCACGACCACACGGCCGCCGGGAAGTTGAACGCAGAGATCACCACGCAGGTGCCGAGGGGATGCCACGATTCGGCCATCCGGTGACCGGGGCGCTCCGAGGCGATGGTGAGGCCATAAAGCTGGCGCGACAGCCCGACCGCGAAGTCGCAAATGTCGATCATTTCCTGCACTTCGCCGAGACCTTCCTGCAGGATCTTGCCCGTTTCCAGCGTGATGATGCTGCCGAGTGCCTGCTTTTTCTCACGCAGACGCTGGCCGAGCAGACGCACGAGTTCGCCGCGGCGCGGCGCGGGTACGTTGCGCCATTGCTCGAATGCCTGCTTCGCGCTGGCCAGAACCGTGTCGACTTCAGCCGCCGACTGGCTGGCCACGCGGCCGATGCGTTCACCCGTGATGGGCGAATGGACGGCGATGTCGCCCGCCTGGGCGGCGTCTGCAATGCCGAGATCGGCGAGGATGCTCGATGCGTTCATCTGAATTCCTTTGATTTCCGATACGAAACAAAAGTAAGTTCGGAAACTATACACGCGAGAATTTATGGCGACAAGCGGCGATGCGGCATGAATTTGCGCGATCGCGCTGCCCTGTCGAAACTCAGAAAAATGAGGGTTTTCCCGTGTTTTTTTATGCAAGCCTTCTCAGGAAGGGGGCTCATCATGCACACTCTGCCGGTGCGTTTCAGATCGGAAATCTGTTTGCCTTCGTGGTGCGTCGCGGAACCTGCCCGACTGGGCGCAACCAGGCGAATGTTATGATCGGAAACACGAAAAGCATCGAGCCGCACTGTCATTCAAGCCCATGGATACCTCGCTCACCAAGTCCACTGATACCTCGACGTCGGACCTCGGCCGGCGCGTACGCGCCGCGCGCGTCGCGCACGACCTCACGCTGGAGACGGCCAGCCGCCTGTGCGGCGTGTCGCGCTCGACGCTGTCGAAAGTCGAGAATGGAGTGATGTCGCCGACTTTCGACGTGCTGCAGAAGATCGTCGTGGGGTTGAAGATCGATCTGGGAGAACTGTTCGGATCGACGCCGAAGGTCAATGCAAGCGGACGCCGCGCGCTCACGCGCAAGGATGCCGGGCAGCGGCATGCGTATCGTGGGTATCAGATGGAGTTGCTCGCTACCGATCTCGCGCATAAGGCGATGCTGCCGTTCCGGATTCGTATTACCGCGCATACGCTCGATGCCTTCGACGACTGGGGGCGGCATGAGGGCGAAGAGTTTTTATATGTGATCAGCGGGAGCGTGTGTCTGTACTCGGAGTTGTATGCGCCTACGCATTTGAATGCGGGGGATAGTCTTTACTTCGACAGTCGTACGGGGCATGCCGCTGTTTCTACTAGCGATGAGGATGCTGAAGTTTTGTGGATGGCGACTAGTGCTGATTTGCCGGTAGTCGGTGGGGCGGCTGCTTCTAAAAAGTAAGAGGTCGTTTTGGTTTTGCGGTTGCATGGTGGGTATGCTGTTGCTTTTGCTGGCATCCGCGATTTGTTATTGGTTCTTCATGCGTTGCCCCTGTGCGGGGCGGCACTTACTTTCTTTGCCGCCGCAAAGAAAGTAAGCAAAGAAAGC